>NZ_JBVIIM010000012.1:30333-210943 GCF_055569765.1 Streptomyces sp. NPDC031365 | reverse complement strand
TCTCCCCTCCCCCCCCCCCCCCCCCCCCACCCCCCCCCCCCCACCCCCCCCCCCCCCCCCCTCTCCCCCCCCCCCCCCCCCCCCCCCCCCCCCCCCCCCCCGAGCCGGCCGCCGGCCGACACGGCCGGCGTGGTCCGAGGCGCGGCCCAGGAGCGCGTCCAGGGCCGTGTGCGGGGTGGGATCGGCTGCCGTGAGGCGGACGGGACGAGCCGCGGTGGGCCGGAGGGGATCGACTGCCGTGAGCCGGCGGACCGCCGCCGGGCCGGGGGCCCGCCACCGCACCGGTGCCGGGGCGCCGCAGCGACCGCGACGGGCGGAGCCGAGCCGGCCGGCTGTGCATGAGCCGCCGGGCGGGGCGCCGGGGATGCCGGACCGGCGGAACCGGCAGGACGCACCGGCTCCGGCAGGTCGCGGAGGCCGCGTGAGGCGCGCGCCGGCCGAGCGGCCCTGCCGGTGACCGGACGCCGTACCTCCGCGCCGGCTTTCTGGCACGGCCCGCTCGCCTCGAGCGCCTCGCGCAGCCGGTCGAGGCAACGTCGCAGAATGCGTGACACCTGCATCTGGGAGACGCCGACGGCATCGGCGATCTGCTGCTGGGTGCACTCCCGGTAGAAGCGCAGGTAAAGCACTCGGCGGTCGCGCTCCGGCAGGTGCTTCACCAGGGCGGCCACGGACAGGGTGTCGAGGACCCGGCCGAGTGCCGGGTCCTCGGCACCGGCCGAATGGGCGAGCGATGCCCGCTGGTCGTGCCGGATGGGCTCGTCGAGGGAACGCGTACGGCATGCGTGCGCCGCTCGCAGCGCGGACAGTACGCGGTCCCGCCCGAGCCCCGTGTGCTCGGCGATCTCCTCCGTGGTGGGCGAGCGGCCGCCGAGCCGCTGTTCGAGCTCCTCGACGGCCTGGAAGATCCGGCCGCTCGCCTCCTGGAGGGGCCGGGGCGGCCGGACGAGCGTCGTGCGGTCGCGCAGATGCCGCCGGATCTCACCGGTGACCTTGGGAAGCGCGTACGACAGGAAGGCGTGGCCCAGGGCGGGGTCGTAGCCGTCAACAGCCTTGATCAGCCCCACGGACGCGACCTGCACGAGATCGTCGAACTCCTCCCCGTGGCGTCGGAAGCGGCACGTGACACGCCGAGCCATCGGCAGCAGCAGATGGATGACGTGATTCCGCAGGGCGTCCCGCCGCGGTCCCGGGGGCTGTTCCGAGAACTCGCGCAGCAGCGCGTCGAGCTGCTCCGAGGGCGGCTCGGACACGGCGGCCCCCCGCGCCCGGACCACGTCGGCGGCTGGTGCGGTGGACATGGGCCTCCGGGGGGTGTCGGGGCCTGCTGGGAGACGGCCTTCGGGCATGGGCACCCTCCCTTCGACGGGGAGCCGTTGTGCCCACATCAGTCTCGGAGTCACCCTCCGGCCGGTCACCGAAACACGGCCTGAGCCGCGTGCGGGAACCCTGTCCGTCCGGCGGGTGACACGGGGCACCGCCGGTTGCGTTCCCAGGCCTCATCCGTCGGGGCTCATGAGGAGCAGGGCGATGTCGTCCCCCGGGCTGGGCGCGTGACGGACGAGGGTGTCGGCCATGGCGTCGAGGTCGGCAGGGTCCGTGCGTTCGAGGAGCCCGGCGAGTGCCGCTATGGCGTCGTCGAAGTCCACTCCGGGTGCTTCGACGAGTCCGTCGGTGTACAGGACGAGCACGGAGCCGGGCGGCAGGGGGACGTCCAGGGTCGGGTAGCGGGAGTCCGGCTCGATCCCGAGCAGGAGACCGGGGGAGACCCGGAGGAGCTCGGTACGCCCGTCGGCATGGCGCAGCAGCGGCGGCGGATGGCCGGCGGTGGCCACACAGGCGCGACGGGCGGCGAGGTCGAGATGGACGTAGACACAGCTGGTGAACAGGCCCGACTCGAGGTCGATGAGCAGGCGGTTGGTGCCCGCCAGGACCTGGTCGGGGGACGCGCCCGCGGTGGCGTGGGCGTGGACGGCGGTGCGGACCTGCCCCATCAGCGCCGCGGCGTCCTCATTGTGGCCCTGCACGTCGCCGATGGTGGCACCGGCGGTGTGCTCGTCGAGGCGGATCAGGTCGTAGAAGTCGCCGCCGATCCCCAGACCCCGGGCCGCCGCGAGGTAGCGTGCGGCGACCTTCAGCCCGGTGACCCTCGGCAGGGCGTCCGGCAGCAGGGCGGACTGCAGGTGGAGGGCGAGGTTGTGCTTGGCGTCGTAGAGGCGGGCGCGGTCCAGGGCCGTCCCGACCAGACCCGCCATCGAGGTGAGAACGGCGCGTTCACCGGGGGGGAAGGCCTGGGGCCGGCCATAGGCGAGGAGCAGGGAGCCCCTGGGACGGCCGGAGGCGATCAGCGGCAGGATGGCCCATGCGGCCATCCCGTCCTCGGGCACGAAGGACGGATAGTCGTGCCGAAGCTCGGCGAACGTCCTGAAGAAGCCCGGGACGCCGGTGGTCTGGACCCTGACAGCGGGGATGTCCGAACTCAGGCGGACGGCGTCGAAGCGCCTCATCAGTTCGGGGCTGTAGCCGCGGTGACCGAGGATCTTCAGGCGGCCGTCCTCGGCGGTCATCAGCACCAGGCTCTGAGCTCCGAGAGCGGGCAGGAGCTGGTCGGCGGTCTGGTCGACCACGTCCTGGACGCCGACGGCCTCGGCCAGGGTGGCGGCCAACTGCATCAGGTGGTACAGCAGGGTGGCGCGGCTGGGGCCGGTGGCCGGCCCGGACGGCGATGCCGAAGCGGCCTCGGGCGGGTCGGCGCCGGTGATGCGGACGCTGATGCCGGAGGGGTCCGGGTAGAGCTCGAAGGCCAGCCATGTCTCCGGCGGGCGCAGGACGGTGAACGCCTGCGGCTGACGGCTGACCATCGCGGCCCGGTAGCGGTCCTCGACCTGGGGGACGTCCATCCACGGCAGCGCTTCCCAGGGCAGGGCACCCACCAGGTGGTCAGGACCGGCACCGAGGAGGTCGGCGGCGCCTGGGGTGACGAACGTCATGCGGCCGTACACGTCGAGCGCGCAGGAACCTCCGGGCAGGCGGTCGACGAAGGCGGCGACCGCGGCAGCCTCGCCGGGCGGGACGGTGCGCCCGCTCGGCAGGGGCAGGGACCGTGGCCGGCCGCCGGGCAACAGCGGTTCACCTCGGTCCACGGACTGCTGGAGGAGGTTGCCGAGGTGGTCGCAGCCCGACTCGATCGCCTCGCGTTCACCGCGGCTCAGCCGCGGTGGATGGGTCCCGGGCCACAACAGCACCAACCCGCCCAGAACCGCGGCGGCCGACGTGAGCGGCGCGGCCGCCATCGCGAAGTCGTACGGCAGCACCAGGGCCGGCCGCGGGTACCGGCGCGCCATCTCCTCCTGACCGCCGAGCCACACCAGGCGCCGCTCACGCACGGCGTCCGCCACCGGCACCGGGTCGGTCAGCGCGACCCGCCGCCAGGGAGCCGCGAGCTCGTGCGGGGCTCCCGCCACCATGACCAGCCACAGCGTTCTGTCGCTCGGCGGCAGAACGTAGAGCAGCCCGGCGAACGCGCCGCTGCTGCGCACCACGGCAGCCATCTCGGTCTCCATCAGCTGCCCACCCGAACCCGCAGCGGCATGAAGACCGGCCCCCGGGTGCCCCGTCCGGCCGTGTCGTGCGTCGGCCACCGGGAAACGTGCGCCGCTGTCCCCGGCAGGACTGCATCGCACCAGTCACACCGAACACCACGCATATGCGGACACTACGCCCAACCGATGGCGAAGGCATCCAGGCACCGGAGCGACCCGGGGGCCGCCGCCGTGGTGGCGGCGACCCTCGCGATCGGCATGCTCGCGGCGGTGAGTCCGGCGACCGCCGAGGCGGCGACGGTGGACGCCGATGTCTGGTACGTCGTGGTCACGACCAGCGATGTCTTCTTGGAGGGGTGGGGGAAGCCGCGCCATAGGGCTTCACCGATTCACTCCTTCGTTCGCGGCAGGTCCCCTCAGCTGTGGGTCCAGCGCTGGTTGCTGCCGTTCGAGCAGGAGTAGAGCTGGATCAGGGTGCCGTTGGCGGTGCCGCCTCCGACGGCGTCGAGGCAGAGGCCGGACTGGACGCCGACAATGGATCCGTCGGAGTTGAGGCGCCACTTCTGGTTGTCGCCGCCCCAGCAGCTGTAGATCTGGACTTTGGTGCCGTTGCCGGTACCGGCGGCGTCCAGGCACTTGTCGCCGTAGACCCTGAGCTCGCCGGCATCGGTGTACGCCCACTGCTGGTTGGTGCCGTTGTGGCAGTCCCACAGGTGGAGCTGGGTGCCGTCGGTGGTACTGGCGCTGGGCACGTCCAGGCAGCGGCCCGAACCGACGCCCTTGATCTGTCCGGAATCCGCAGGGGGCTCGGTGGAGTCGCCGCCATTGAGTGCGTCGAGGACGGCGGTGTAGGCGGGCTTCTTGCTGCCGTCGTTGTTGAACAGCAGCGGCGTGTGCTCCGATCGCCAGGAATCGCTGTCGCGCACACCCCAGACGGTGACGCCGAGGCAGCGCTCGACGGCCAGGCAGTCGTTGATCACGTTGGCGTAGGTCGTGGGCGAGGCGCCCTGGATGTCGAGTTCGGTGACGGCCACGTCGACGCCGAGGGCGGCGAAGTTCTGCAGGGTGGTGCGGAAGTTGCTGTTGTAGGGGCTGCCGCTGTTGAAGTGCGACTGGAAGCCGACGCAGTCGATCGGCACGCCGCGCTGCTTGAAGTCCCGGACCATGGCGTACATGGCCTGGGTCTTGGCCCAGGTCCAGTCCTCGACGTTGTAGTCGTTGTAGCAGAGCTTGGCGGACGGGTCGGCGGCACGCGCGGTGCGGAAGGCGACCTCGATCCAGTCGTTGCCGCTGCGCTGCAGGTTGGAGTCGCGTCGGGCTCCCGAACTGCCGTCGGCGAAGGCCTCGTTCACGACGTCCCACTGGGCGATCTTGCCCTTGTAGTGGGCCATCACGCCGTTGATGTGGCCGATCATCGCCTGGCGCAGATCGCTGCCGCTGAGGCTCTGCATCCAGCCGGGCTGCTGGGAGTGCCAGGCCAGGGTGTGGCCGCGCACCTCCTTGCCGTTCTGCACCGCCCAGTTGTAGACGCGGTCGGCGGCGGTGAAGTTGAACTGGCCCCGCTGCGGTTCGGTGGCGTCGATCTTCATCTCGTTCTCGGCCGTCACCGAGTTGAACTCACGGTTCGCGATCGTCGTGTACGTCGAGTCGCTCAGCCTGCCCTGGGCGATGGCGACGCCGAAGTAGCGGCCGCTCTGCGCCGCCGCGGCGCCGAGCGTGCTTTCGGCGGCGTGTGCGGGCGGCGGCGCGACCAGTGCGGTGGCCGCACCGAGGACGCCGACGACCAGCGCCATCAACAGGCCGCGGATCTTCCGGCGAACTACGGGTCTGGGAAGGGCATAGGAGCCCATGTGTGTGCCTCCAAGGTGGACATCACGGAAGGACTGAAGCGGAGGGGAACGCGTCGTCCACTGGTTCGACATGTCGAACTGTGACCGGTTTCCCAGACAGGGATGATTGAGGTGTTGACGGTGGATCGTCAATACTCTCCGCAGAAGAAGTTTCGGTTTCTCGATCGAAACTTTCAGGGACCCATCGAGCAGCAAGGCGAACATCCGCACTCCGGAGTGTGGCGGTGACGCGACGGCCTGTCGATCGATGAGGAGCTGTTTACGGACAGATCAGTGACAGGCCTTGACCTGAGGCATCCACATTCCTAGCTCGTGGCGACACGGTGTCCGGGAATTCTTCGAAACATTCGAGGAGAGGAAGGCCGGGCCCGCCCGGGTCACCTGACGACGTGAGCAAGACGGGCTACGAGGCGGTGCGTCGCTCTACGCCGAGGTCTCGGACCCGGTTCGCCGATCCTGCCCGACGACCCCACCTGCGATCACCTGCGCGCCGAAGTCTCCTCGTGGGGCGCTGCCGTTGAGGCGCGTACCACGAGTTCGGTGGCGAGTTCGATGTGGTGGGACTCGACCTTTTCGCCGTTGGCCAGCCGGAGGGCGGTGCGCAGGGCGGCACCGCCCATCTCCCGTAGCGGCTGGCGGACGGTGGTCAGTGGCGGCGAGGCCATCTGGGCGAGGCTCGTGTCGTCGAAGCCGACCACGCTCAGGTCTTCGGGGACGCGCAGGCCCCGGGCGCGGGCGGCCTCGATGACACCGACGGCGATCTCGTCGTTGCCTGCGAAGACCGCCGTCGGTGGCTCTTCCAGGCCCAGGAGCGCCGTGGCGCCGAGCAGCCCGGTCTCGTACGTGAAATCTCCTGGCCGGACGTACGCGTCGGGTACCGGCGCTCCTTCCGCCTCCATGGCGGCGCGGTAGCCGTGCATGCGTGCCTGGTTGCATACGGCCATGGTCGGTCCGCCGAGATAGGCCACGCGGCGGTGGCCGAGCGAGAGCAGGTGCCGGGTCGCGGTCAGACCGCCCGCGAAGTTGGTCGCCCCGACGCTGTGGACCCGGCTGTCCGGCAGGTGCAGTGGGTCCAGCACGACCAGCGGCAGCCCGGACCGGGCCAGTTCGTTCAGGTGCGCTGTGGTGTACACGCTGGTGACCGCGATGACGGCGCGGCGCCCGGCTGAGACCAGGTCCCGGGCCCAGTGCGGGGCCACGGACGCCTTACTGATCACCACCGAGGCCCCCAGTTCGGTCGCGGAGTCGATGATGCCTTCGAGGGTTTCGGCCACGTACGACTTGAGGCCGCCCTTGAACTGCACCTCGATGGTCGGGCTTTCGACGGTCTCGGTGTGGCGGAACACGGGCGCGAGATAGTGGTGCTGATGCAGCAGTTCCTGCACCCGGGTGCGGGTATGCGGCGCCACGTCACCGCGACCGTTGACCACTTTGGACACGGTCGCGACGGATACCCCAGCCGCTTGGGCGATGTCCGCCAAAGTGGTGCGCCTGGCGTTCGGTCGCATCGGTTCCTCTCAGCTCTACGTCCACCAGCGTGGTGAGCCGCCGGTCGGGCCGGCGGCGCGGGTGGAACCGGTCAACCGTACGGCAACCCGGCAGCGAGCTCGTCAGGGGAGGTGGCGACGGGCTCCTCGACCCCGACCGCCCGACGAACCGAGTGAGACGGCGTCCGGTGAACGCGGTCCGATCGGCCGGGCACGGCCGGCACCGCGCCCCGCCGGCGGAGTGTGACCCGCACCGACGGCGTGTCAGCCGCGGCCATCGCATCTCCCCCGCCCTCAACCAGACCGTTTCGAAACAGTTTCGGTCCTGTCGAGGTTACTCGAGAGTCGCTCCAGCCCGCTATACCGGAGGCTAGCTGCGGCTCTGCAACGCGCTTGTGCACATGCCTTGACACGGCTACAGCCCGAAACCTAATTTGCACGCACAGAGCTCGAACAAGACTGTTTCGAAAACCTTTCACCATGACTCACGAGAAGCCGGTGGCTCTCGAGTGCGGAGAAAACATGGCGCTCTCCCGACGTACCCTCCTCGCCCTGGCCGCCGGTGTGCCGGTCTCTGCGGCGCTCGCGGCCTGCGGCTCGTCCGGTCCCAGCGGCAGCGGTGGTGGGGCAACCTACTGGTACCTGAACGGCATGCCGCAGGAAGGCGTCAGAGCCGGCGCGGTGGACGCGTTCAACAAGGCCCACCCCGATGACCAGATCAAAGACACCACCTTCCAGAACGACGCGTACAAGACGAAGATCAAGACCGCCATCGGTGCCGGGCAGGCGCCCACCATCATCTGGGGCTGGGGCGGCGGGACGCTGCGCACCTACGCGGAAGCGGGTCAGGTCGAGGACCTCACCTCGTGGTTCGACGAGCACGCCGAGGTCAAGAAGCGGCTGTTCCCGGCCTCGTTCGGCGCGGCGACCGTCGACGGCAAGATCTACGCGATGCCGTGCGAGACCGTGCAGCCGATCATCCTCTACTACAACCAGAAGGTCTTCGACCAGGTCGGCGTGAACCCGCCGGAGTCCTGGGACGACATCATGGCGCTGGTGCCCAAATTCAACGCCAAGGGCATAGCGCCGTTCTCCCTGGGTGGCCAGTCCCGGTGGACGAGCATGATGTGGCTGGAGTTCCTGTTCGACCGCATCGGCGGTCCCGAGGTGTTCCAAGCCGTCATCGAGGGCGAGAAGAACGCCTGGTCCCACCCGGACGCCATCACCGCGCTGACCAAGGTGCAGGAACTGGTCAAGGCCGACGGGTTCATCAAGGGCTTCTCCTCGATCACCGCGGACTCCAACGCCGACCAGGCGCTGCTGTACACCGGCAAGGCGGCGATGATGCTGCACGGCGCCTGGTCGTACGGTATCCAGCAGACGGACGGCGGGGACTTCGTCTCCAGCGGCGGGCTGGGCTACATGAACTTCCCGCCCGTCGACGGCGGCAAGGGCGACCCGAGCAACGCGGTCGGCAACCCCGCCCAGTACCTGTCCATCTCCTCGAAGGCCACCGACGAGGAGAAGAAGATCGCCAAGGACTTCTTCGCGACCGGTGTCCTCCAGGACGCCGAGGTGAAGGCCTGGATCGACAACGGCTCGGTTCCGGTCCGGCTGGGCACGGAGAAGCTGCTGGCCGCCTCCAAGAGCGCCGACTTCCTCCAGGTGAACTACGGCATCGCCAGCAAGGCCAAGACATTCGTGCAGTCCTGGGACCAGGCGCTCAGTCCGGCGGCGGCCGCGACGCTCCTGGACAACATCGCCAAGCTGTTCCAGCTGTCCATCTCTCCGCGGCAGTTCGCCACCAACCTGAATGCGGTCATCGGCACATGAGTTCACCCACCAGCCACCCGCCGCGTCACGAGTCACGGAGCGTCCTGCCGTGGCTGGCGGCGCCGGCGTTGGTGTTCTTCCTCTGCTTCGCCGTGGTTCCGCTCGTCGGTGTCTTCGCACTGAGCTTCACCACGTGGGACGGGATCGGCGCCATCCACCCGTCGGGGCTGACCAGCTGGCGCACGGTGCTCACCAACCCCGGGCTGCCACACGCCCTGTGGGTGACGTTTCTGGTCATGGCCGTGTCCTGGGTCGTTCAGACTCCGCTGAGTATTCTGCTCGGCACGTTCATGGCCGGCCGCCAGCGCTACCGCGCGGTGCTGGGCGTCGTGTACTTCGTCCCGCTGCTGCTCAGCTCCGCCGCGATCGCGATCGCCTACAAGGCCCTGCTGGACCCCAACTTCGGTCTCGGTGCCGGACTGAAGATCGACGCACTCGTCAAGGACTGGCTGGGGCGCCCCTGGCTCGCGTTCGGCGTCGTCATCTTCGTCGTCTCCTGGCAGTTCATTCCGTTCCACTCGCTGATCTACCAGGGTGGAGTCCAGCAGATTCCGAAGTCCATGTACGAGGCCGCGCAGTTGGACGGCGCCGGGCGGGTCCGGCAGTTCTTCAGCATCACGCTGCCCCAGCTGAAATACACCATCATCACCTCGTCCACGCTGATGGTGGTCGGATCTCTGACCTTCTTCGACCTCATCTTCGTTCTGACCGAGGGCGGCCCCGGCGACGCCACCCGGGTCCTCGCACTGGACATGTACAAACGGGGATGGCAGGCCAGCCAGATGGGACCGGCCAGCGCCATCGCGGTCATCCTGGTCCTGGTGGGCCTCGGTCTCGCTCTGCTGCTGCGCCGGCTCGGAGGCCGGGACGCGAGCGCGAGCCAACTCGAGGGGGCCTGACATGACCACCACGCTCACCAAGACGCACACGTCGGAGAAGGCCCCCCGCCGGCGGGTGCCCGACGTTCGTCCGGCGTCCAGCCGACGCAACTGGGTCGGCGGCCTGGCCGGGTGGATCTGGCTCGTCGTCGTCGCCGTACCGCTGTACTGGATGGTCATCACGAGTTTCAAGCCCCAGAGCGGCTACTACACGAGCAACCCTCTGGTGCCCACGGGCGATCCCACCCTGGACAACTACCAGCTGGTCATCGAGTCCGACTTCATCGGCTACTTCGTGAACAGCGTCGTGGTCACCCTCGGCGCCGTGGTGCCGGCGGTCACGTTCTCCTTCATGGCCGCCTACGCGATCGTCCGCGGCCGGCACATACGGAGCCTGCGTGCCATGAACGGGCTGTTCCTGATGGGCCTGGCCATCCCGCTGCAGGCGACGATCATCCCGGTATACCTGATCATCATCAAACTGAACCTGTACGACAGTCTGCTGGCGCTGATCCTCCCGTCGATCGCCTTCTCCATCCCGCTGTCCGTGCTCGTGCTCTCCAACTTCATCCGTGACGTGCCCAAGGAACTGTTCGACTCGATGCGGGTCGACGGCGCCACCGAGTGGACGACACTGTGGCGGCTGGCGGCACCACTCACCCGGCCGGCCATCCTCACCGTGACCATCTTCAACGGACTGACCATCTGGAACGGATTCCTGCTGCCCCTGGTCCTCACCCAAAGCCCCGACCGCCGGACCCTGCCGCTCGCACTGTGGACCTTCCAGGGCCAGTACGGCGTCAATGTCCCCGCCGTCCTCGCCTCCGTCGTCCTCACCACGCTGCCCGTCCTGGTCCTGTACGCGTTCGGCCGCCGCCAGCTGCTCAGCGGTCTGACCGCCGGATTCAGCCGGTGACCGACACCGGTGCGACGGCAGGTGGCCGGCCTGCGGTCCGGGACGTCATGTGAGCTTCAGGATCACATTCCGGCAGGACGTGGTGAGGCGCGGCAAGCCAGACTCCGCAGCCGCTGGGCGCCCGCCCCGATCGCGGCCGGCACCCCACCCACCGGCTCGGGCGGGACGGCCTGCATCAACCCCGGAAGCACCGGCAGGCTCCCCCTCCCCCCGGTGCGCGGGCGAAGCGGATCCGGGCCGGTGCCGGAGTCCCGACGTGATCGCCCCGCCCTGACTCTCTCGCTCGTCTACCTGTTCGCCCATCACGCCCTGGTCAAGGGTTGCTGGGCGTAGGAGGAAAATGAACACCGATGTAACTGTAGAGAACACCACCGGAATCGCCCTCTGGAACAACCCCGCCGTTTCCGTCACCGCGCGAGTCGACGCACTGATCGACGCGATGACCCTTCAGGAGAAAACCGCCCAGCTGTACGGGGTGTGGGTGGGCGCCTCCGATCAGGGCGGTGAAGTGGCCCCCCATCAGCACGACATGGAGGAGGCCGTCGACCTCGACGCGCTCCTGCCCACCGGACTGGGCCAGCTGACCCGGCCCTTCGGCACCGTCCCGGTCGACCCCGCCCTGGGCGCGCTCTCCCTGGCCCGCACCCAGACCCGGATCGCCGCCACGAACCGGTTCGGCATTCCTGCCCTCGCGCACGACGAGTGCCTGGCCGGCTTCGCCGCCTGGGGAGCCACCGCCTACCCCGTCCCGCTGTCCTGGGGCGCCACCTTCGACCCCGAGGTCGTCCGCCGCATGGCCACCGCCATCGGCCGCGACATGCGTACCGTCGGCGTCCACCAGGGACTCGCGCCCGTCCTCGACGTGGTGCGCGACGCCCGCTGGGGCCGGGTGGAGGAGACCATCGGCGAGGACCCGTACCTGGTCGGCACCATCGGCACGGCCTACGTGCAGGGCCTGGAGTCCGCCGGCATCGTCGCCACCCTCAAGCACTTCGTCGGCTACTCGGCCTCCCGCGCCGGCCGTAACCTCGCTCCCGCTTCCGTGGGCCCGCGTGAGCGTGCCGACGTCCTGCTGCCGCCCTTCGAGATGGCGATCCGTGAAGGCGGCGCCCGGTCGGTGATGAACGCCTACACCGACACCGACGGCATACCCTCCGCCGCAGACGACGATCTCCTCACCGGGCTGCTGCGCGACACGTGGGGCTTCGACGGCACCGTCGTCGCCGACTACTTCGCCATCGCCTTCCTCAAGACCCTGCACGGCATCGCCGCCGACTGGGCCGGCGCCGCCGGCACGGCGCTGCGCGCGGGCATCGACGTCGAACTGCCCAATGTCAAGACATACGGCGCACCCCTGGCCGAGGCCGTCGCCGACGGCCGCATACCGGAGGCGCTGGTCGATCGTGCCCTGCGCCGGGTACTCACCCAGAAGGCGGTACTGGGCCTGCTCGACCCGGACTGGAACCCCGTGCCGGCCGCACTCGACGGGGCAGACCCGGACGACCCGGCCGCCCTGCGCGGCCGGATCGACCTGGACGGTCCGGAGAACCGCGCGCTGGCCCGCACCATCGCCGAGGAAGCGGTCGTCCTGCTGAGCAACGACGGCACCCTGCCGCTCGGGAGACCGCGCCGCATCGCCCTGCTCGGCCCCAACGCCGACGAGCCCACCGCCGTACTGGGCTGCTACTCCTTCCCCCAGCACATCGGCGTCCGCCACCCCGGAACCCCACTCGGCATCGAGCTGCCCACGCTGCGCGACACGCTCGCCGCCGAGTTCCCCGACGCCGAGATCACGGTCGCCCGCGGCACGGGAATCGACGACGGAGACCTCTCCGGCATCCGCGAGGCCGCCCAGGTGGCACGCGAGGCCGATGTCGCCCTGGTGGTGCTCGGCGACCGCGCCGGGCTCTTCGGGCGGGGCACCAGCGGCGAGGGATGCGATGTCGAGACGCTGGTGCTGCCCGGCGCGCAGCAGCACCTGCTCGACACCCTGCTCGACCTGGAGACACCCGTCGTCACCGTGCTGCTCGCGGGACGACCGTACGCCCTCGGCCGCGCGGTGGAGGAGTCCGCCGCGATCGTGCAGTCCTTCTTCCCGGGTGAGGAGGGCACTCACGCGATCGCCGGGGTGCTCAGCGGCCGCACCAATCCCTCCGGACGTCTCCCGGTCAGCGTGCCGCGCGGGCCGGGCTCCCAGCCGGCCACGTACCTCGGGGCGCGGCTCGCTCACGCCGGCGGGGTGTCCAACATCGACCCGACCCCCGCGTTCGCCTTCGGTCACGGCCTGTCCTATACGCGATTCGACTGGACGGACCTGGCTGTGGACGTCCAGGAGGCCCCGACGGACGGCGAGTTCACCCTCACCTGCACCGTCCGCAACACGGGTGGACGGTCCGGGACGGAGGTCGTCCAGCTCTATCTGCACGACCCGGTCGCCTCCGTCGTCCAGCCGGTGCAGCGCCTCGTCGGTTACGCCCGGGTCGACCTGAAGCCGGGTGAGGCCCGGCGACTGCGTGTCACGGTTCCGGCCGACCTCGCCTCCTTCACCGGGCGCGACGGTCGGCGGGTCGTCGAACCGGGTGAACTGGAGCTGCGGTTGGCCGCCTCCAGCGCGGATCCGCGACTGACGGCCAGGGTCACGTTGACCGGAACCGAGCGCCACGTGGATCACACGCGGCGCTTGCACGCCAGGCTGGGGCAGGAGCCGGTTGCCCGGGAGTGAACCGGCGTGCGCAGCGCACGTCACCGAAGCGGCGGCGCTGCGCACACGGGATCGCGGGGCGGGGCATGTGGTGGTCCCGGCCCGGTGCTTCCGGGGTGAGCAGGCAGCCACGCCCGGGGGAGGACGTTCCCTCCGCCGTAGCCGGGTTCAGCGCCGGCATGACGAACGCGGCGCCGGGGCCCGAGGGGGGTGCGTGCGGGGTGAACCGGTAGGGGCCCCCGCACGCCGCCCGCGTCCAGGTGCAGTCAGGACCACCGCGACGTCACGGAGCGGGGCCCGACGCCGTCACTCGATCCCGCAGGCGCGGCGGCGCCGTCTCACAGCACGCCGCGCCGGGCGAGGTTGCGCATCAGCGCTCGTACGCCGAACGTCCACGGCGCGGCCTGCTCGCTGGGGATGACGGTGTTGACCAGAGCACCGAGTCGCGGGCTGGAGATCCGCACGATGTCGCCGTACTCGTGGGTGAAGCCCGCGCCGGGTGCCTGTCGGTCCTCGGTGGGGGCGAACAGCGTTCCGGTGAACAGCACGAAGCCGTCGGGGTATTGGTGGTGCGGACCGTGCGTGGCGGCCACCAGGTCCAGTACGTCGCGGCTGATCTCGCGCATGGAACTGCTGCCGTGCAGTACGTAGCCGTCCGTGCCGTCGATCCGCAGGTCGATGTCGAGCCCGCGTACGGTGTCGAGGCCGAAGCCCTCGTCGAACAGGCGGATGAACGGGCCGATCGCGCATGAGGCGTTGTTGTCCTTCGCCCGGGACAGCAGCAGGGCGCTGCGTCCCTCGATGTCGCGGAGGTTGACGTCGTTGCCGAGCGTCGCGCCGCGTACCCGGCCGCGCGCGTCCACGACGAGGACGACCTCGGGCTCGGGGTTGTTCCACACCGAGGCACCGAGCACTCCGATGTCGGCGCCGGTGCCGACCGCGGACAGTACCGGGGCCTTGGTGAACACCTCCGGGTCCGGCCCGATCCCGACCTCCAGGTACTGCGACCACAGTCCTTCGGAGACGAGCAGTTCCTTGGCCCTGTCCGCTTCCGGCGATCCGGGACGGATGCCGTCGAGCGTGCCGCCCACCACCTGCCCGACACGGGCCCGCACCCGAGCGGCCTGCGCCGGATCGCCGCCCGTGCGCTCCTCGATGACGCGTTCCAGCAGACTCCGGGCGAAGGTGACGCCCGCTGCCTTGATCACCTGCAGGTCGAGGGGGGCGAGCAGATGGGGAACGTCACGGCGGCCGGCCGGTGCCTCGAGCAGTTCGTCCAGGCGCCAGACGTGTCCGCCGTCGGCCTCGCGGACGACCGCCGCCGCGTCGTCGCGTTCCATGAGGTCGGAGACGGTGGGGGCGATGGCCGTCAGGTCGACGACGTGCTCGCCGCGGACCGCGGCCACACACGGTCCGTCCCATTCCGGGTCGTGGACGCGCGCGACGAGGGCGGCCCGGTCGGCGTCCTCCGGCAGGACGGAGCCGGCTGTGAGGGCCGGACGAGGGCGCGCTGCTGCCGATTCCACGATCGATGCTCTCCCTGGATTCGAGGGGTGTGGTCGCCTGGGCGGACTCAGTGGGAGTCGCGGGGGACCTCGTGTCCACGGCTTCCGCGCAGGAAGCCGAAGTCGGCGCCCCGGTCGGCCTGTTCCACGTTCTGGGTGTAGAGCCAGGTGTAGCCGCCGGTGTGCCGCTCGGCGGGTGCCCGCCATGCTTCCCGGCGCCGGGTGAGCTCGGCGTCGTCCACGTCCAGGCGCAGGATGCGGTTCGGGACGTCGAGGACGACGGGGTCCCCGTCGCGTACCAGGGCGAGAGGCCCGCCGACGGCGGCCTCGGGCGCCACGTGCAGGACCACCGTCCCGTACCCGGTGCCGCTCATCCGGCCGTCACAGACGCGCACCATGTCCGTGACGCCGGCCTTCAGCAGCTTGGCGGGCAGCGGGACGTTGGAGACCTCGGGCATGCCGGGGTAGCCCTTGGGACCGGCGTTGCGGATGACGATGACGGTGTTCTCGTCGATGTCGAGGTCCGGGTCGTCGGCCACCTCGTGATAGGCCTCGGGGGAGTCGAAGACGCGCGCGGGGCCGCGATGGGTGAGCAGGTGCGGTGACGCGGCGGACTGCTTGATCACGGCGCCGTCGGGGCACAGGTTGCCGCGGAGGACGGCGATACCGGTGCCGGCCGGCTGGAAGGGGGTGTCGAGGCCGGTGATGACGTCGGAGCCGACGCGTTCGGCGTTCTCCGTGTTCTCGGCGACGGTGTGTCCGGTGACCGTGATCTGTTCGCCGTGCAGCAGATTCCCGCCGAGCAGTTCGGCCAGGACGGCGGGCAGGCCGCCCGCGTAGCAGAAGTCCTCCATGAGGTACGTGCCGCTGGGCATCAGGTTGACCAGGGTCGGCACCGCCCGGACCAGGTCGTCGAAGTCCTGGAGCTTCAACTCGACGCCGACGCGTCCGGCGATGGCGGTGAGATGGATGAGCGCGTTCGTGGAGCCGCCGATGGCCGCGTTGACGCGGATGGCGTTCTCGAACGCCTCCCGGGTCAGGATCTGCGACGGGCGCAGCTCCTCCTCCACCATCCGTACGATGCGCTGCCCCGCAGCCTGCGCGATTTCCATCCGGCGGGAGTCGACCGCGGGCCAGGCCGCGGAGCCCGGCAGCTGCATGCCGAGCGCCTCGGCCATGCAGGCCATCGTCGAGGCGGTCCCCATCGTCATGCAGTGCCCGTTGGAGCGGGCCATGCACCCTTCCGCGAAGAAGCACTCCTCCTCGGTCATCCGGCCGGTCTTCAGGTCCTCCTCGAACTTCCACACGTGGGTGCCGGATCCCACGTCCTGGCCCCGGTACTTGCCGTTGAGCATCGGCCCGCCGGTGACCATGACGGCGGGCAGGTCGACGCTGGCGGCGCCCATGAGCATGGCGGGAGTCGTCTTGTCGCAGCCGGACAGCAGCACGACACCGTCGAGCGGATTGGCCCGGATCAGCTCCTCGACCTCCATGGCCATGAGGTTGCGGTACAGCATGGCGGTGGGGCGCATCAGGGTCTCGCCGGTGGCCATGGTGGGGAACTGGAGCGGCAGGCCGCCCGCCTGCCACACGCCGCGTTTGACGGCTTCGGCGACGTGTGTCAGATGGGCGTTGCACGGGGCGAGTTCGGAAGCACTGGTCGCGATGCCGATGACGGGACGCCCGTCGAACACCTCGTGCCCGAGTCCCTGGTTGCGCATCCAGGAGCGGTACAGCATCCCGCTGCGGCCCTGTGCGCCGAACCATGCCTGGCTGCGGCGACTCGTCTTGTGACCGTCGGTCATGTAGGCCCTCCCGTGGCTCCGGCGTCGTCCGCTTCGCGAGGGGACGTTGTCGGGCGACGGCCCGCAGGCCGTACCCTGGAGCGCTATCATTAAATGATTCGATGAATAACGTCCAGGGGGTGAGCAAAGATCGTGGTGCACTTTTTGACCATGCACCAGCGCGTGGTCGACGAGCTCGGTCGGCGCATCGCCGGTGGCGCGTGGGAACCGGGGGACCCGTTGCCGGTCGAGGACGCGCTCGCGGCCGAGATCGGTGTCAGCCGAGGGGTGTTGCGCGAGGCGGTCAAGTCACTGGTGGCCAAGGGGATGCTGCACGTACGCCCGCGCACCGGCACGCGCGTCCTGCCCCCGGAGCACTGGAACCACCTGGACCGTGACGTGCTGCGCTGGAAACAGGCCGGGGACGCCACGGCTCTGCTGCGCGACACGACCGAACTGCGCCGGATCGTCGAGCCCGAGGCGGCCCGGCTCGCCGCCGGCCGGGCCGGCCCCGACGACGTACGAGCCCTGTACGACTCCCTGGCGGCCATGGAGACAGCGGCGGCGGAACCCGGCCGCGGCGGCTACGTCGAGGCCGACATCACCTTCCACCGGGCCCTGCTCGACGCCAGTGGCAACCGTCTCCTCGGCTCGCTGGGCCGCGCCGTCGACATCGCGCTGGAACACAGCTTCCTCGTCAGCACCCGGACCCCCGGCGCGGTGGAAGCCTCGCTGCCGGGCCACCGCGCCATCGTGCGGGCCGTCGAGGCCCGCGATCCCGCGGCCGCGGCGGCGGCCGTACTGGCCATCATCGAAGCCGCCGAACAAGAGATCGCCCAGTCACCCGATGTGCCGGGCCGTGCCGTATGACCCGGAGAACGAACCGGTGCCCTGTCACGCGGCCGCCCAGCCGTCGTCCACCGGCAGGATCACTCCGTTGACGTTGCTCGCCGTGTCAGAGGCGAGGAACAGGGTGGCCGCGGCCTGTTCCTCGGGCGGGGCCGGCGTCGACGGCGATGCCGGTGGCGGTGCCGCCCAGCGCGATGGCGTCGGCCCGGATGCCCTTCCGCCGGTACCTCACCGCGAGGTTCTTGGCCAGGCCCACCGCACCGTGCTCCGAGGCGGTGTAGGCGGCGCCCGCCGCGCTGCCCCGGAGGCCCGCCCCGGAGGTGGTGTTGACGACGGCTCGCTCGCCGGCCGCCAGCAGCCGGCACCGTCGGGCCGGTCCCCGGTACGGCGACGACCGCGGGACGACGCCGGCGGCCCGCCAGGGGTCCGGGTGTCCGGGGCACGGGCATACTCCGTCCGGCTGGCTGCGGTGGCTGGGCGCCCGGAGTCACCGGCGCCCTGGATCGCGGGCGCGTCAGAGCCAACGACCCCGCGGAGCGGCGGGACGGACGAGGCGGCCGCAGCCGAATGGGCGAGCTCCGGGCCGGCGGCGCGCGCCGGTGCGACGACTCCTGCCGGGGCGGCGCCGTGACCTCAGTGGCCGGCCGCGGGACCGGACCGGTTCCGGTGGCCGACGATCACCGCGCCCGGCTGGGTGATCAGCGGTGGCGGGGTGGACCACCCGCTCATAACTTCGGCACATGAACAGACGACACATCGCGTATCTCGCCTGCACCGCCGCCATCGTGGCCGCGGGACTGGGTGCCGCTCCGTCGGCCCCTCACCCGACCGTGCACCGTGTACAGCCCGGGCAGTCGATCCAGAAGGCCGTCGACGCCGCCGAGCCGGGGGACACCGTCCTCCTCGCGCCCGGTACCTACCGGCAGAGCGTCGACATCACCGAGTCGGACATCACCCTGCGGGGCCACGGTGCCACCCGCACCGTGCTGGTGCCCGCCAAGGCCCCCGGCAAGAGCGCCTGCGCCAAGGCGGGCAACGGCATCTGTGTCACGGGCACCGACAAGAAGCCCGTCGAGGACGTCACCGTACGGTCGCTGACGGTGCGTGGCTTCGCCGAGAACGGGCTGTGGGCCACCGGGACGAACGACCTCAGGGTCCAGTACGTGACCGCGGAGAAGAACGGCCAGTGGGGCATCGCCGAGGAACGCTCCGTCAGCAGCGTGCTCAGCCACAACCTCGCCCGGAAGAACGGCGACGCCGGACTCTTCGTCGCCAACACCGTCGACACCGAGGAGGGCGCCCGGGACGCCGGGGAGACGCAGATCCGGCACAACAGGACGGAAGGCAACCGGGTCGGCGTCACCGTACGGCGGCTGCGGAACCTGAGCGTCTCCCACAACGAGGCCACCGGCAACTGCGCCGCCGTGTTCGTGGTCGGCGACGAGTCCAAGCCGCGCGCCGGCCATCTGAATGTGACGTGGAACCGCATCCACGCCAACAACAAGTACTGCGCGAAGACGCCGCGGCTGCCCTTCCTGCAGGGCTCGGGCATCGTCCTCACCGGTGTCGAGGACACACGGGTCGCCTTCAACCGGGTCGAGGACAACAAGGGCACCTCCCCGCTGTCCGGAGGCATCGTGCTGTTCAAGAGCCTCGTCGGCACGCCCAGCGAGCGCAACGAGATCCGCGACAACCTGGTGACCGGCAACAGCCCTGCCGACCTGGCCAACCGGGACACCGCCAAGACCAACACGTTCAGCCGCAACACCTGCACGCTCTCCGAACCCGCCGGAATGTGCTGACCTGTTCCGCCCCCCACCGACTGCACAACAGCAGAAGCGAGGCAACGGATGACCACCGTTGATCCGGCTCCCCCGCCGCCCATGCGGCTGAGGGAGCTCGTATTCGGGGCGGCCTGCGCCGCCGCCGTACGCGCGGCCGTCCGGCTGGGCGTGCCGGACGCCCTGGACGACAGCCCCATGACCGTCGACGACCTGGCGACGGCGGTGAAGACCCAGCCGCACACCCTGCGGCGGCTGCTGCGCGCACTGTCCTGCCAGGGTGTCTTCACCGAGAACCCCGACGGCACCTTCGAGCACACCGAGATGTCCAGGCTGCTGCGCGAGGACGACCCGCACAGCCTGCGCTACATCGCCCTGTGGTGCACCGAGCCGTGGACCTGGAGCGTCTGGCCGCGGCTCGACGAGGCGGTGCGCTCCGGCCAGGGCGTCTTCGAAGACGTGTACGACCAGGAGTTCTTCACGTATCTCAACGACTCCGCCCCCGAGTCCGCCCATGTGTTCAACCGCGCGATGACGACATCCAGCGAACAGTCCGCCCGGGACGTGGCCCTGCTGCTCGACCTGGACGATGCCTCCTCGGTCGTGGACATCGGAGGCGGCCAGGGGCACGTCCTGGCCAGCCTTCTGGAGAAGCACACTCATCTCCACGGCACGCTGCTGGATCTGCCGGGTGTCGTCGACAACGCCGACCCGCGGCTGCGCGAGGGCGGCGCCCTCGCCGGCCGGGTCGACGTCGTGGCGGGCGACTGCCGCGAGGGCGTGCCCGTCCGGGCGGACGTGTACATCATCAAGAACGTCCTGGAGTGGGACGACGACAGCACCCGCCGGGTGCTGGCAGGCGTCCGCGCGGCGGCGCGGCCCGGAGCCCGTGTCGTCGTCATCGAGAACCTCGTCGACGACACCCCGTCGATGCGGTTCACCACCGCCATGGACCTGCTGCTGCTCCTCAACGTCGGCGGTGCCAAGCACACCCGGCGGAGCATGGTCGACCGCCTCACCGGCGCGGGCCTGGTGATCGACGAGATCCGCCCGGTCAACGCGTATCTCCACGCCTTCGAGTGCACCGTGCCCGGCTGATCACACGGCGCGCGAAAGACCCGAGGCGCGAAAGACCCCGAGGCCGCCGGCTCCGCGACTGACGCGGGACCGGCGGCCTCGGGGTTTCGGCGGGCCCGGCTCAGGAACCGGCGCCGCGCTCCCAGCGGTAGAAGCACTGCGCCATGGCGTCCTTCGGGCCCCGCCACGTGGCCGGGTCGTACGGGCTGACGTACGCCTCCAGCCGCTCGCTGACGCCACGGAACTCGGGGTGCGAGGCCAGCTTCGCGATGGCGGGCGCCGGATCCTGCTCTGCCTCGATGAGGTGCAGGTACACGTCGTCCCCGAACTGGAAGAGACTGCGCCGGCTGACACCGACCAGGTGGGGGAGCTCACCCCGGTCGGAGGCGGCGAACACGTCGGCGATGTCCGGCGCCGAACCGGGCTTCATCCGGGCGACGATGAGGGCGTGGTGCATGGGGGTGTCCTTCCCTGTTCTTCCGCGTCCTGTCCTGTCCGGACCGGCGCGCTCAGCGCGAGGACGCGACGGACGCACTCTCGCTGTCGCGGGCGACCTGCTCGATCCGGTCCCGGATGAGGGCCATCTGCGTACGGGAGTTGCGGTTGATGTTGTCCGTCATCCAGTCGTCGTCGACCGGGGCGTCGGGCTTCATCGCGAAGTCCTGCGTCCAGCGCATCTGGACCCCGCCGGGCAGCTCCGCGTACTCCCACAGGATGTCCATGTGGGCGAACGGTCCCGTTTCGACACGGCGGGCGCGCACGGTCCGCTTCTCGCGGTCCGGTGTGCGCTCCGACACCCAGCTCCACACCTTCCCGTTCTCGTCCGGGTGCATGGTCAGCCGGAACGTCGTCGTGGCGCCCTCCCGGGAGAGGACCTCCACGGACGCGTACTCGCTGAACAGCCGCGGCCAGTTCTCGAGGTCGTTGGTCATCTCCCACACCAGGTCGAGGGGAGCGTCGATGGTGATGCTGTTCTCCGTGTGTCCGGCCACTTTCAGGCTCCAGCCGTGAGGGTGCTGTTGATGAGGTTCAGGAACTCCCGGGGCGTCCTGCAGCGCTCCGAGTCGGGGGGCAGCGACTGCCCGTACCGGTTCTCCAGCTCGCCGACGATGCCGAGCAGTCCGAGCGAGTCCAGACCGAAGGAGTCGAACGGGGACTCCGCGGCCTCCTTGAGTTCCCGGGGGTCGACGGTGATGCCGGCCGCCTGCTTCATCAGGGCGGACAGCTCGTCGAAGGTCACTTCGGTGGTGATCATGGGTGACTGCTCCTTCCCCGCCCGGACCTACCGGACGGAATCGTCACCGCGGCGCACGACCAGCGCCGCGTTGGAGCCCATCAGTCCCCTGCTGAGGACGAGGGCGGTGCGCAGTTCGGCGGGGCGGGCGTGCGACATCACCAGGTCGAGGTCGTGGCAGATGTCGAACACGTTGGGCGTGGGCGGCACCTGGCCGTTCTCCATGGCGAGCACCGCGGCCACCGTGTCCAGCACGGGCGCCGCGCAGTAGGCACGGCCGATGCCGGTCTTGGGCGCCGTGACCGGCACCCGGGTGCCGTGCGCGCCGAGGGCGTCGGCGATCGCCAGCGCCTCCGCGCGGTCCGCCTCGGGCACGCCCAGGGCGTCGGCGAACACGACGTCGATCTCCTCCGGGGCGCAGCCCGCCTCGGCCAGGGCGCCGGAGATCGCCCGGGCCAGACCCTCCCGGGACTCCGCCCAGCGGGATGCCCCGGTGAACGTGGCGGCATGCCCGGCCACGGTGGCCCGTACGGGCACTCCGCGCTCCCTGGCCCGGACCTCGTCCTCGACGACGAGCAGCGCGCCGCCCTCGGCGGGCACGAATCCGCATGCCTTCTCGGTGAACGGGCGGTACGCGCGGTCGGGGTCGTCGACGGTGCTGAGCTCGGGATAGCCGAGCTGGCAGACCATCGAGTACGGGGCCAGCGGCGCCTCCGCGGCTCCCACGACCATGACGTCGGTGCCCCGCCGCACGGCCCGGCTCGCATGGGCGAGGGAGTCCAGACCGCCCGCCTCGTCACTGGCCACCACCCCGCACGGCCCCTTGAGGCCGCCGCGGATGGAGATCTGGCCGGTGCTCGCGGCGTAGAACCAGGCGATGGACTGGTACGGGCCGACGAACTTGGGTCCCTTTCCCCACAGCTTCTGCAGCTCGCGCTGGCCGAACTCGCCGCCTCCGGATCCGGCGGCGGTGACCACACCGACCGAGAACGGCTCGGCGGGATCACCGCCGAGTCCGGCGTCGTCCAGGGCGAGGGCGGCCGCGGTCATCGCGAAGTGGCTGAACCGGTCGGTCTGCACCAGGAACCGGTCCTCGATGAGGGCGGCCGGGTCGAAGGACCGGACCTCGCCGGCCACCCGCAGCGGCAGGTGCTCACAGCCCTCACGGCTGATCAGGTCCAGTACGGTGAGGCCTTCGCGGACGGACTTCCAGTAGGCGTCCGTCCGCTGTCCGTTGGGGGCGACCACACCGATACCGGTGACGGCCGCGCGCCCGGGGCGCCGATTGCTCATCGTGTCCTCCCGCCCGTCCCGGTCAGCAGCACCGCGGACTGGAAGCCGCCGAACCCGCTGCCGACGGAGAGCACGTTGTTCAGCTTCCGCGGGCGGGCGGTGCGCGGCACATAGTCCAGGTCGCACTCCGGGTCGGGAGTCTCGTAGTTCGCCGTCGGCGGCACTACCTGGTGCTTCAGCGCGAGGACGCAGGCGACCACCTCGATCGCGCCGATCGCACCCAGTGAGTGCCCCACCATGGACTTGATGGAGCTCATGGGCGTCTCATGGGCGTGCGCGCCCAGCGACCGCTTCACGGCGGCCGTCTCGTGCCGGTCGTTCTGCCGGGTGCCGGAGCCGTGCGCGTTGACGTAGTCGATCAGCGTGGGGTCGATACGGGCCTGGTCGAGCGTGGTGTCGATCGCCCGGGCCATCTCCAGTCCCTCACTGGTCAGACCGGTCATGTGGTAGGCGTTGCCGTAGGTGGCGTACCCGCTGATCTCACAGAGGATCTCGGCGCCGCGGGCCCGTGCGTGCTCGTACTCCTCGAGCACGAGCACCGCCGCGCCCTCACCCATCACGAAACCGTCGCGGTGGGCGTCGAAGGGCCGCGAGGCGTGCTCGGGGTCCTCGTTGTTGGGCGATGTCGCCTTGATGGCGTCGAAGCACGCCATCGTGATCGGTGAGATCGGCGAGTCCGACGCCCCCGCGATGCAGACGTCGGCCCGGCCCTCGGAGATGGTGTGGAAGGCGTAGCCCACCGCGTCGAGCCCGGAGGTGCAGCCGGTGGAGACCGTCTGCACCGGGCCCCGGGCGCCGAACCGCTCGGCGACGACCGAGGCGAGGGTGCTCGGGGAGAACGCCAGGTGCAGCTTGGGCTCGGCCTTCTGATGGTCGACGTCCCAGCGCCGGCCGCGTTCGCTGACCCGCACGTAGTCGCTTTCCAGCCGGGTGGTGCCGCCGACCGCGCTGCCCAGCGAGACCGCCGTGCGCCAGGGGTCCACGGCCCCGGTGTCCAGTCCGGAGTCCCGCACCGCTTCCGCGGCGGCGACCGCGGCGAATTGGATGTAGCGGTCGGCGTGCTGACACAGATCCGCGTCCAGCCCGTGCTCGAACGGGTCGAAGTCGCACTCGGCGGCTATGCGTGAGCGCAGGCCGGCCGGGTCGAACAGGGAGATGCCGCGGGTCGCGGTGCGGCCGGCTGCCAGAAGATCCCAGAACGCCGTCGCTCCGATGCCGCCGGGAGCGACCACACCTGTACCGGTGACGGCCACTCGCCGGGTCATTTTATGGCCTCGCTCGGCTCGGCCGCCCGGCCGTGCTCGGGGCCGCCGACCTTCAACTGGGGCCCGGAGACAGCGCTTTCGGTCTCCTCGGTGTCGACATGACCAAGGCTCGGGTGCGGGGCCAGCGGGCCCAGGTGGAACACCATGCGGGCTTCCTGGTCGCCGACGTTGCGGAAGCGGTGCCGCATGTCGACCGGGATCATCAGTCCCTGCTCGGCGCGGAGCGCGAACGGCGCGCCGTCCAGGTCCACTTCGAGGGCGCCACTGACCATGTACACGAACTCCTCGGAGTACGGGTGGTAGTGCTCGCCGATGCGCTCGCCGGGCTTGATGATGGCCAGCCCCATGAAACCGCTGGTGGAGCCCACGGTGGCCGGTGTGAGCAGGGTCCTGAGGTCGCCCCCGCGCCGTCGGTTGGGTTCCGTCTCGCTCAGGTCCACGATGCGTGGATGCTGCTTGGACATGGTTGATACCTCCGGTGTGCCGGTGACGTCCGGGCGGGCACGGCCGCGGACGTCACCGCGGTCGGCCGTCAGGAATGCGCGGAGCTGCGGTCGGTGACGGGCAGCATGTCGGCGTGCGCCAGGAGCCGGTTGAGGTTGCGCTCCGAATCCAGGGCGCCCTCGACGCCGATCGC
Source organism: Streptomyces sp. NPDC031365 (assembly GCF_055569765.1). NCBI lineage: Bacteria > Bacillati > Actinomycetota > Actinomycetes > Kitasatosporales > Streptomycetaceae > Streptomyces > Streptomyces sp. NPDC031365. The sequence continues at coordinate 186,311 of NZ_JBVIIM010000012.1, read as the reverse complement.
GGCGCCGTCCAGGAGACGCTCCAGTTCCGCCGCCCTGCCGGGGCCCTTGATGCCGAGGGCGGCGAGCGGGTCCAGGTCGAGTTCGCCGGTGACGTCGACGAGGCGCACCACGATGTCGTCCCGCTGGAACACGGTGCTGGCGAACACCGGGCTGTCCGGGTCGTCGGCCGCGGACTCGTCCTGTTGGGCGAGGAAGCGGGCCAGGTCCGTGCCGCGGCCCTCGACGGCCGGGTAGTACAGCGCGTGCCGCCGCAGCCCGGCGGGTTCCGGGCGCCCGGCCGCCACATGGTGGACGGCGGGGAGCGCCGCCCGGGTGAAGAACAGCCGCGCGGACTCGGGGTCGGTCAGATCCCGGTCCTGCTCCAGATAGGGGTTGATGGCCTCCTCGACCGCGCGTACCTCCGGCTGACGTGCCACGTGGCGCAGCGCGGCCAGCAGGTCGCCCTCCACCTCCACCGCCCGCACCACACGGTTGCCGTACATGAAGAGCGAGGTGCGGCGCAGCCGTGTGGTGTCGTCCACCTGCGCCTTGGGCGACCTGTAGGCGGCCAGGTGCTCCGCGACCTTGGACTCGGAGCCCGGCTTGACGGTGAAGGTGAGGGCGTGGCGCGCCACACCGTCGCCCACGCGGGCGGCCGACTGGAGCCCGGCCGCCGCGGCCTCGGGGGTGAGCGGCCGGTCGGGGTGGGTCTCGCGCAGGACGCTGTAGCGCATCGACCGGGTGTCGCGGACGCAACTGTGCATCGGCCGGACGGTCTCGACGTGCTCCTCGCTGTTCACCCACGCGAGGAACGGCGGGGCGCTCTCCCACTCGCTGGTGATGAGCCACTGCGAGGGGTTCTCGATCGACTGACACAGCTGGTCACTGAGGTGACCGGGGACTGACGCGACCTTGTTGCGCATGTGCTCGTAGGCGTCGAGGAACTGCTCCTGGGCTCCTTCGTACAGGTCGAGCAGCAGGATCACCCGCAGCCTGGACCCGTCGAAGGCGGACTGCGATATGCGTCCCGACATGGTCATCCGGCGCACCTCTCCTCTTCTTCGCGAAGCCTCTGCGTGAGGCCTCTTCGACCCGCTCTTCACGGAAGGTCAGGAACGACCGCCATGTCCGATGGGCCGGGGTCGCCATGTGTCGATGGTTGACGCGACCCCCGGAGCGCGCGAGCGACACGGGGCACCCGGGTGAATCGCGCGCCATCCGGGTGCCGCAGGGACGCCGGCCGGTCCGTACCGGGCATGGAATGTGCGTCCTGTTCCTCAGCCCGTACCGGGCACACTGGAGGCGCTTCATGAACCGATCGGACACGGCCGGCGAGGCGGTTCACCGCACGCCCGTCCTCATCGTCGGCGGCTCCCTGGTGGGCCTGTCGATGTCCCTGTTCCTGGGCCGGCTGGGGGTGCCGCACACGCTCGTGGAGCGCCACGCGGGCACGTCGATCCATCCGCGCGGACGGGGGAACAACGTGCGCACGATGGAGCTGTTCCGGACGGCCGGGGTGGACCGGCGTATCGCGGAGGCGGCGTCGGTGCTGGCGGACAACCACGGCATCCTGCAGACACCGAGCCTGGTGGGCGACGCCGGCGAGTGGCTGTTCCGGGAGATCGACCCCGGCGGGGGACTCGCCCGGTTCAGCCCTGCCGGATGGTGCCTGTGCAGCCAGAACGACCTCGAGCCGGTGTTGCTGGAGAGTGCCCGCGCACTCGGCGGGGACCTGCGCTTCGGCAGCGAGATGATGTCGTTCGAGCAGGACCCCGACGGGGTGACGGCGCGGGTCAAGAGCCGGGAGACGGGCGAGCACACCACCGTCCGGGCGGACTATCTCGTGGCCGCGGACGGTCCGCGCAGCCCCGTCCGCGAGCGGCTCGGCATCGGGCACAGCGGCCCCGGCGACCTGTTCCACAACGTCAGCGTCACCTTCACGTCCCGGGACCTCGCCGATGTCGTCGGCGACCGGAAATTCATCGTCTGCTACCTCACCAGCCCGGACGCCGACGGAGCGCTGCTCCCGGTGGACAACCGGGAGCGGTGGGTCTTCCACGCGCCCTGGCACCCCGAACACGGCGAGACCCTCGAGGAGTTCACCGACGAACGGTGCGTCGCCCATATCCGGCGGGCCGTCGGTGTACCGGACCTGGACGTGACGATCACCGGCCGGGCCGCCTGGCACGCCGCCGAGCGGGTCGCCGAACGGTACGCCGACGGCCGGGTGTTCCTGGCAGGTGACTCGGCCCACGAGATGTCACCCACCGGGGCGTTCGGCTCCAACACCGGCATCCAGGACGCCCACAACCTCGCCTGGAAGCTGGCCGCCGTGCTGGGCGGCTGGGCCGGACCCGCCCTGCTCGGCACGTACGACGCCGAACGCCGGCCCGTCGCGGAGGCGACCAGCGCCCGCGCCTCGTCCCGCTCGGTGGAGCACAGCCACCCCGGGTACACGCCGGCCGGCGGGACGGCCGGCTCGGAGGGCAGGAAGGGTGGCATCCTCAACGTGGCACTGGGCTACCGCTATCCGAGCGGCGCCGTCCTGGGCGCCGATCCCACAGCACCGGTCGTCCCCGACGCGCTCGCGCTGACCGGTGAGCCCGGCACCCGGGCCCCTCACCTGTGGCTGGACCGCGGCGGCAACCGGATCTCCACGCTCGACCTGTACGAGCGGTCCCTGGTCCTGCTCAGCGCGGAGAACGGCCCCTGGCACACGGCGGCCACCGAGCTCGCGGCCCGGCTGTCCGTCCCCCTCGACGCCTACCGCATCGGCGAGGGCCCGCACGCCGACCTCACTCCCGAACCCGGTACGGACTGGGCCGGCGCCCACGGCATCACCCCGGACGGCGCGGTGCTGGTCCGTCCCGACGGCTTCGTCGCCTGGCGCCACACGTCCCGCCCGGCCGACCCCGCACGGTCCTTGCGGGAAGTGATCACCAGCACCCTGAGCCTCCCCTGACAGGGCCGGTGGAAGGGCTCAGCCGCCGATGCCGCCCTGCCGGCCCCGTTCCGACTTGGCCAGGTGCTGTTCGTAGCGCTGGACGGCGGGGCCGTCGGCATCCCACGGCCAGGGCGTGACCGTGCCCTGGAGGGCCTGGAAGACGGAGTGCGCGTCGGCGGCGCGCCCGGCCGCGCACAGCGCGTACGCCAGCACGTTCAGGTCGGCCGCCGCCGCCGCGTGCTGGAAGAACCCCGGCTTCGCCCACAGGGCGGCCGCCTGCTCCAGCGCCGCCGCGATCTGTCCGCCCGACCAGAGCTGACCGGCGGTCATGGCGCGGACGCCGCCCTGTGCCAGCAGTCCCTGGTACTGGCGGACGGCGGCGGTCAGCTCCACCGCCGCACACGGCGCGTTGGCCGGGATCCTGCTGCGCACCACGTCGACGAAGTCGAGCACGGATGCACTGGAACCGCCTTCCTCCGGCGACAGATACGCGAGCATCTGCAGATACGCCTCACGGTGCCAGCGGTCGCGTCCGGTGGCCTCCCGCCACACCGCGTTGACGTCGTTCTGGCCGTACCGCTCGATCCGTGACACACCGATCAGGGCCACCCACGGCAGCGGATCCTCCGGTCTCAGTTCGGAGGCCCGGTGGCAGTGGGAGACCAGCTGTCCGGCGTCCTCCAGATGCCCGTCCCGCAGTCCGCGCGCCAGCTGGGACCAGGCGTGGAACACCAGGGCGTCGGCGCTGTCCGGCTCCCTGGCCAGCCAGGCGGAACCGGTCCCGGTGTCCGCCGTCGCCTCGGCCAGAACGGACACCCGGTGGCTGCGGCTGTCCCAGTCGTCCCCGGTCTCCTCCAGCAGGGTGGCGACGAGCGCCACGTCGGCCGACTTGCCGATCCCGCCCCGCTTGCTCAACTTCCCTGTCACCCGGGCCAGTTCGGTGTCGTCGAGGGCGGGGGCGATACGGGGACGTCTGCTGGTGCGACTGCTGAAGAGGGACATGTGCGAAGACTAGGAACTGCGCGTGCCCCGGCAACCCGTACGGGGTGATCGTTATCGATCTGGCCCTTACCGCCGGTCGTCCGGGCAGACCGGGGCGGGGCCGGACATCCCGTCCGCCCCGCCCCGTCACTCCGCCCGCGCGGGGCGGCCCCCCGGATCAGACCGCCGGCGCCGGGTACGTCGGGTACTCCACGCCCGAGACGTACTGGACGACACGGACGACCTGGCAGGAGTAGCCGAACTCGTTGTCGTACCAGAGGTACAGGATCGCGTTGTCGCCCTCGACCTTCAGCGCTCCGGCGTCCACGATCGAGGCGTGCCGGGAGCCGATGAAGTCGCTGGACACCGCGTCCGGTGCGCTGATGAAGTCGATCTGGCGCTTCAGCGGCGAGGTCAGTGACACCTTGCGGAGGTGGTCCAGGACCTCCTGGCGGTTGGTCGCGCGGGCCAGCTGGAGGTTGAGGATCGCGATCGACACATCCGGCACGGGGACCCGGATCGAGCTGCCCGTGATGGTCGCGTCCAGATCGGGCAGCGCCTTGGCGACGGCCGAGGCGGCGCCCGTCTCGGTGATCACCATGTTCAGCGGTGCGGAACGTCCGCGGCGCTCCGACTTGTGGTAGTTGTCCAGCAGGTTCTGGTCGTTGGTGAACGAGTGGACGGTCTCCACGTGCCCGCGCAGCACCCCGTACTCGTCCGCCATCGCCTTCAGCGGCGGCACGATCGCGTTGGTGGTGCAGGAGGCGCAGGAGAGGATCTGCTCGTCCGGCTTGAGGGTGTCGTGGTTGACGCCGTGCACGATGTTGGGCACGTCGCCCTTGCCGGGCGCGGTCAGCACCACCTTGTCGACGCCGGGACGCAAGTGGTTCGACAGTCCCTCGCGGTCGCGCCACTTGCCGGTGTTGTCGATGAGGATGGCGTTCCTGATGCCGTACGCCGTGTAGTCGATCTCCGTCGGGTCGTTCGCGTAGATCACCTTGACCGTGTTGCCGTTGGCGACGATGGTGCTGTTCGCCTCGTCGACGGTGATCGTGCCCTGGAACTGGCCGTGCACGGAGTCACGGCGCAGCAGCGAGGCCCGCTTGACGATGTCCTGCTCGCCGCCCCGGCGGACCACGATCGCGCGCAGACGCAGACCGTTGCCGGAGCCCGACTTCTCGATGAGCAGCCGGGCCAGCAGACGGCCGATGCGGCCGAAGCCGTACAGGACGACGTCACGCGGCTCGCGGCGCTCGATCTTGTCCGCGCCGGTCGCGCCGGAGACGGCCTCGGCGGTGAACTCGGCCACCGACAGACCCCGGTCGTCGGCGCGGTGGGCCTCGGCGAGCAGACCGATGTCGATCTGGGACGGGCCGAGGTCGAGCGTGGTGAGCGCCTGCAGGAAGGGCAGCGTCTCGGTGACCGACAGCTCCTCACCGGCGATCTGCCGGGCGAAGCGGTGGGTTTTGAGAATGCTGACCACCGACTTGTTCACCAAGGAACGGCTGTGCAGCAGGACGGTGACGTCCCGCTCCCGGTGCAGCTTCCCGATGACCGGGATCATCGACTCCGCGATCTCCTCGCGGTGCTTCCAACGGGTGAACGAGTCTTCGTTGACAGTCACAGGATCATCTTTCGAGCTAGAGGGTGCTCATATGATAGCCATGCTGTCGGGGCGTCCCGGAGGGGGTCTCCGCGGGGGAGGGGCGACCGGGAATTCGCAGGGTTGCGCGACATGCGACCGGGTACGCGTGCAGCACTGTGCCCGGGGCGGATCGTCTCCCCGGGCGGGCCGCACGACCGCCGCTATCAGGGAATCTGCCATGGAGACACCCGCGCACGAGAACAACGCCCCCACGCCCGCCCAGCGGGCCCTGGGTGCTTTGTCCGAGAACACCGAGGACACGGTGGCGCTGGACGCCCTCGCGAACAGCGACGTACTGATCCCCGTTCCCGACGACGCGGGCGACGAGGAGGCCGCCGACCCGGACGCTGTGGCACTGCCCGTGCTGGAGCAGCCGGGCGGCGACCACGTGGTGCCCGTGTTCACGTCCGAGCTCGAGATGGCCGGGCTGCTGCCGTTCGTCTCCCGCTACCGCCTGGTCCCGCTCGGCGCGCTCGCCGCCCAGTGGCCGGCCGACGACCTGTCACTGACCATCGACGGCAGCTCCGACCACCGCCTCACGCTCACCTCGGAGGGAGTGCGCACCCTGCTGGCCCGCCCGTGAACCGCACCGGATCCGCCCCGTGAGCCAGGGCCCGGCCGGTGGACGGGCCGGAAGGAACCGGCGGCGTGTGCGGACGGCACGGGCGCGCCCGGGTCCTGCGCGTCCGGCCGCGGGGCGGCGGAAGGTGCCGGCGCGATGAGGCCCCCGTGCGACGGGGCCCTGCTCGGGCGGGAGTGGGGAGAGCGGCCTGGCGCGGGGGACCGGCGTCCGACGGCGACGCCGCCCGAACGCCTCCCACCGCATCCGGACCGCGGCGAAGTGCGCACCGCCCCAGGGTCCCCGGCACGATCCGCCGGACGGGCCCCCGCCCGGCTAGTCGCCCAGCACGCGGGCCAGTGCCGCTCGCTGCGCCGGCAGGGCGCCGGCGTGCAGAGCCCGGCCCTTGGGTGTGAGCGCCACGTGGACGCCGCGACGGTCCTCCAGGCACAGGCTGCGCTCGACGAGGCCGTCCTTCTCCAGTCGGGCGATGAGGCGGGACAGCGCGCTCTGACTGAGGTGGACCCGGCCCGCCAGATTCTGCACCCGGCACGGCTCACCCTCCCGGGCCGCCCCGGCGGCGAGCAGGTCCAGCACCTCGAAGTCGGACGCGCCGAGCCCGTACGGGTGCAGCGCACGGTCGACCTCGCCCAGGGTGCGCGCGTGCAGGGCGAGGATGTCGCGCCACCGCTCCTCGAGCCGCGCACCGGCGGCCTTCGCTCCCATACCCGCACCGTAACACTCGTTCGAGATTCAATGAACGTGTCGCGCGGGCGGCCCTTCCACCAGGTCGGACCGGTGCTGTCCGGACCGGGTGGGGCGCCGGGCGCTCCTCATGCCGAGTCGCGCTTGACCAGCTCCGTCGGCAGGATCACCGCCGACGGTCTCACCTCCGGCCGGCCCGCCGTCACCCGGCACCGCCTCGGCGAGGGCACCGCCTGGTACATCTCCACCCGGCTCGGCGCCGAGGGCCTCGCCACGCTGCTCGGCCGGGTCGCCGAGGACGCCCGGATCGCCCCGCGCGCCGATCTGCCCCGCGATGTCGAAGTGGTGCGCCGCACGGGCGGGTCGGGCACCTTCCTGTTCGTGATCAACCACACCGCCACCGACGCCAAGGTGCCGCTGGACACGCCCGGCACCGAACTGCTGACCGGTGAACGCGCCGCAGGCCGCTTCCCGGTCCCGGCCGGGGCCGTCCGGGTCGTGCGACTCGACGGCTGAGCCGCGACTCCCCTCCGCCCGTGTGAGCACACCGGCCGCGGGCGGAGGGGCCCCCGCACCCCTCCCGAGGAGGCAGGGGCACCCCTCTCCCCATGTCGAAGGGACGACGAACGCCCATGTTCCATCCCAGACGCACACTCCGCGCCCTGCTGCCGCCTCTCGCGGCCGGGCTCGCCCTCACCGCCCTACCCGCCCAGACCGCGACGGCCGCGAGCACCCTCACCGCGGCCCTCGGGTTCATGGCCCCCGCGGACCGGTACGACCAGGGTGCGCCTGAAGCGAGGAGAGCCGCGGATCTCCTCGACTCGGCGCTCCCGCTCACCGCGGCCGTCCCTGTCCACCCGGCGGCGGCATGGCTGTGACGCCGCTCCGCACCACCGGGCAGGAGACACACTCCGCTGCCGAACGGACGTGCCCTGGACGGCCGTTGGGTCCCGGACAAGGTACCGGCAGTCCGGGACACGAGGGCCCCGGTCGCGGGACAGTGATAGGGCGCCGGAGTGAGGAAGCCCCGGCGCGGAGGTGTACCAGATGCTGAGGAACCCCGTCGACGGGACACGGCTGCGCATCCTGACGTGGCTGAGCGACCCCGCTGCAGCGGAGCGAGGTCTCACCGCGGACGACGTCGCCACGAAGCTCGGCGTGCCCCGCCCGGTCGCCCTGACCCATCTCCGGCTGCTCACGGCGCTCGGCCTGCTGCGTACCTGCGCCGACCGCCGGTACTACCGGCGCGACGAGGTGCGGATCGTCGAGGTGGCGCAGCTGTTCGACAAGGGCTGGTAACGCCCGCGATCTCGAAGCGCCCCGCTCCGTGCCGGCCGCTAAGCTGATCCCGAGCGAGCGGGAGACGTACGACGGTGACAGCCCCGGAATCGGAGGGCCTTCGGGCCGGGCCCGGCATCCGTGCCCAGGTTCCCGCCCTTGCCGCGGTCGCGCTCGGCGGGGGAGCGGGAGCCACGGCGCGCTACGCGGCCACCCTCTGGTGGCCGACGCCCACGGGCGGATTCCCCTGGACGATCCTCTGGGTCAATGTCACCGGCTGCGCCGTCATCGGCGTCTTCATGGTGATCATCACCGAGGTCCGCACCGTCCACCCCCTCGTCCGCCCGTTCTTCGCCACCGGCGTGCTCGGCGGGTTCACCACCTTCTCGACGTACGCCGTCGACATCCGGAACCTGCTGGACGGGGGTCACCCGGCCGCGGGCCTGGGCTTTCTGGCGGTGACCCCGGTCGTGGCCCTCGCCGCCGCGTGGACGGCCGCCGCGGCGGCACGCCGTGTTCTGACCAGGAGACAGCCATGACGCCTCTGACCGGCTCCGCCCTGCGCCTGACCGTGTTCGTCGGCGAGAACGACACCTGGCGGCACAGGCCCCTGTACTCGGAGATCGTCCACCGGGCGCACGCGGCAGGACTCGCGGGCGCCAGTGTCTTCCGCGGTGTCGAAGGCTTCGGCACCTCGTCCCTCGTGCACACCTCCCGGCTGCTGTCGCTGAGCGAGGACCTGCCGGTGGCGGTCGTCGTCGTTGACACCGAGGAGCGTGTACGGGCCTTCCTCCCCGAACTCGACGCGCTCCTCCCCGAAGGACTGGCACTGCTCGAGCGGTGCGAGGTCGTTCGTCACGCGGGCCGTGGCGAAGGCACCGGTGCGACGGACGGGACACCGCGGTGAGCTGGCTGTACGTGGCGCTGGGCGCCATGGTCGGCGCCCCGTTGCGCTACCTCACCGACCGTGCCGTGCAGTCCCGGCACGACTCGGTGTTCCCGTGGGGGACCTTCGCCGTCAATGTCACCGGCTGCCTGGTCCTCGGCCTGCTCACCGGCGCGTCCGTCGCGGGCGCCGCGGGCGAGAACGTCCAACTGCTGCTCGGAACCGGCCTGTGCGGCGCCCTCACCACCTACTCCACCTTTTCCTACGAGACCCTTCGCCTGGCCGGGACCGGCGCCCGCCTGTACGCGGTCGTGAATGTCGTGGCGAGTGTCGTGGCCGGCCTGGGCGCGGCCTTCGCGGGCGTGGCGCTGGCCGACGCGGTGTGGCCGTAGCACCCCGGCCCCGAGCGGTGCGAGCGGCCCGAACACCGCGGTCGTGGCGGCGGCCACGTTCAACCGGTTCCAGGTGTTGCCCAGGACACGGGAGGGGAGACCCCGGAACGCGCCGCGGCGTCGGCACGGAGACGTCGCTTCCCTCTTCCCGGCCGGCCCCTCGCCCCACCCTCGCCTTGACAGCGCTGCCGTTCCCCCGCAGGATCGCCCTGTGAACCTGTCAGACAGCCAGACAGGTGGTTCCAGGCCGCGGCGCGTCAGCGCGATGGAAGCGGTGCTCTCCCACCTTCGCGGCGCCATCGAGCGCGGTGAGTACGCGATCGGCGACAGACTGCCCTCCGAGGCGGAACTGGGCCGGACCCTCGAGGTCTCCCGGCCCGTGCTGCGTGAGGCGTTGCGGGCCCTGCAGACGATGGGCCTGACCGTGTCGCGGACCGGCAGGGGCACCTTCGTCGTGGCCGACACCGTCGAGGACCCGACCTTCGGCGACTACGCGGCCAGCGACCTGATGGAGGTGCGCCGGCACATCGAGATCCCGGTCGCCGGGTACGCCGCCCGACGCCGCACCCCGGAGAACCTGGACCGTCTGGCGCATCTCCTGGACCGGATGGAGCGGGAGACCGACACCGCCGTGTGGGTGGCGATGGACACCCTGTTCCACCTCGCCGTGGCCGAGGCCGCCCACAACCCGGTGTTCCGCCGGGTCATCGAGGAGATCCGGGACGCACTGGCCCGTCAGTCCGCGTTCCTCAACGAACTCGGCGGACGCCGCGAGCAGTCCGACCGCGAGCACCGGGCGATCCTCGAGGCACTGACCGACGGCTGCGAGCGCGACGCCGTCGAGTCCATGACCCACCACCTCGACCGGGTCGAGACCACCCTCACCGACATCGTGCGCTCCGCGACACCCCACGACTCCCCCCAGGCAGTGTGATGCACAGCACTCTCCCCGCGGATGCGCCCCTGATCCGCGAGCCCTTCCACGCCCCCGTCGCCCACCTGATGCGCGGTGGAATCGTGGAGGGCGTCCACTACGGCTCCGTCGTCGTCCTCGACGGCGACGGCGATGTCGGCTTCGAGCTCGGCGACGTCGAAGTTGCCTGTTACCCGCGCTCCGCGCTCAAGCCCGTCCAGGCGGTGGCCATGGTGCGCGCGGGGCTCCCGCTCGAGGGTGAACTGCTGTCGCTCGCCGCGGCCAGCCACTCCGGCGAGGAACGCCACCTGGCCGGCACCCGGCGCATCCTCGAGTTGGCCGGACTGACCGAGGGCGACCTCCGTAACGTCCCCGACCTGCCGTTCGATCCGGTCGTCAGGGACACCTGGGTGCGCGCGGGCCGCCCGCCGTCCCGGCTCGCGCAGAACTGCTCGGGCAAGCACGCCGCCATGCTGTACACGGCCAGGCTGAACGGCTGGTCCCTCGACGACTACCTCGACCCCGCGCATCCCCTCCAGCGGGCGATCGCCGAGATCGTCGAGGACCTCACCGGGCAGCGCGTCGCCACGGTCACCGTCGACGGCTGCGGCGCGCCCCATTTCTCCGTCTCGCTGCACGGTCTGGCCGTCGCCGCCGCCCGGCTCACCACCGCCGCGCCCGGCACCCCGGAGGCCCGCGTCGCCGACGCGGTGCGTGAGCACGCCGAGATGGCCTCCGGCTCCGGCCGGGACGTGGCCGCACTGATGCGTGCCGTTCCCGGGCTGCTCGCCAAGGACGGCTTCGAGGGTGTTCAGGTCGCCGCCCTCCCCGATGGTCGCGCCGTCGCCGTCAAGATCGCCGACGGGGCGTCCCGGGCACGCGTCCCGGTGACCGCGGGGGCGCTGGCGCGGGCGGGAGTGGACCCGTCCCTGCTCAAGGAGTTCGCGGGAGAGACCCTGCTCGGGGGCGGGCGGGCAGTGGGCGGGATACGGCCGGTGCCGGCACTTGACCCGGTGACCGTCCCGGCCCGTGCCTGAGCGCCCGCGAACATCACAGCGGCGGTTCGAGGCCCCCTGCGTGCCGTCGACGGCCCGCAGGACCGCTCCCCGCGCCCCGCTGGGGCGCTTCCTCACCGGGCCCCGCGAGAGAAGGTGCCCGGCCCCCGTCCTGGACAATGGGGATCATGGCAGCGTCCACTACTTTCAAGCCGGTCCTGGAGCGCATCGCCGAGGAGATCGAGCGGACCCCCGGCCGCGGCCGCCCCGCCGGCTACATCCCGGCGCTCGCGGCCTGCGACCCGAGACACTTCGGTATGGCCGTCGCCGAACCGGACGGCACGGTGTACGGGGTGGGGGACTGGCGCCGGCCCTTCTCGGCACAGTCCCTCACCAAGGTGTACACGCTCGCCCTCGACCTGTCCCGCGAGGGGGACGCCCTGTGGGAGCACGTGGGCCGCGAACCCTCCGGCAATCCCTTCAACTCCCTGGTGCAGCTGGAGTACGAGAACGGCATCCCGCGCAATCCGTTCATCAACGCGGGCGCCCTGGTCGTCACCGACCGGCTGCACACCCGTACCGGTGACGCGGCCGGTGAACTGCTCGCCTTCCTGCGCACGGAGAGCGGCAATCCCGGCCTGTCCTTCGACATGGGGGTCGCCGCGTCCGAAGAGGCCCACGGCAGTCGCAACGCAGCCCTCGCCCACTTCATGGCGTCCTACGGCAACATCGACAATCCGGTGCCGGTCCTGCTCGACCAGTACTTCCGCCAGTGCTCCGTCGCCGCTTCCTGCGCCGACCTCGCCCTGGCGACGGGCTTCCTCGCCCGGCAGGGCATCCGCGCCGACGGCACCCGGCTGCTCAGCGGGAGCCAGGCCAAACAGGTCAACGCCGTGATGCTGACCTGTGGCACGTACGACGCGGCCGGCGATTTCGCCTACCGGGTCGGCCTGCCCGGCAAGAGCGGGGTCGGCGGCGGGATCATCGCCGTCGTCCCGGGCCGCTGCACCCTGTGCGTGTGGGGCCCCGGCCTGGACGAGCGGGGCAACTCGGTGGCGGGCGTCGCCGCGCTGGACCGCTTCACGACACTCACCGGCGTCTCCGTGTTCTGACCCTGCCGCCGCCTGGTCAGTCGGTCGGTACCGGACCCCACCTGAGCCGAAGGAACAGCGCCGTCGCCGCCGCGCCCAGCAGGGCGGCACCGGCGATGCTCCAGGACACCGGTCGTCCCGGACCGTCGTCCCGCCGGGCCGCCGGTACCGTTGCGGCCTCCGCCTCCGGTCCCCGCAGCGGTCCGGGCCGCAGGGCGTCCAGCGAGCCCACCCGGTCGACCCGGTCCGCCGCCTCGAAACCCCAGTCCAGGAGCGAACGCGCCTCCTCGTACACCGCGTGCCCATCGTCCGAACGGGGGTTCATGACCGTGACCACGAGGGTGCGGCCGTCGCGGCGCGCGGCCGCGACGAGCGTGTTGCCGGCGTGGCTCGTATAGCCGTTCTTGATCCCGATCAGGCCCGGGTAGGGCTCGACTCCGTCCGCGCCCGTGAGCAGCCGGTTGGTGTTGACGATTCCGTAGGAGGCGCCGTCGCGGCCCGGGAACCGCGCCTCCTCCCTGGCGCAGTACCGCGCGAACTCGGGGTTGCGCAGCCCGGCCCGGCCGAACACCGCCAGGTCGAACGCGGACGACACCTGGCCGGGCGCGTCGTAGCCGTCGGGCGACTTCACCCGGGTGTCGCGGGCGCCCAGGGCGCGGGCCTTGGCCTGCATGCGCTCGGCCGTGTCCCGCCAGCCGCCGGTCAGCGCGGCCAGCACGTGTACGGCGTCGTTTCCGGAGCTGAGGAAGACCCCGTTCCACAGGTCGGACACCCGGTATGTCCGGTTCTCGGCGACGCCGACGAGGCTGCTGCCGGGCCCGATGCCTGTCAGCTCCTGCGCGCCGACCCGGTGCCGGGTGCCGGCCGGCAGGGTGGGCAGCACGGTGAGGGCGAACAGCGTCTTGAGGGTGCTGGCGGGCGGCAGTCTGCGGTGCGCGTCATGCGCCGCCAGCACATCGCCGGTGCGGGAGTCGGCGATCAGCCACGAGAGGGCGGTCAGATCCGGGACCTCGGGTGCCCCCGGGCGCGGACGGACGTGCGTGCCGGGCCGGTACAGCAGCGACGTGCCGGTGTCCGTCGCCCGCGGTCCGGGATCCAGGCCCGCACCGCTGGTGGCCGCGGCGGGCGCGAGCAGCAGCAGCCCCGCCGTGCAGAACGCACAGGCCGGCACGGCCACCCGTGAAGCAAATCCGATAGTCATACTGCAAACGTAGGAATCGACGTCCGGAACACCGTGCTGCCCCGGCCGCAGACCGCTCCCGAGCACCCGGATGCCACATGCCGACGCGCCGTCAGCCGCCGGGCAGGGTCGGCCGGACCCGCCGCAGAAACGTCGCGTTGTCGGGAGTCTCGCGCATCCGCCCGAGCAGCGTCTCCAGAGCGGCCAGCCCGTCCCGGGATCCCAGAGCACGCCGCAGCCCCGCTGCGGCGGCCAACTCGGCCGGTGTGAGCAGCAGTTCTTCGCGGCGGGTGCCCGAGGCGGTGAGGTCGACGGCCGGGAACAGCCGCCGGGTGGCCGCCTCGCGGCTCAGCCGCAGCTCCATGTTGCCGGTGCTCTTGAGCTCCTCGAAGTAGAACTCGTCGGCGCGGGAACCGGTCTCCACCAGGGCGGAGGCGAGGATCGTGAGGGAGCCGCCCTCCTCGGCCCGACGGGCGGCACCGAAGAACCGCTTGGGCCCGAGCAGCGCGGTGGCGTCGACTCCGCCGCTGAGGGTGCGTCCACCGGACGCGGCCGCGTTGTTGTACGCCCGGCACAGCCGGGTCAGCGAGTCGAGCAGTACGACGACGTCCTCGCCGGCCTCGACCAGCCGCTTGGCCCGTTCGATGACCAGCTCGGCGAGCGCGATGTGCTCCCTGGCCGGGCGGTCGAAGGTCGAGGCGTACACCTCGCCGCGCACCGAGCGCCGCATGTCGGTGACCTCCTCGGGCCGTTCGTCGAGCAGCACCACCATCAGCCGGCACTCCGGGTGGTTCCCGGCCACCGCCGCCGCGAGTTGTTGGAGGAGGACGGTCTTGCCGGTCTTGGGCGGCGCCACGAGCAGCCCGCGCTGCCCCTTGCCGACCGGCGTGAACAGGTCGGCGATCCGCCCGGCCGGCCCGGACGCCGGGTGTTCCAGGCGCAGCCGCCGGTGCGGGTGAAGCGGTGTCAGGTCCCGGAAGTGCCGGCGGCCGCGCAGCGCGTCGGGCGTACGGCCGTCGACCCGGGTGATCTCGGTCAGGCCGTGCCGCCCGTCATGGACACCCTCCACCCGGTCGCCCTTGCGCAGACCGTGACGGCGCAGCAGCGCGGGCGACACGGGCGGGTCGGCGGGGGAGGCCAGAAGGCTCTCGGCGCGCAGGTGCCCCTTCCCGGCCGCGTCGATGTCGAGGACGCCGGTGACGATCCGGGGCCGCTGCTGCACGGGAGGGTGATCGAGTGTGGTGGTGGTCATGGGACCGGTCCTTTCGCGGACGACGGGCGGGGACATGCGAGGGGAAGGAGAGAAACCGCGCGAGGAGGGCGGATGCGCGCCTCCGGGCGGCGAGAACATCACCGGTCACGGTGGGAGCGATCCCTGCCGACGAGGTGATGCGGGAAAGCCTGTGCGCCGGTCGGACGTGACGGGCGGGGCGGCGAACCGGAGAGAAATCGAAGGAGAACTGGCACCCGACGCCCGACCAGGGGCGTACAAGGAGTGCTTTCCGTACTGTATCACCGAGCGTGGCGGTGCGGAGTGCCTCCGTGGGCCGGAGCCCTCCTCTAGGCTGATCCGATGTTCGACCCCGAAGGCCCTCGCCTGCGTGAACTCGTCGTTCAGGCGCTGTCGTCCGTGGAACGCGGTTACGACCTCCTCGCGCCGAAGTTCGACCACACCCCCTTCCGTACGCCGGATCCGGTGCTCGACGCCACGGCCGCGGCACTGCGGCGGGCAGGGCCGTTCGGCGCCGGGCTCGATCTGTGCTGCGGCACCGGTGCGGGCGTCGGTGTGCTGAGGCAGGTGTGCGGGGAGAGCGTCACGGGTGTGGATTTCAGCGCGGGCATGCTGGACGTCGCGCGGGAGCGGACCGGGCCGCCGGGGCCGTCCGGGCCCCGGATCCGCTGGGTGCGGGCCGACGCACGGGCCCTGCCGTTCGGGCCGGTCTTCGACCTCGTGGTCAGTTTCGGGGCGTTCGGGCATTTCCTGCCACGGGAGCTGCCGGGGTTGTTCGCGCAGGTCCACTCGGTGCTGCGGCCCGGTGGCCGCTTCGTCTTTCCCGTGGTCGCTCCGCCCCGGCCGGGCTCGCTCATGTACGGGATGCTGCTGGGGTTCGATGCGGTGATGCGGGTGCGCAACGCCGTTTGGCGTCCGCCGTTCGTCATGTATTACCGCGCCTTCCGGTTCGGCGGCATGTGGCGCGAGTTGTCCCGGGCGGGTTTCGTGGTGGAGTTCCAGGCGCTGCCCGAGTTCGGGCGGCGGACGGACGGAAGTCCGGAGGTCCGGCTGGTCGTCGCCGGACGGGCGCTGCCCTGACGGTCGCGCGAGACACGTTTCGCCGGAGACGGGAGAAGGCCGCTCACCGGTCAGACCGCCGCCGGTACGGCTCAGCCTGTACCGGGGGCCTGATTCGGGCATGGACAACGGCCTGAGGATGGCGAACTCGGTTCGGTTGGACAGCGAGGGAGAGCTTTCCGGCGGGGACATCTCCAAGGCCGTCGTGCAGGAGCTGAACACCACGAAAGGAAAGGTCGTCCTGGGGATCGTGCCTCGGGCGTGGACCGCTCTGCTGCATCAGCGGTGCGGCGGTGGGTAAGGCGGTGACCTGACGGCGTGCTCTACGGGTTCCACGTGTCGAGCCTGGTTGACTGCACGTCAATTGCTGTTGAAGCTTGCAGTGTTGGGTTCACGCCTTCATGGGGGTTGCATGTCGTTGTCGGAGCGCAAGGAGGGTGACGGGCTTCAGGCCGGTGTCCGTTTCAAGCAGACCGAACGAACAGGGCAGGGCACTTACCACGTCTACGGCGGGCCGAGCCGACAGGCCGCACTGGAATTTCTTCGTGGAACCCCTGTCAAGGACGAGCTGGTCTACAACATCGTCGAGACCCCGGAGGGCAACTTCGGGCGGGACCTCATCTACTTGTTCCACGAGGCCGACGGCAAGCTGATCGAGCTGGGGGAGCGGCCGCGGAGCCAGAGCCCTTCGCCGTCGGGCACGCGGTGTGCCTGGTGCGGCTTCTTCGTCGTGCCGTACAAGCTGCCGATCAATGACGAGAAGGTCGGCTCGGTGTCGTTGTATCTGACCTACGACGAGCTCGCGGGCCTGGTGAAGACGGGCGGCGGGCTGCACTGCCGTGCGTGCTCGTTGCTGCAGTGCGCCGTGTGCAGCGGCCTCGCCAGGGCCGGCGGTACGACGCGCGAGCCCGTCTGCCGGGCCTGCGGTGGACAGATGTCGCTCCAGACCGAGGTGGGCCCTGTCGGGCGCGCGGCCGCGCCGGGCGGGCCCGACGCGGAGCAGATGGTCACGCTGCCCGCCGATCCGCTGGGGGACGAGCTGTGGGGCATGGCGCCGTTGCGTCTGCCCTGGAGCATCGATGTGGCACGGTTCTTCGGGCAGAGCACGCTGCCCTATGTGTGGCCGGAGGACGGTCGTCACACGGGGTACATCGGCAGTGGAGAACGGGCCCAGACGCTCCTGCGCGCCAGTTGGACCAAGGTCTTCCTTCATCACCCCAACCCCGAGGTGGCGCTGGGGTGTCTGCGCAGCGCACCGCCCGACGGGATGCTGACCCTGGCGTCGCTCGCCGATCTGCTGGCCTCGCCCACGACCGAGCAACGGGTCAAGGAGGAGGCCGCGAGGGCACTTTGGCGGCTGAGCGATGGGCTGGTCGGTTACACGCTCAACGTCCTTCTGTCGCGTGGCATGATCACGTCCGGCTATGACACGCACTCGGTTCACCAGGCGCTGGGGCATCTCCGTACGGCCTGTCCTCAGAGCCGGCGCGCCTGGTTCGAGGAGCAGTTGGCGCGGTCCGAGGACGACTGACCTCCGAGGCGCCGGGGGTCAGATGCCGATGTGGACGTAGGACGCCCAGAGGAACGGGTTCTGGAGTGCGTCCGCCGGACCGTCCGTGGTGCCGTCTCCTCTGCCGGCGCGGAGGGTCGCCCGATGAAGGGCCTGTGCTGCGCGGCTCACGTCCAAGTCCCCCTCCGGCGTGCGGAGTCCGGCGTAGAAGTCGTCGGCGATGCGTACCGAGAGCTGATCGTCGATCTCCCACAGTGTGCTGATGACATGCGGGAAGCCGGCGATCTGGAACGCCGAGGCCAGATGGATCGACTCGTCGAGCAAGCGCACCGGTTGGATCGCCGCGGTGTTGCACGCCGACAGGTAAGCGAGCTGTGCCCGGTCCAGCGCGACCGGGGCCAGGCTCGCGGCTGTCAGCGGGTCGTGCTCGTGGTCCCGCAGCAGGAGTCGGCTGCGTGAAGGCTGGTGCGGGTCGGTGGCGCCGTGGCAGGAGAAGTGGGCGATCGGGTGGTGGGCGAGGCGGGCGAGGACGGAGGTCTTCGTCGGCTCCGCCACGGCGTCCAGCGCGGCCTCCTGGTCGGCGAGCACGGTGAGTTCGGGCAGGTGGCTGCGCAGCACCCCAACCTCTTCCGTGACGTACGGCAGGCGGCCCAGGCCGGGGAGTCCCGGCGTGGTCGGCATCGCCACCACCAGCGTCGGGAGCGTCGGCCCGCGTCGCGCGGGTGACGTGGTCTGCCTGGTGTGGATGAGTGTGCGCAGGGACGGGGCGTAGGAGGAGACCACGCGGTCGATGACCGTGCGCGGGCACCGCTCGCGGGCGGCGGTGGTGTGGTGGCCCGCGGCATGGATCGGCAGCAGGCTCAGCAGGCCGCAGGGGACCCACCAGACACGGGGCCAGGGCTCCGTGTCGGCAGAGGGGCCGGTGCGGTGGCCGAGTGCCTCCAGCACCGGGGCCGCGATGGCGTCCCACAGCCACTCCAGTACGGAGAGCATCCGGGCCCCGCCCCGCTCCTCCGCCGCCGCGTCCCCCATCAGGATCGACTGCCGGGCCGCCAGGAACGCCGAGGCCTTGGTGGCCACACCGTCCGCGTCGGCCCGCGGGAGCGGCAGCGCCGTGACCTCGTCCCGGGTGACCAGGAGGGCATGGCTCCCGTACGCGCTGACGTTGAGAACGACCACCGGCCCTGCCTGCGCTGCGCCGAGCAACTCGTCGGCGCCGGGCGGCAGACCGAACGAGCCGAAGCCGTCGAGTGCCCTGATCCTGGCCTGCGTGGCGGCGAACTCCGCGGCGAGTTCGTGCCGTTCGCGGCCGGCGCCGAACTGTGGTAGGGCCGTGGGAGTACCGGACTCCGCACCACCCGACGACGGGCCGGCCTCCCAGGGCTGGTCGAGCAGATCGCGGAGTGCGACGAAGCGCGCGGCGAGATCCGGGTGTCTGAGGCGCAGGAGGGACAGGTCGTCGCGGCCGTCGAGCGCCTGGCTGATGAGGACTCCGCGTCCGGCCTCCAGCAGGCTCAGGGCCCGCCGCGGCCGGTCCGCCGCGGGCAGCCGCGGATCGGCCAGGACGAGCGAGGCCGCCTCGCCGGCCAGTCCCGCCAGGCCGCCCAGCGCGTGCTCCTGGTCGCTGCGGGCCAGGCGGCGGGGGCTGACCTCCGGCAGGAGCCGTACCGCGTTCTCGAGCAGGTCCGTCGCGCGCAGCACTTCGGATGCGGCGACCAGGTCGGCGGCGGCTGCCCTCGCGGAGCCGAGGCGTTGCCACACCGGTGCCGTGTCCACGGCCGAGGCCTCGACGTCGGCCGCCGCCGCGGCGCTCCGGTCGTCCGGGTTGCCCGTGGACGTGTGGCGGGCGCGCAGGGCGGCACCCAGGTTGGCGAGGAACCGGGCGCGTTCCGGGTTGCTGCCGGAGATCAGCGACACACTTCTGCGGCCCGCGGACACCGCCTCTTCCACGTCCTCGGGGCGCCCGGTCCGTTCGTACCTCTGGGTCAGGGCGTACGTCAGGTTCGCGAGGTACCGGGCCAGATCGTCGGCCTCCCGCCCGGTCGACGCCGCCACCGCGCGACGCGTCACGTCGATCCCCTCGTCCAGATCCTCGAGCCGACCGGCGTACGCGAACCGCGCCGACAGGACGTTGCCGAGATTGGACAGGTGCATCGCCCGGTCGGACCGGTGGATCCCGGTCGCCACCGCCTCACGGCAGAGGGCGATCGACGCCTCGATGTCGTCCCGGTCCCGCGTCCGCCGGGACCGGTCCCACAGCAGCAGGCCCAGTGCATTGAGCACCGTGGCACGCTGCCTGCGGTCGAGGGCCGGATTCTGCAGCCGCGCCCGCTCGTGGCGGATCGCCTCATCCAGGTCCGCGACGGCCCCGGCCTGCCTGTGGCGCAGGAACAGCAGTTGGGACAGTACGCCCGAGAAATGCGCGTGTCCGGGCCGGTGGTCCTGCGTCCGGGCCAGACCGGCGCGGGTGAGCACGATGGCCTCGTCCAGGTCCGCGACCGTGCCGGTCGCCTGGTACCTGTTCACCAGGGCCACCACGAGGATCAGTTCGACGGGCGCCTCGGTGTGTGTGGGGGCGCTCTCGGTGGACGCGCGTGCGAGGCGTACGGCTTCGTCCAGGTGTGCGGGGTTCCCCGAGAAACGGGCCTTGAGGGCCAATTGGACCACCAGGCCGACCAGATACGCCTGCCGCTTGGGATGGTCCGCGGGAGTCATGTCGAAGGCCTCGAGGCTGCAGGCCAGGGCCTCGTCCAGTCCTTCCGGGGTGCGGGTCAGCTCGCAGCGGTCCGCCAGGACGGCGCCGAGACCGCCCAGGCTCATGGCCTGGTCGCTGCCTTCGCGCGGGCGGGCGTTGACCCCGCGCCGGGCGACGGCGACGGCTTCCTCGAGCGCCTCGGAGCGTCCGGTCTCCATGACAAGCCGACGCAGGCCCTGGACCAGATTGTGGAGCGCGTGCTTGCGCGAGGGGCCCGGCCGACTCAGCGTGACCGCCGTGCGCCCAAGGTCGATCGACTCCTCCATGTCCTCGACCGATCCGAGGTACTTGAACCGCTCGCTCAGCGCCGAGCCGAGATTCGCCAGCGCAGCAGTGCCGTCCGACGGTCGTGAGGGCGGCAGGCGCGTCGCGGTACGGGCCACCTCGATCGCCTCGTCGAGGTCCGCCTTCCGCTCGGTCACCCTGAACCGATCGAGGAGCAAGGCCGCGAGCGCCGAGAGGCAGACGGTGTCCCTCCGGGCCAGGGAGGTGGCCTCGCGCCCGGCGGCGATCGCAGATTCCAGGTCCGCCTCGTCCCCGGTCTCCTTGAAGCGCAGATGCAGCGCGCTGAGAAGCCGGTAGAGATGCGGTACGCGGTCAGGATCGTCGGCCGGTAGCACCGCGACGGCGGCACGGAACGAGGAGATCGCTCTGGTCAGCTCCGCCCGGGAACGGGTTCGCTCGAAGCGGTCCCGGGCAGAATCGCCTGCCTGCGTATACGAGTTCGCCTCATCGGAGGGGTACACCCAGGGCAGTCCTTCGCTTCACGGCAGGAGGATCCGCTGGGGATCCTCGCGGATCAGACTGAGCATCCGGTCCAGTTCGGCCGGTTCGACGCCCGCCGGTACCTCGAGCCTGGCCCCAGACGCGAGCTCGATCACGATGCGCTGCCCCTCTTTGGCCGCGCCGCGGCCCAGGATGCCGGTCACCAACGCGGTCAGGGCGGAACTCGCAGCAGCGATGGTGGCCACGAGGATCGCAGCGTCCCCCGTCCGGAACCTCGACGCCGACTGCTCCAACTCCACCGAGATCCCGGAGTCCCAGGAACCATCACGGCTCAGATCGCCGTGCACATCCTCTGCCGAACGCGAATCCGACGCGACGATCACGCGCCACTTGGGCAACCCCAGCACCATCCCCCAGTCCCTTCGCCAACGTGATCAACACAGGCTGATCAGATGCCAGTTGGTAGTTGAGTATGGCACGGAGCGGTAGCTCCTGATCACGATTCGTTGCAAACCCCGGAACGTACCACGGTGACCGTGGAGGCGTTCCACCTGCGGTTCCTCGCCCAGAGCGCTGTGCCCGACGCACAGATGACGACCGTCGGCGAGGTCGTGCACCTGGTCGACGTCGTCACCGGCTCCGTCTGCACGTGTACGACGGCAGGCAGTACCGTAGCCGCGCGGGCTCAGTGCGCCACCATGTCCAGCGTTGGTCTGCACCACTAGGGAAGAGCGGTTCGGCAGTTCGACCGGAACCGTACGGTACGTCAGTGCCCGAACCACCCGCCTCCTCGGAACCGGAGTCGGAACCGAAGCGGCCCGCCCCGTCAGATGTACGAGCGCATCCAGCGGAGTTTGGCCGCCTCATGGAACGGCCCGCCGCCTTCGTGGTCGTTGAAGTCGTACACCTCGATGGCCTTGTCCTCGTGCGCCCAGGCGTTGAAGGCCCCGAACACCGTCGACGGCGGGCAGGTCTGGTCCTCCAGGGCCGTCGAGAAGAGCGCCGGGGCGCGGCCACGGGCGGCGAAGTGCACGCCGTCGAAGTAGGACAAGGTGTGCAGGACGTCCTCGAAGCGACCGCGGTGGGTCTTCAGGTAGAGGCCGACCTCCCGGTAGGGATGCCGGTCGGTGAGCGTTGTCGCGCGAGGGAAGTCGCACAGGAACGGTACGTCCGGCGCGATGCCCGCCAGATCCGGAACCAGGCCGCCCACGGCGAGCGCGATGCCCCCGCCCTGGCTGGCGCCGACGGCCACGGTGCGGTTCGCGTCGGTCAGCGGGTGCGACCGCGCCGCCTCGACCGCGCGCACGGCGTCGGTGAACACCCTGCGGTAGTAGTAGTCCGCGGGCGCGTCGATGCCGCGCGTCATGAACCCGGGGTACGCCGGAGCGCCGCCCACCGGGTCGGCCGTGCCACCGCCGGCACCCCAGGCGCTGCCCTGTCCGCGGGTGTCCATCACGAAGTGGGCCCGGCCCGTCGACGCCCACAGCAGATGCTCGTGGGGCAGTCCGCGGCCGCCGCCGTACCCGATGAACTCCACCACCAGCGGCAACGCGGCGTCGACGCGGGAAGGCAGGGTCAGCCAGCCCTTGACCGGGTGACCGCCGAACCCCGCGAACGTCACGTCGAACACCTGCACGGTGGACAGTCCTGTGTCGACCGGCTCGAAGTGTGCGTCCAGATCGTGCGCGCGCGCCTCGTCGAGTGTTCTGGACCAGAACGCGTCGAAGTCCTCGGGTGCCGTGGACGTGCTGCGGTAGTCGCGCAGTTCGTCGAGGGGGAGGTCGAACAGGGCCATCAGGGACCGCCTTCGTCAAGAGACAGTGCGAAGCGGTGCCACCGTACGTGGATCACCCGGGAAATCGCCAGGCTCTTTTCGTAAAGCTCCAGGTGAACGCTACAGAAAGCGTTTTCTGGAAAGAGGTGTCCTCCCGCCCCGCGATGCGTCCACTCCTGTTCCACGGGCCCACGCCCGGTCCCACTGGGCCGGCCTGCGGCGCATCGCCACCCGGCGCGCCACCCGGCGCGCCACCCGGCGCGCCGCGCGGTGCGCGAGAGCACCACGGCCGCCGTGCCGCCTGCAGTGCCGGTCCCCATGCCGATGCCGTACCGCCCCACGGAGGCGTCGTCAGGTGGCGAGCGCCGCACCAGCGGGACCGCCGGGCGCAGCAGCACACGACCGACAGCGCCGTCCACCCTCGACGACGTCCGACCGGCGGCACGGCGCACCGCGCCGCCGTCGGCACAGCACTCGCGTTCGCATCCAGACCTCCCTGCCGTCGCCACAGCCGGGGATGAGGAGAGCCATACGAGACGGTGGCGCCGACGACCCCTCCGCGGTGCGTGGCACAGGCGGACGGTGGGCACCGGGTGTCCGGCCGCAACCGCGCGAAACGGGCGTCCGCCCCGGTCGCACCGCCCCGCACGAACGCGGGGCCGCCGGTCAGCCGAAGCGTTCGATCCGGATCCGCTCCACGGGCTGCCCCGCCGCCGTCAGCAGCCTGGAGGCGTGTTCGGCGAAGGAGTTGGAGCCGCACACATAGGCCTCCCAGCCACCGGGTGGCTGCTCAGCCACGATGGGTGCCACATGTGCGGCCGCCATACGTCCGACGGCCACACCCTCCGGCGCCCTCCGTGTGAACACCGGCATGGTCTCCGCGCCGAACTCACGCGCGTAGATCAGCTCCTCGGGCCCGCGCGCCGACACCAGCAGCCGAAGCGGCACCCGCATGTCCCGCGCCCGGTGGTGGCGCACCATCGACATCAGTGGGACCACGCCGGAGCCGGCCCCCACCAGCAGCGCGGGCCGGTCACCCGGCCAGGCGAAGAAGCCACTGAGCGGGCCGCGCACCTCGACCCGGTCACCGGGGCGGGCCACCGTGTGGAACCAGCCCGAGACCTCGCCGCCCTCGACATGGTCCAGCGTCAGTTCGATGTGGCCGGAGTCGTCCGGAGCGGACGCGATTGAGTAGTGGCGCTGGGCCACATACCCGTCCTCGGCGGTCAGCCGCAGCAGAAGATGCTGCCCGGGAACATGCCCCGCCCAGCCGGGCACCGCGAACCGGAAGGTCGAGACGCGCGGCGTCTCGCGACGGATCTCGGTCAGTGTGGCAGTCCGCCACAGGGAGGCGGTCCGCGCGTTCACACCGATGCGCCCTGGCACGGCGAACCGCGTCGGCGGGGCGAACGGCTCCAACGCGTTCCGCGGCGTCCGCGTCGTCCGCTCAGTCACCGGAGTACCGCTGCTCCTCCCAGGGATTGCCGCGCGGGTGGTAGCCGTTGCCTTCCCAGAACCCCGGCTCGTCGTGGTCCAGGAGCCGCAGCCCCGCGATCCACTTGGCGCTCTTCCAGAAGTACAGATGAGGCACCAGCAGTCGCGCCGGACCGCCGTGCTCGGCGGGGAGCGGGCGTCCGTCGTACTCCCAGGCGATCCAGGCCCGGCCACCGGTCACGTCGGCGAGCGGCAGGCTGGTGGTGTAACCGGTGTGCGCGTAGGCGACCACATGTGTGGCCGACCCATGGGGACGGACCGTGCTCAGAAACGCGTCCAGCGAGACGCCGCCGAACCGTACCCCGAACTTCGACCAACTCGTCACGCAGTGGATGGCACCCTCGTAGGCCGAGGCAGGCATCGCGTGTGCCTCCTCCCAGTCCCAGGTACGGGGCTGCGCCACCAGTCCGTCGATCCGGAAGGTCCAGTCGGCCGGCGCGAGGTCGGGGGTGACCTCGGCGGACAGGACGGGCCATTCGTCGCCGGCGTCGTACTGGCCGGGCGGCAGTCCGGGATTGTCCCCACGGGGGCGGCCGGTGAAGCCTCGGGTGATGTTCACGTGATCGGTGATTCCGTTACGACAGGTGCTCGAGTGGTTCCGGTGTTCAACCGTACGCGGTGCCGCGGACCACCACGCCCCCAGGCCGCCCCCGGTCCCCGGATCCCGGGCCCTTCTGGCCGTCCGGGCCCCTGGCCGCTGTCCTCCCGGGCCTCGGTCCTGTCCGTCGGTCCCCGGCCTCCTGGCCCCGCCCGGTCCCGTAGGCCGCCGCGCCGTCGACCCGACCGTGCACTGCGTACCCGCTCGACGCGCGGGGTGCGCGCGGTGGGCGAAGACGGGCACCTCGTGCTGGATGGTCTTCGACGCCTCGGCCGGGAGCGCCCGCTGCACTCACCCAGCGGTCCGGATCCGTCCTGATCGCACCGCACGACTGCGGAGATCGTCGGGTAATGTGGCCGTCCGGCTGTGGACCGACCCAGCCAGGGACGCCGAGGGAGGTGAGACCCATCACCGCTTGTCAGGTCGGGTGCTCTCACCTCGAAGCGACGCGGTTCACCGGCAGCAGGTGACCGCGAGAGCGCCCTTCGGCTCCCGAAAGGCTCTCAGCTCTTGCCACACATGCCGCACACGCCATCCCAGCCCTCCTCGCCCGTGTCCCTGACACTGCCGTCGCCCTGCCCGCCCACCCGGGATTCCGTCGTCGCGGCCCTCCGTGCCGCCGGCTGCGTCTTCGCCGAGGACGAGGCCGGGCTGATCCTCGCCGCCGCGCCGGCACCCCAGGACATCGCCGCGATGGTCGAGCGCCGGGCAGCCGGACTGCCCCTCGAGCTCGTCGTCGGCTGGGCAGAGTTCCGCGGTCGGCGCATCACCGTGGAACCCGGTGTTTTCGTGCCCCGCCGACGCACCGAGTTCCTGGTGGAACAGGCTCTCGCGCAGGCGCCCGGCGCGTCCGTCGTCGTGGACCTGTGCTGCGGCTCCGGCGCCGTCGGCGCGGCCCTGGCGACAGGGCTCGGCGAGGCCGAACTGCACGCTGCCGACATCGACCCGGCCGCCGTGCGCTGTGCCCGCCGCAATGTCGCCGGCCTCGGCGGGCAGGTTCACAGGGGTGACCTGTTCGAGGCGCTCCCCGGTGAGCTCCGGGGCCGTATCGACGTCATCGCGGCGAACGTGCCGTACGTGCCGAGCGACGAGATCGGCCTGCTGCCCCCGGAGGCCCGTGACCACGAGCCGCGCGTCGCGCTCGACGGTGGCGCGGACGGCCTTGACGTGCTGCGCCGGGTCGCAGCCGGCGCGCCGGAGTGGCTCGCGCCCGGCGGCTGTCTCCTCGTGGAGACCAGCAGCAGGCAGGCCCCCGCCGCCGTCGACGCCTTCACCGGCGCCGGGCTGCGCACCCGCCTGGCCGTCTGCGAGGAGCGGTACGCCCATGTCGTGATCGGCGTAACGGCGTAACGGCGTAACGGCGTAACGGCGTAACGGCGGAGGACGCTCACGCGCCCGGCGCCGTCGCGCGGGCGATCAGCAGGGCCACGTCGTCGAAGTTGTCGGGCTCGTGAAGGGTGCGCAGGAGCAGGTCGCAGACTTCCTCCAGGGAGTGGCCGGGCCGGTCCAGCAGGCTGAGCAGCCGGTCGAGGCGCTCGTCCAGCGGGTGCCTGCGGGTCTCGACGAGACCGTCGGTGTAGAACACCAGCCGGTCGCCCGGCTCCAGGTCGACGGTGGTCGTGGAGAACGCGACCCCGCCCACGCCCAGCGGCACCCCGGTGGGCAGATCGAGCAGTTCGGGCGCGTGGCCGGCCCGGACCCGGGCGGGCGGCAGATGCCCGGCGTTGGCGATGGTGCACTGCCGCTCGCGCGGATCGTGGACGGCGTAGACACAGGTGGCGATCGCCTCGTCCAGGCCGCCGGTGATCCGGTCCAGGTGTTCCAGGAGAACGGCCGGGTCCAGGCCGAGGGAGGCGAGGGTGTGGGTCGCCGTGCGCAGCCGGCCCATGGTCGCCGCGGCGGCGATGCCACTGCCCATCACGTCTCCCACGACGAGGGCCGTCCTGTCGTTCCCCAGCGGGATCACGTCGAACCAGTCGCCGCCCACCTCGCTGGTGGCGCCGGCCGGCTGGTAGCGGGAGGCGACCTCGAGCCCGCCCGTCATCGGCGGATGGCTCGGCAGCAGACTGCGCTGCAGGGTGAGGGCGGTGTCGCGGGCGTTCTGGTACCAGCGGGCGTTGTCGATCTGCACGGCCGCGCGGGACGCCAGCTCCCGCGCGAGCAGCAGGTCGTCCTCGTCGAAGGGGCGGGCGTTGCGTGTGCGGGTGAGGTCGAGGGCGCCGAGCACCTCCCCGCGCGCGATCAGCGGCACGGCCAGATACGAGTGGACACCCGCCCGCGCCAGCAGTGCGGCCGCCTCCGGGGAGCGGGCGATCCGAGCGAGATCCTCGTCCTTCACCTGCGGCACCATCACGGGCAGCCCCGTGCGTACGCACTCGGTGATCAGCCGGTCCGGTCCGTACCGGGTCACCCTGCCCGGCGGGTCGGCCGCCGACAGCACGTCGGCCGCGTCCACCGAGCGGACCGCCAGCGCCCGCATCACCGCCGGCTCGGTGGGGCCGAGGGCGCTGCGACGGCCGAGGACCACCGCGTCCAGCAGATCCACCGCCGCCGCGTCGGCCAGTTCCGGCACGGCCACATCGGCGAGCTCACCGGACGTGCGGTAGAGATCCAGCGTGGTGCCGATCCGGGCGGAGGCGTCGGCGATCACGGCGAGGCGACGCCGGGCGGTCTCGGCCTCGGCATTCGCACGGTACTGCTCGGTGACGTCCACCACCGACATGGCCACGCCCAGTACCGTGCCCAGCGCGTTCTCCAGCCGGTACAGCGAGACCGACCAGGTGTGGTCCTCGTCCGGATCGGCCGGGGTACGCCCGGTCGTGGACCGGTCGACGACCGGCCGGCCGGTGTCCAGGACCTCGCGCGCGGCGTCCTCGATCGCGGCGGTGTCCACCAGCGGCAACACCTCCTGGATCGTGCGGCCCAGGTGCCGCTCGCCCGGGATTCCGTTGATCTGCTCCAGCGCCGGATTCACCGAGACGTACCGCAGACCGGCGTCGAGCACGGCCAGTCCGATGGGGGACTGGGCGACGATCCGGGTGGACAGGGCCACGTCCTGCTCCAGCCGGCGTACGGTCGACTGGTCCACCGCGAGGCCGAGGGCGTACACCTCACCCCGCTCGTCCAGCAGCCGCATGTTGCGGAACTCCACCAGCCGGGTGTCGCCGTCCTTGCGCCGGATCGGGAAGGCCCCGGCCCAGCTCAGGCCGGTGCGCATGACGTCGGCGAACAGCTTCACCACGAGGTCCAGGTGTTCCTCGTGCACCATGATCCGGGCGGCGTACTGGCCCAGCGCCTCCTGCGCGCTGTACCCGAAGAGCTCCTCGGCCTGCGGACTCCACAGCATGACGCGCCCCTCGACGTCCAGGACCACCGAGGCCACGCGCAGCACGTCGAGCAGACCGCTGGGGCGCACTGCCCCGCGGGCCGGTCCGTCACCGCCGGCCGGGGGTGACCCTGCTGCACTCATCCCACGCCCCGCCTTCGCCGATGTCCGCGGCATGCCGTCGCCGTGCCGCCACCCCTTGTTCTACCGCGCGCGAGGGCGATTTTCCGCCGCTCCTGCCGTTCGGTTCCAGCTTCTCCCACCATCGGGGCGGGCGCCCCGGGAAGCGGCACCTCCGCACCGGTGCGCGGGTAGTGCTCCCCGGTTTGTGGTGCTTTGCTGAGTGAGGGGTGGGACGGCGGCGTGACCACGAGAGGAGCGATCACGATGGACAGCCAGCAACCGCATCCGGAGTCCGTCTCGGTCGAGATCAGCGGATGCAGCAAGGACGACGCCCGGCTCGTCTTCGACACGCTGTGCGCGTGCTTCGCGTCCGACCGGTGCTCCGGCGACGTTCCCGAGGAGTTCCACCAGACCCGGCCCACGGTGTGGCTCGGCACGTTCGACGTCGCCGACGCGCACGAGGGCGGTGTCCGCCCGGTCCGGCTGTCGTCGTCGGTCGATGCCGACGTGTACGGCGGCTACTGGGCGATCGACCGGTTTCGCACCACCCTGGACTCCCTGTTCACGGTGCGCGACCCGACCACGGTCCCGGGCGATCAGGAGGAGGAACTGCACGTCCGCCTCGAAAACCGGTGACACCTCTTCGACCGCTGTGCCCTCCGTCACCTTTATGCAACTAGTTGCATAAGCCGGTGTCCGTGCCTTACAACTACAGGCACGACACCGCGCACGGAGGGCCCGATGAGCCGTTATCCCCACCTGCTGACCCCCCTCGACCTGGGCTTCACCACCCTGCCCAACCGGGTCCTCATGGGCTCCATGCACGTCGGCCTGGAGGAGGCCGAGGGCGGCTTCTCCCGCATGGCCGAGTTCTACGCCGCCCGCGCGCGCGGCGGGGTGGGCCTGATCGTCACCGGCGGCATCGCCCCCAACGACGAGGGGCGGCCCTACGAGGGCGGCGCCAGGCTCACCACAGGGACCGAGGCGGACCAGCACCGGATCGTCACCGCCGCGGTGCACCGCGAGGGCGGGCGCATCGCGATGCAGATCCTGCACTTCGGCCGCTACGCCTACCACCGGGACCTGGTCGCCCCGAGCCCCCTCCAGGCGCCGATCAGCCCCTTCCCGCCCCGAGAGCTCACCGACGCCGAGGTGGAGCGCACCATCGACGACTACGCCCGCGCCGCCCGCCTCGCCCGGCAGGCCGGTTACGACGGCGTCGAGATCATGGGCTCCGAGGGCTACCTGATCAACGAGTTCATCGCCCGGCAGACCAACCACCGCACCGACCGCTGGGGCGGCTCCTACGAGAACCGGATGCGCTTCCCCGTGGAGATCGTCCGCCGGGTGCGTGAGGCGGTCGGCGAGGACTTCATCGTCATCTACCGCCTCTCCATGCTCGACCTGGTGCCCGGCGGCTCCACCCTGGACGAGGTGGTCACCCTCGCCAAGGCCGTCGAGGAGGCCGGCGCCACGATCATCAACACCGGTATCGGGTGGCACGAGGCGCGCATCCCGACCATCGCCACCTCCGTGCCCCGCGGCGCCTACACCTGGGTGACCAAGCGGCTCATGGGCGAGGTGTCGGTCCCGCTCGTCACCACCAATCGCATCAACACCCCCGAACTCGCCGAGCGGTTGCTCGCAGAGGGCTCGGCGGACATGGTGTCCATGGCCCGGCCCATGCTCGCCGACCCCGACTTCGTCGCCAAGGCCGCGGACGGCCGTCCCGAGGCGATCAACACCTGCATCGGCTGCAACCAGGCCTGCCTCGACCACACCTTCAGCGGGCAGATCACCTCCTGCCTGGTCAACCCGCGCGCCTGCCACGAGACCGAACTGGTCCTGTCCCCGACCCGCCGCCGCAAGCGGGTCGCGGTCGTCGGCGCCGGCCCGGCCGGCCTCGCCTGTGCGGTCAGTGCCGCCGAACGCGGCCACGACGTCACCCTGTTCGACGCCGCGAGCGAGATCGGCGGTCAGCTCAACGTCGCCCGCAAGGTCCCCGGCAAGCAGGAGTTCGACGAGACCCTGCGCTACTTCCGCACCCGCCTCGCCGAACTGGCCGTCGACATACGCCTGGGCATCCGCGTCACCGCCGACGACGTGGCCGGGTACGACGAGATCGTCGTCGCCACCGGCGTCACCCCGCGCACCCCGGACATCCCCGGTGTCGACCACCCGAGCGTCGTCGGCTACCTCGACGTGCTCCGCGACGGCGCCCCCGTCGGCGACCGGGTCGCGGTCCTCGGTGCGGGCGGTATCGGCTTCGACGTCGCAGAGTTCCTCACCGACGGCGGCGACAAGGCGCACGAGGACCCCGAGACGTACTTCCGCCAGTGGGGCGTCGACCTCGACTACCGCGGGCCCGGCGGCCTCGGCGCGCCCGAGCGGCCCGCCCCGCCGCGCACCGTCCACCTGCTCCAGCGCAAGACGTCCAAGGTGGGCGCCGGTCTCGGCAAGACCACCGGCTGGATCCACCGCACCGAACTGAGGCACCGCGGGGTCACCATGGTCCCCGGGGTCCACTACGACCGCATCGACGACGCCGGGCTGCACCTCACCGTCGACGGCGAGAGCACCGTCCTGGAGGTCGACACGATCGTCCTGTGCACCGGTCAGGAGCCGCGCCGCGACCTGTACGAGACCCTGCTCGCCGCCGGACGCCCCGTGCACCTGATCGGAGGGGCCGACGTGGCCGCCGAACTGGACGCCAAGCGTGCCATCAAGCAGGGTACGGAGCTTGCGGCGGCGCTGTAGGGGCGGCGCGGCCCGTCCCTAGGATGAGTCCATGTCACTCCCGCACGCGATCCTCACCGCCCTGCTCGAGAAGCCGTCGTCGGGGCTGGAGCTGACCCGCAGGTTCGACCGGTCGATCGGCTACTTCTGGTCCGCGACCCACCAGCAGATCTATCGCGAGCTGGGGAAGCTGGAGGCCGAGGGCCTGATTCGCGCCCTCCCCTCCGCGCAGCCGGCCCGGGGGCAGAAGAAGGCGTACGAGGTACTGCCGGCGGGCCGGGACGAACTGGCCCGCTGGACCGCCGCGTCCCAGGATCCCAAGCCGCTCCGCGATGCGATGCTGCTGCGGCTGCGGGCGGCGGCCGTGGTCGGCACCGAGGGTCTGCAGGCCGATCTGCGCCGCCACCGGGAGTCGCACGGGCGGCAGCTGGCGGAGTACCGGGAGATCGAGCGGCGCGACTTCCCGCCCGGCAAGGACGGGCCGCAGGACCGGCTGCGGCATCTGGTGCTGCGGGCCGGCATCGACCTGGAGACGTTCTGGACCCAGTGGCTCGACCACGCACTGTCGGAGTTCGACCGGCTGCCGGACGCGGAGGGGCATGAGCGGCCCGGCGCGCGCGGAAGGCAGGACCGCCGGACAGCGGGGTGAGGCGACGCCGGCCGCCCGACCGGAGCGCGTCGGACGTGACGGCGGCCGGCGCCGGGTCTAGAGGTGGCCGGCCCTGTCGCGCCGGCGCAGGTACCAGGCCGTGGCGAGGAGGGCGGTGCCGACCAGCGAGCCCCCGGCCACCAGCGTGACCGTGCCGTAGTCCGTCGAGCCGCCGCCGAGACCGCCCAGCACCCCGCGGGTGGGCGAGGCGGTGGGAGTGACCGACGGGCTGGACGCCGGGGAGACGACGACGGCCTGGGTGCCCGCGGTGCTGCCGTTGGAACACACCACGATCACCGTGTAGGTGCCCGAGCCCACGTTCGACCAGGCGGCGGACTGTCCCGCAGCAGTTCCCGCCAGTGTCACCTGGCGGCCCTGCGAGAAGCTCGTCCGGCCGCTGTCGAGCAGAGAGGCGGTGCCCCAGTGGCCGTTGGTCTGGGTGCACGCGCTGGTGGTGACCGAGACCGTCGACCCGGTGGTGCTGACGGAGATCCCGGCCGCGGCGGCCGGTCCGGCCAGGGTCAGGGCGAGCGCGGCGGCGGCTGCCGCGGCCGGTCCGGAGCGGAGCAGTGGCTTCGAGATGCGCATGTGGACTGCCTTCCGGCGGCACGGCCGGCGGTACATCCCTTGCGCCGCCGAGGTCGGGGAGCGCCCGTGCTGCCACGAGGCCAGCCAAAGGGCAGCGGGACCGGCTCGCACTCCGGCCGCATCCGGGCAGGTGACGCCCGCCTTTCCCGCCTGCTCGGGAGACCGGATCAGCGGTGCCCGCCCGTCGTCACCGTGCGCTCGGCCGAGAAACCGCCCCAGGTCCCGTCGGGCAGCACCGCCCGGATCCGCACCCGGTGGGTGACTCCCGCCTCCCGGCCCAGGTAGAAGCGGTACGCCGCCCGGTCACGCGGTGCGTCACCGCCGTAGACGAGCGACGTGGCCACGCGGCCGTCCAGACGCACCTCGTACTCGGTGATCACCCCGTCCACCCGCGGCGGCACCCAGGTGAGGGCGAGGTAATGGGCGCCGCCGGATTCCTGGCTCGTCGCCCGGAAGTCCGTGGGCGCGGTCGTGGCCAGGTCGTCCATGCCGTCCGTGGTGGTGAGACGGACGGTGGCGCCGGGCGGGGAGAGATTGCCGGCCGCGTCCCTGGCCCGGACGGTGAAGGCGTAACGGGTGCCCGGCCGCAGCCCGGTGACCACTGTGGACGTCTGGTTCCCGCCCACACTGTGGATCTTCTTCCCGCCCTGCTGTATGTCGTACGACACGACGTTCCGGTCGTCCGTCGAGGCGGACCACGACAGCTGGGCCGCCCGGCTTCCGGCCACCCGGCCGTGCAGCTCCGCCGGACGCGTGGGAGGGGAGTCGTCGGCCGTGGCCGCCCCGGGTGTTGTCGCCCGCACCGCCCGGCTGGGCGGCCCGAGGCGTCCGTCCGCGTCCCGGGCCCGCACGGTGAAGACATGCGTGGTGGCGGGCCGGAGCCTGATGACATCCACCATGTGTGCGGAACCGGGCACTTCCTTGACCTTTGTGGGGCCCCGGTACACCTCGTACCGGCTCACCTTCGCACCGACGGCGACCGCGTTCCACATGACGTGCACACTGGTGGCGCTGCCGGCCTCGGCCGTGACGCCGGTGGGCGCCCCGGGCGGCCGCTCGCCGCCCGTGCCGTCCGATCCGCCCCAGCGGCAGGCGGTGGCCAGCAGGACGACCCCGCAGAGCGCGAGGAGGCGACGCGGGGACACGGCTGGAGGAATACCCTGCACGATTCTGCCTCCCGGGGTGGAACGCGGGAACGTCCGACCATTGGTCCGTACCAATATGCGTCGCTGACGCGGTCACATCAAGAGGGTGGGCGGGTGGTCTCGTCCGTGGGTTGCGCCCGCTGGGCACCTGGAGTGCCGAACCCCCTTTGAGGAGTAGGGCAGTTCGGGCCGGTGGTGCGGATCGCTGTCGTCGCGCGGGCCCGCGCCGGTGCGGGCGGCCGGACGGCTCCAGTCGGCCTGGTCCAGGGCTCCAGTCCCCGTCGCGGCCGCTGGTGCGATCGTGCGCCGTCCGGACCCGCCGAGGCCGCCAGAGCATCACATATGGAAAAAATGGGGCAAAGTGCCCGAGTGTGTGCGTCAGTGTCCCCGACGAAAGGCCCTCTTGATCGTGTCCCGTGTACGGTCGCTCACCCTGGCCATGGCCGGTGTCGCCCTGCTGGCCCCTTCAGCACCCCCCGCCGCCGCACCCCAGCCCCGCACCGAACAGGCCGCACGGCGCGCGCACCCCGTCACCGCACAACACGCGGATCCCGTCATTTCACGGCACGCGGATCCCGTCATTTCACGGCACGCGGATCCCGTCATTTCACGGCACATGGATCCCGTCATTTCACGGCACATGGATCCCGGCACGTCACGGCACATGGATCCCGGCACGTCACGGCGCGCCGACCCTGTCGCCGCACGGCACGCGGATCCCGCCCCCTCGCGACGCTCGGACCCTCCCACCGCAGGGCGCACAGACCCCGCCCCGGCACGGCGCTCGGACGCCGTCAGTGCCGCCGACCTGCTGGCCAAGGTGCGCACCTGCGCGCCCGTCTCCCGCGGCCGCTACCGCGAGGACCACGGCTCCCGGGCCACCGTCCCGGTGTGCGGCACCCGCGACACGGTGTTCTGGAAGGCCGACATGGACATCGACTGCGACGGCCGACCCGGCCGCCGCTGCAATGCCCTCGCCGATCCCCACTTCTCCGCGTCCACGGCCTTCGCCCAGTCCGACGGCCGTCCGCTGAGCGCGGAGAAGCTGCCCTATGTCGTGGTGCCCGCCCCCAGCGCCGTGTGGAATTACTGGGCCGCCGGTGTGCGCGGCGGATCGGTCGTGGCGGTGGTGTACCGCGACCGGGTGCGGTACGCGGTCGTCGGCGACACCGGCCCCGCA
Source organism: Streptomyces sp. NPDC031365 (assembly GCF_055569765.1). NCBI lineage: Bacteria > Bacillati > Actinomycetota > Actinomycetes > Kitasatosporales > Streptomycetaceae > Streptomyces > Streptomyces sp. NPDC031365. Next base: position 151,869 of record NZ_JBVIIM010000012.1, on the reverse strand, counting down.
GACATCATCGGCGAGGCGTCCTACGCCGCGGCCGAGTCGCTCGGCATCGACCCCGACCCACGTGCCGGCGGCACCTCCTCGGGGGTCACGTACATCGTGTTCAAGAACAGCAGGGTGACCCCCGTCGAGGACCACGAGGCCGCGGTCGTGACGGGGAAGCGGCTGGCCCGGAAGTTCGTGGACGGCGACGGCTGAACGCGCCGGACGGGCGCCACCGCGCCCGTCACACCTTCCGGTACGCGTACGCCTCCACGGCCGCCGCCTCCACCGTGGCCAGATCCGCACCCGTGGCCGCGGTGACCACCGCGGCCACCGCACCCTCGACGAACGGCGCGTCCACCAGCCGGGTGTGCTCGGGGAGTTCGTCCCCCTCGGCCAGCAGCGCCTTCACGGTGAGCACCGCGCTGCCCAGATCGGTGAGCACCGCGACGCCGGCCCCGCGGTCGACGGACGCGGCCGCCGCGGAGATCAGCTCGGCGCTGGTGCCGAGGCCCCCGCTCTCGGTGCCGCCCGCCGGAGCCACGGCGACCGCGCTACCGGCGCCCGCCAGGCCCTTCGCCAGCTCGGCCACCGACTCGGCCACCGCCGCACTGTGCGACACCAGGACGATCCCCACCAGCTGTGCGTCACTCACCGCCGGCCTCCGCATCCGGCGCCGCGTCGGCGAGCGCCGCGATCAGCAGGGCAGCCGACGTGGCCCCGGGGTCCTGGTGACCGATGCTGCGCTCACCCAGATAGCTGGCTCTTCCCTTGCGGGCCCGCAGGGGCGTCGTGGCGACGGCTCCCCCCTCGGCCGCGTCACGAGCGGCGGCGAAGGAGTCGCCGAGCGCGTCCACCGCGGGCACCAGCGCGTCGATCATCGTCTTGTCACCCGGCGCGGCACCACCGAGCTGCATCACCGCGTCGGTCCCGGCGCGCAGCGCCTCGGCCAGCTGCCGCTCGTCCACCTCGGCGGCGTCACCGAGCGCTTTCCCGGTGCGGCGCAGCAGGGTCCCGTACAGCGGGCCCGACGCACCGCCCACCGTCGAGATGAGCAGGCGCCCGGCCTGGGTCAGCACCGCTCCGGGGGTGGCGGGCGGCTCCTTGTCCAGGGCGTCCCGCACCGCACGGAAGCCGCGCTGGAGGTTGCTGCCGTGATCGGCGTCCCCGATCGGCGAATCGAGGGCGGTGAGTCGTTCCGCCTCACGGTCCACGGATGCGGCGGTGGCTGTCATCCAGCGGTGGAAGAAGTCGGCGTCGAGCACGGGAACTCCTTGCGTGGTAGGTAGTACCGAACCATGATCCCGGCGTTCTTCACATGCCCCAGCGCAGCCCCGGAGTACGCACCGGCGCGTCCCACAGCCGCAGCAGCTCCTCGTCGATCTGGCACAGGGTGACCGAGGCGCCCGCCATGTCGAGGGACGTGACGTAGTTGCCGACGAGGACGCGGGCCACGGGCACCCCGCGCTCACCGAGCACACGCTGCACCTCGGCGTTGAAGCCGTACAGTTCCAGCAGCGGGGTGGCGCCCATGCCGTTGACCAGGACAAGCACGGGGTTGCGCGGGGTGATGTCCGCCAGGATCGCATCGACGGCGGCCTCGGCGATCTCGCCGGACGTCATCATCGCCCGCCGCTCCCGGCCCGGCTCGCCGTGGATGCCGATGCCCAGCTCCAGCTCCCCCTCGGGCAGATCGAAGGTCGGCGTGCCCTTGGACGGGGTGGTGCAGGCGCTCAGCGCCACACCGAAGCTGCGGGAGTTCTCGTTCACCTGCCGGGCGATGGCCTGCACCCGCTCCAGCGGCAGGCCCTGCTCGGCCGCCGCGCCCGCGATCTTCTCCACGAACAGTGTCGCGCCGGTGCCCCTGCGGCCGGCCGTGTACAGGCTGTCGGTCACCGCCACATCGTCGTTGACCAGCACCTTCGCGACCTGGATGCCCTCGTCCTCGGCCAGTTCCGCGGCCATGTCGAAGTTGAGTACGTCACCGGTGTAGTTCTTCACGATGAACAGCACCCCGGCCCCGCCGTCCACGGCCGCCGCGGCCCGTACCATCTGGTCGGGCACGGGGGAGGTGAACACCTCACCGGGACAGGCCGCCGAGAGCATCCCCTGCCCCACGAATCCGCCGTGCAGCGGCTCGTGCCCGGAACCTCCGCCGGACACCAGGCCCACCTTCCCGGCCACCGGGGCGTCCTTGCGGACGATCACCCGGTTCTCCACATCCACCGCCAGCTCGGGATGCGCCGCCGCCATTCCGCGCAACGCGTCCGCGACCACGGTCTCCGGTACGTTGATCAGCATCTTCATGGGTACCTCCTGGTGAGCTTGGCAGGTGGGTCGTCGTCCTGCGTTTTCGCCGGTCGGAGCGGTTACGGACAAGGGAGGACCTCGGCGGTTCGCAGCGGTCGGAACCGGCTGTGACGGTCCTGACGCCGACGTGATACCGGCGGTGGTGACGGGGTGTCAGGTCTTTTGTGTCGGTCGGATACGGGCTCGCTGAACTCCTCCTCCCGGAAGTATCGACCTTGCGGGAGCGAAGGTCACGTGCGCGGGCCCTCGGGCGTGCCCGGGCGGCGGGGCGTTCCGCTGCCCGCACCGTGCGGCGGGGCCACGACAAGGGCGGGACACATGAGGCCGACGCGCTGGTGAGGGGACGGGGCGATCGACCGGAAGGACCGTTTGGACGGACCGAGCGTCCGTCGTCGACCCGTGCGCTCAAGCGCTCAACGCCGGGGCACGGTGCCCGGCGGGTTACTGCCGATTACCGGTTCCGCGTCCGCGGGTCCCCGGAGAGCCTTCCTGCCGACACGGCTGCGCAGGTTGTGGAACTGGCGGATCTGCATGATGACGTGGGCCGGTTCCCCCACCAGCACGTCGAACGGCCGGGTGAGCCACCGGGGCCGTCCTTGGCCGCGGGTACGGACGACAAGGCGCGTTCCGCCGTGCGGAGCCGGCCGAAGGTGAAAGCCCCAGACCCCCGTCATGCGTGCCCGGGGCAGTGGATCCCGGCTCTGGACGAAGGAGCGACCGGAGGCCAGGTCCAGGTCCGAGTGCAATACCAGCGTCCGGTTCGGCTCCAGGCGGGCCACCGTGAACCAGGACCGGCCGTCCCGGGTCGCAACCAGCCGCTGCCCCACCGTCAGCGTCTGCCACTCGGGGACGATGCGGTCCGCGCTCGGTTCTCCGTACCGGTCCAGGCGGTCCCAGCTGTACCAGCCCGCGCGGTCGTACCCCATCTGCACCAGCCACGGCCAGACCTCCTCGGGCGGCGCGGGGAGGGTCGTCGCCAGGACCGACGAACCGTCGGCCTCAGGGCAGAGATCGTCGCCGGGGTAGGCACGGCCGGCTTCGTCCTCGGCCGCACCCCAGGTCAGCAGCCGCGGCCGGATCCACAGCGCGTACAGCGTCACGGCGCACACCGCCCCCAGCGAGACCGACCGGACCTGCGGCCGCTGCCGACACTTCCGTTGGGTGGACATCACGTCCTCCTCGCTCGTCGAGGGGTGCGGTGACCCGGCGCGGTCCACGGAGGCGGCGGGGCCCGGTCGAGGAGCCCGAGGCCGTCGGGGGCCGGGCGTGGAGCCGGCAGGACACCCTGTGCATGGTGCACGGAAGAGTCGTTCCGCTCACCGTTCGGCGGGGGTGATGCGGCGTCCCGTCAGACGGGTGGGCCGGATCGACACCCACATCTCGCGTTCGTCTCCGGCCCATGGTGTGGTGTGGGCGCGTTCGGTAAGCCGCCGCGCCTCGTCGGGTTCCGTGACGGCCCGTGCGGGGCCGACGGCCAGTACGCTCCAGCCTCGGCTCATGGCCTCGTCCAGCTGGTCGACCTCGAAGGCGATCTCCGATCCCGCGGCGGCCGCGGGCACGGAGCCGGGAGCGGTCCGGAAGACGATCATGTCGTCGACGACCTCGTAGTTCACCGGGACCACGGCGGGGCCTTCGGGAGTGGTGACCGAGACGCGTCCGACACCGTGTGTGGAGAGCAGGGTCCGGCATTCGTCGGGTCCGACGTCCCGGAGCCGCGGGTGCAGCAGGGCCATGCCCTGGCCGGGCGGCAGGTTGCCACCACCGCCGCGCAGGGCCTGGACGCTGGTGTGCAGTGCGACGGCCAGCCTGGTGAGTGTGGACATGCTGGGGTCGCCGGGGTGCTCCTCGAGGTAGGCGAGGTATTGCGGCGCCATCCTGGCGCGGCGGGCCGTCTCCTCCCGGCTCAGGCCGCGTCGTTCGCGTTCTGCGGCCACTCGCCTGCCGATGTCGCCGGGATCTGGAGGGCCGGCGGGTGAAGACGTGCCGACAGAGGTTTCCGGCTCGTGTCCGAGATGCCTGACGTGGGCGTCGGGTCCGGGGAAGACGAGCGTCACGTCGTGCGTGTCCGACCAACACACGTCGTAGGGGGGTGTGCCGTCGTCATGGTGCAGTCCGACGATCTCGCCATCGCGCCTGGGGACGCCGGCGGCCGGACTTTCGATGACGAGTTGATCGCCCAGGTGAGCTTGCATGATCGCCGCGCTTTCCTCACGGTACTGCTGAAGGGGACTGGCCCCCTGACGCCCGGCGCACAGGACCGCCGGGAAACGGTGGAGGCGGGTACCGGCCCGGCACCGCCGATCCCGCCGATCCCTCAGCCGGTGATCTCGATGCGGTGCGGCTTGGCCTTCTGGGCCTTGGGGACGCGTACCGTCAGAACCCCGTTGGTCAACTCCGCGGTGATGTGCTCGGGGTCGATGTTCGGAGGCAGACTCGTGCGGTAGTCGAACTGCCCGATGTGCCGGCTCTGCCTGCGGAGGACGCCCGTGCGTTCCTTCTCCTTGACCTCCCCATGGATGTCGAGTTCACCTTCTGCGACCTCCACGGTGATCTGGTCCTTGTCGAGGCCGGGGAGCTCCACCTCCATCAGGTAGGCGTCCTCGGTGTCCTCGACATCGGCCGGTGGCGCCCATGCCTCGGCCCGGGAAAAGCCACTGCCGGGGAAGGGGAAGGTCGAGTGCATGAGCTGATCCATCCGGGTGCGTAGCTCCTCGAGTTCCCGGAGCGGGTCCCATCGGGACACCGAACCCGTGCTGCGGTGCACTGGAAGCGTCATCGTTGGTTCCTCCTCGGTTCAGATCCACTGGACATCCGGCCGCGGAGAGGGGGAAGCCCCTCACCGTGCCGGGTACCCGGGCGGGCGTCGGAACCAACAGGCTTCCCGGCCGAGGCGCAGAACGCGGGTGACGTGCCGACGGCCGGACGGGGGGTGCGCGGCGGCTGCGTCACGCCCGCGCCCTCGGAGGTATCCAGAAGTTCCTTTTCAGCTCGGAACGGCCCGGGGTGTCCCCGTCCGCTCCGCGATGCGGCGCCGGACCTGGTCGGTGAGCGCGTCGAGCCGCTCGGAGGGCGCGCCGAGTCGTTGCGGCACGGCCGCGAAGCGGGAGGTACGCCGCGCCGGCTCGGCGCGAGCGTGACGTCGGTGACGGGTGACGTCTCTCGCGATGCACGCGGTGCGACCTCGTCCGCCGTGGTCCGAGGCCGGATGCCGGTCCGCCGCCTCAGGCGCGATGCCCACCCGCCGACGGGCGGCCCGTCGGCGCGCCTGAGTCCAGGTGAACCGGTACGGCCCTTGATTTCCAGGGTCGCGGAGCACAACGCCGGTCGCACGTCGCGCAGGAGGAAAAGGCCCGATGGAAGGGATGGTCGGCAGCCGCTGTCGGGCAGTGATGGAGCCGGGGGCCGCCCGCTTCTTGCGGGCCCTCATTGCACGGTGCGCGGTCTCGCTCCGCTTCTCCGTGTCCTTCGGTGGCCCCCGGCTCACCTCCATGACACTCTGCCCGCCCGTCGGCTGCAAGGCCGAACGGCCCCGGCCCGGGAGGGCCGGTCGGCCTCTTCCGCGGAGCGGCGGTGACGATCACCCTTTCAGAGGCGGCGGATCCAGTTGTCGGCCACACCGTGCACGGCCCCCTGTTCGGCGGGCCGCAGACGGGTGTCGTCGACGCGGTACGACAACTGGTCGACGACGGCGACGACGCCGTCCACGCGGCCTGTCGTGCGGAGCGCGACAGCGATGTCGCTGCGTCGCTCCAGCCGACCGGTGAGGGTGACCACGCCGTCCCGGACGGTGATCGCGACTGCATGGGGTCCCAGCGACAGCGTGCGGCCCAGAACTTCCCTGCACACGGTGCGCTCGATGCTGTCGTCGGCACGCAGGAAGACCTGGAGCAGGTCGCGCCGGGTGGCGATCCCGGTGAGCCTGTCCTCGTCGTCCACCACCGGAAGCCGCTCGATGCCGTGCTCGGTCATGAGCCGGGCCGCCTCGGAGACGGTGGCGTCGGCCCGAACGGTGACGGCGGGAGCGGACATCACTCCGCCGGCCGTTCGGGCCCGGCTCTTGGCCGTCTCACGGCGGACACGGCGGCTCAGCTTCCGCAGCCGGTCCGTCCAGACGCCGGGCGTACTCCCGGACTCGGCGGAGCGGGCCTGGTGGAGCATGAGGTCCGACTCGGAGATCACGCCAAGGACCTTCTCGTCCTCGTCGATCACCGGGAGGCCGCTGATGCCGTGGTTCTCGAGCCTGCGCACCACCTCCTTGAAGGGGGTGCCGTACTCGGCGGTGATGACGTCGGTGGTCATGACGGAACCGACCCTGGTGACCTTCATGGCTGATCCTCCTCGGACGGCCGGGGCCCCGCCGGCGGGGCCGACGTGAACGTGCCACGGGATCCTTCGGCTTCAGCGTCGCGCGGGCGGCCTGCCCGGCCCAGGGACCGAGGGGGCACCGACCAGGGCCGACCGGCCCGACAGCGCCGGGAGGCGTTCGCCGGAGCACCTGCGCGGGCCGGACGCGGACTGCCGCCGTGCCAGGCGCGCGCCTCCCTCTGGAAACGCTCCGGGGGCACCGTCCCCCGAACGACCGACAACGGCCCTCGACGCGGGCGAGGCCGAGCACGTCGTCTCATCCGCCGCGGAGCGTGCCCGCCGGCGGACCGCGCGGGTCAAGGTCTCCACCGCGATCCTCCAGGAGGGTGCGGCCGGCTCCCGGTGCGCGAGGGTGAGGACGCCTTTCAGCCCGGCCGGACAGTCCCGTCCCGTCCAGCCCAGCCCAGCCCAGCCCAGGCACCGCGCCCGGTCGCGGTCGTACCCGCGACGCGAGTGGCCGTCCCGTGAGCGGTGGGACTTGGGCCTGATGGCCCTCCGGTTGGACCCGGTGGCCCCTGCCCCGAGCGCCGCCCCCCGCGTGACGCTGACAAGGGGGAGAAGAAGGCCTTTTCTGGAGGTGTACGTGATGCTGTCACCTGTTGTCGCCGGGGTCGACGGTTCGCCCGAGAGTCTCGCTGCCGCCGAGTGGGCGTCCCGTGAGGCCGTCCGCCGCGGACGGCCACTGCGCCTGTTGCATGTGCGGAACTGGCACCCGCGTCAGGGCGAGACGGAGATCGCACACGCAGCCGAGCGGCACCGGGCCCGGCGCGTCCTGCGGCAGGCGGAGGAACACGTTCGCGCGGCGTGCCCCGACGTGCGGGTCCACGACGAGCAGGTGGAAGGGCCGGCGACCGCCGCCCTGGTGAAGGCGGCGGGCGATGCCGAGCTGCTGGCACTGGGCTCGCGCGGGCTGGGCCGCATCACCGGACTTCTCGTGGGGTCGGTCGCGCTCGGGGTTGTGGCGAAGACCACCGGGCCCGTCGTCCTGGTACGGGCCGACGACACGGCCCGTGCGGCGCAGGAAGCGGGCGGCGCCGCCCGCCGGGACGTGGTCCTCGGCATCGACGTCACGGAACCGTGCGACGAGGTGATCGACTTCGCCTTCGAGGCGGCCCGAGTGCGCCACGCGCGGCTGAGGGCTCTGCATGCCTGGCGTGCGCCCGACCCGCTCACTCTGGGACCCGGCGAGATCGGCCTGGTGAGTGATCCGCAGCGGGCAGAGGAGTGGCTGGGCTTCCTCTCCGCCGTACTCCAGGTGTGGCGCGACAAGTACCCCGACGTCGAGGTCCTCGAGACGGTGGCCCGGGGCAAGCCCTCGGTAGCCCTGACCAAGGCGGCGTCCGGCGCGGAACTTCTGGTCGTCGGACACCGGCTGACCGACCGCCCGAGGATCTCGCGTACCGGCCCGGTCGCCCACGCCGTGATCCACCAGGCAAGCTGCCCCGTCGCCGTCGTACCCCACTACTGAACCACCGGAGGTGATCCCCGTGCTGCAACCGGTCGTGGCCGGCCTCGACGGCTCACGCGAGAGCACCGCGGCAGCCCACTGGGCGGCCGGGGAGGCGCTGCGCAGAGGACTGCCGTTGCGGCTGGTGCGGGCATGGGAAGCCCTGCGCGCGGTGCACGCATGGCACGTACCGCTCGGTCGGGGCGTCATCGGTGCCGGGGAGCGGGCACGGATCCGGGAGGCGGCGGAGCAGGCGCTCTCGGCGCTCGTGGAGCCGTGGCAGCGCACATATCCCACCGTGTTCCTCAGGGAAGAGCTGCACGAAGGGGTACCGGCCCACGTCCTGGCCCGCGCGGCGCGCGGGGCGGGCCTGCTGGTGGCGGGCCGCCGCAGGAGGCGTGCCGCGATCGGCTCGCGTACCGGCCCGGTAGCCCGTGCCCTGATCCACCATGTCGGCCGCCCGGTGGCGGTCGTGCCCCACGACTGACGGGACCCCACAAGGAGGTGGTCCGCGATGACGTACTGGAACGGACACGGAACGAACGGCTGGGGCTGGTTCGCCATGTCCCTCGGTATGGTTCTGCTCTGGTCTCTGCTGATCATCGCCGGGGTGCTGATCGTCCGTACCCTCGGCCGTGCTTCCGGTGCTCCGCACCCGCCCGTCGGCCGCCCCTCCGCCGAGCAGGTTCTCGCCGAACGGTTCGCCCGGGGGGAGATCGACGAGGACGAGTACCGGCGTCGGACGGCCGTGCTCCGGGGAGACGTCCCGCCTGCCGGCGGGCACTCTCCCTGATCCCCGATCCCCCTGGACCGGCAGACTCCTGGAGAAAGGGCGGTATCCGCTCATGTCCGTCGTCAGCGCACGTCCTGGCCATGCCTCCGCCTATCTGGCCCGTGCGGCCACCACCGCGCCGTCGGTTCACAACTCCCAGCCATGGCTCTTCGTCTCGGACGGTGACCGGGGCATCGAGGTGCACGCGGACGTCGGCCGCAGACTTCCGCTCGCCGATCCGCACGGCCGGGAGATGCTCATCAGCTGCGGAGCGGCGCTGTTCAATGTGCGCCTCGCCATGCGGCACCTCGGCTTCAAGCCGGTCGTGCAGGACTTCCCGGACCCGCAGGACCCCGGCTGTCTGGCCAGGGTGACGTGGGGCGCCTACGCCCCGCCGACCCCCGAGGAGCAGCGGCTGTACGGTGCGCTGCGCCGACGGCACACGGTGCGCGGTCCGCTGCTGACGGATCCGCTGCCGGCCGGCCTGGTCGACGCACTGCGCGAACAGGCGCTTGCCGTGGGCGCGGACCTCCATGTCGTCGGCGACGAAGGGGGTCGCCGACGTCTGGCGGCGCTGGTGCGGGCGGGTGAGGACGCGCTGCGCAACGAGCCGGCCCGTGTCGCCGAGCAGACCGCCTGGACCCGGCGGATCGCCCGGCCGCGTGCCGGCGGCGTTCCGGGCGACGTGACCGCGCTGCACCCGTACTGCCTCCCCCTCGCCGGGCGGGACCGCGCGGGGCTCGTCCCGGTGTTCCCCGCGCCGCTCCGGCGCCGGCCCGTACGGACCGGCCTGGTCGCGATCCTGGGCACCGACCGGGACGACCGTCCGGCCTGGCTGCGGGCGGGGGAGGCACTCGAACGGGTCCTGCTGTACGCCGCTGCCCATGACGTGATGTCGGCCTTCCACACCCAGCCCCTCGAACTTCCGCACCTGCGCGCGCAGATCCGGCAGACCGTCAGCGCGGGCGCGTTCCCCCAGATGATCCTGCGCCTCGGATACGCCCCAGGAGTGCGTTCCCTGCCCCGGCGCCCGCTCGGAGAGGTCCTGCGGTGAACAGCCGCGCCCACCGCCCGGCACGACCGCGCGCCGCCTGAACCGGGAGGCGACGCCGCGGCGCCGGTGCGGCAAGGCCGTCGCGCGGCGCTGCCGCAGCGGTGAGGACGGCCGGAGACCACCGCGGGCCCGGCGGCCAACCCGCCGGGGCCGGGGCCGCAGGTGTGGTGTGTGGCGCGGTGGGGACGCGGTGGCGATCACCGCCGTCCCGCAGATCGACGCGCGGCTGCCTCCCGGAGCGGCGCGCCGAGCGCAGCCCGCGCCGACAGGTCCCTGCCGGCATGCGCGGGCGACGGGCGACGGGCGGGCCGAGAGCATGCCCACGAGGAGCGTGGGGACGCTCCACGGCGGGCCGCCAAGGCCCGGTCAGCAGGGGTGCGAGGTCCGCGCCCTCGAACTCCACATCCACGACCACTCCCACGCGCAATACCCCTAGGGGTACTCTACGTGGCGATTCGATACCCCGTCGACCACGAAGGATCACACAGTCGCCATGACCAGCCCCCTCACCCCGGTCACCCTCGAAACCCGCCAGGCCGGAGTCCGGCTGCACGAGTTCACCGTCATTGACGTGCGCACGCCCGGCGAGTACGCCTCCGGGCACTTGCCCGGCGCCCTGAACATCCCCCTGGACCACATCCGCCGAGCCCTGCCGGAGATCCGGCACGCCGCGCAGCGCGGTGACCTCCTCGTCGTCTGCGCCTCCGGGGCACGCTCCGAGAAGGCCTGCACGCTCCTCGCCGAACAGGGCGTTCCCACCACCACGCTCGCCGGCGGCACCGGTGCCTGGTCGTCCGAGGGCCGGGAGTTGCACCGTCCCGCGGCCTGCGACACCCGGGCCGGCTGGAGCATGGAACGCCAGGTCCGCTTCACGGCCGGGACGCTCGTACTCCTCGGCCTCGTGCTCGGCCTGTTCGTGCACCCGGCCTTCCAGCTCCTCTCGGCGGGCATCGCGGCCGGCCTGGTCTTCTCCGCACTCACCAACACCTGCGGCATGGCCGTGGTGCTCGGAAAGCTGCCGCACAACCGCCCCCGCGCGGCCGGCCTCGACGCCGCGCTCGCCGCCCTGCGCGGTCGGTGAACAGATCGGCAGTCGGCCGGTGAGCGACGGGGTCTCACGTCCGGCCGCCCCGCACTGCCGCAACGACCAGGAGCTGTGCGTCCGCGCTCGCGGCCGGTCAGCCGGTCAGCCGGTCGTCCCTGTCCCGCGCGTCCCGTCGGCGGCCGGGAGCGTGGCCCCTCAGCCGGCGGCATGACATGCCGACCTGCTCGCCGCAGACGAGTGACCTTCGGAGCGCGGCAGGGGCTCATGGGCCCCAGACATCTCCTGTGGCGTGGCGGTGTACTGGGAGGTAGCAGGCCTTCGTGGTGGAGCGAGCCAACAAGGAGCCGAGATGAAACTGGAAACGCGCTGTGGGCGCACGATCAATGTCACCCGCTTTGCGCCGAGAGGGCTGCCTGCCCCCATGGGCCGAGTCGTGGTGGACGCCTCCTGTGCACCACATGACGGGGGTGAACTGTGGGCGTCGCTGACAGCCGAGGAGGCCCGGCACCTGGCCGGGCTGCTGTTGTTCCAGGCGGCTGTGGTGGATCCGGAACCCACGGGCAGGCCGGGCCTCGTCGAGGTGGCGCCGATCGCGGGTGACGCGTTCGAGATACGGGTCCGTGGTCACGTCGTGACGGTCGACCAGCCGCTGTCCGACGGGGGCAAGGACAGCGCCCCCACCCCGGTGGAGCTCTTCGTGGCGTCGGTCGCCTCCTGCGCGGCGCACTACGCGGGGCGCTTCCTCGACCGCCACGGTGTGGGCCGGGACGGCCTGTCGGTCCGTGCGGAGTACCGCATGGCCGACGACCGGCCGGCCAGGGTCGCGGCTCTCTCGCTGACCGTCCTGGCACCCACCCTGCCGCCGCAGCGGCTGGCCGCACTGCGCGCGGTCGTCTCCCACTGCACGGTCACCAACACCCTGGCGCAGGCACCGGAGGTCGAACTGGAGGTCCGGTGCCCGCCCGACGAGTTCGCGGCCGGGAGCGACTGAGGAGCGAGCAGCGGCACGTCCCACGTGGTCCGGGCGTGCAGCAGGACCAGGGCGGTCCCGGGAAGCCCGGCCTCGTCGAAGGCCGTCCCCACCGCCTTGTCCCCGGCGGCCGTCGACGCCCACCACGGCCGGACCATCGGGATGGGCTTCCCCCGCACCACCGGCACGGGGCAGTGTCCGTGCTTCGCGAGACGCACTGCCGTCGAGCCCGCCACCAGCCCGGCGATCCCGCCCATCCCACGGGACCCGGCCGCCACCGGATCGGCGGCCCGCGACGGTGCCTGCAGCACCGTCAACGGCGCCCCCGTCAGCACGCGTGCGAACCCTCTACCCCCGGTGCCGCACCTGACACGCTCCACCGCCTCCGCCACTGGGCGCTCGACCAGGTTGCCCGTCGGCGGTCCCGGGGGTGACGGGCCCAGGGGAGCGTGCAGCGCGGGCCGGAGGGGGCGTGCACCACCCACAGCGCGGCCGTCAGCAGCAGGGCCTCCCGCGCGGCCGTCTCCGCCGCGGCGAGACCCGACGCCGACCCGTCCACACCGACGATCACCAGACCCGTTCCAGAGCGTTCTCGCCTGTCTTCAGACTCGCCCCGGCGGTGTCCCGGTGCCATGGGGCCCGCGGCTCGTCCACAACGGCAGGCAGGCAGGCGCTCACGGTCGTCCGCGGCCGGAGGGACCGGGTGGTGGGGCACCGCGCGGGTGATCCGGTCGTCGGGGAGACGCGGGGACAGGGGGCCGAAAGCCGGGTGGCCGGACGTGAACGCGATCACGGTGAGGCGCCTGCCGCGCTGCGGCGGTGCGGCCTCCCGACGGATGTGGCCGTGATGCGTCGTCCCGGGTTCCTGCTGTGTCACACACGGTGGTGTCCCTGTCGGCAGGGACACAGGATTGGTCTTTCGCCCTCAGGTGGGTAAAGATCCCTCAGGAATCCGCCAAATGTCATGAGGAGCATGTGATGACGGACAGTGAGCAGGTCGGCGCCGGAAAACCCATCCGGGTCTTCCTCATGGACGACCACGAGGTCGTCCGGCGCGGTGTGCACGACCTGCTGAACGACGAGCCGGACATCACGGTGGTCGGGGAGGCCGCCACCGTTGCCCAGGCCCTCGTGCGTGTCCCCGCGCTGCGTCCCGACGTGGCGGTCCTGGACATACGCCTGCCGGATGGCGACGGCGTGAGCGTCTGCCGCGAACTGCGTTCGGAGATGCCCGACCTGGCCTGCCTGATGCTGACGTCGTTCGACGACGAGGACGCCCTGCTCGACTCGATCATGGCCGGTGCCTCCGGCTATGTACTGAAGCAGATCCAGGGGTCGGACCTGGTGACGGCGGTGCGCACTGTGGCCGGGGGCCAGTCGCTGCTGGACCCGAGCGCCACGGCCAAACTGATGGCCCGGCTGCGTGACGGCCAGCAGAAGGAGGAGGAGCCGGACGCGCTGATGGGGCTCACCGGCCGGGAGGGGGAGATTCTGGCACTGATCGGAGAGGGACTGACCAACCGGCAGATCGGCCAGCGTCTGTACCTGGCGGAGAAGACGGTGAAGAACCACATCTCCCGCTTGCTGGCCAAGCTCGGTGTGGAACGTCGCGTCCAGGCCGCGGTCATCGCCACTCAGGCCCAGGACCGCGCGCGACACCAGGGGCAGTAGGGCGACGCCGGGACCCCGTATACCGCAGGGCGGCATGCGCCGCGGCAGCGGGTACTCCCATGTTTTCCGCGCCCCCAACCGCTACCGTTTCGGACGAGCGGACGGTGGTCGGCTGCTTGCCGGACGGTTGGAGGATCATGTTGGCTCGCTCCGAAGAAGGACGGCAGGCCCGGAGGCAGCTGCCCCAGCTCAAGCTGGATGAGCTGCTCGAGGAACTGCAGGCCCGTCTCGACGCGGCCCGGGGGACCCGGGACCGCGTGCACAGCCTGCTGGAGGCGGTGCTGTCCGTCGGCCGGGAACTGGAACTGAGGCAGGTGCTGTACAGCATCGTGGAGGCGGCGACGGCACTCGTGGACGCGCGGTACGGCGCGCTGGGAGTGATCGGTGCGGACGGCAAGCGGCTGTCGGCCTTCCACACCGTCGGTGTCGCGGACGAGCAGATCAGCCGCATCGGGGACTATCCGGAGGGACACGGCATTCTGGGGGAGCTGATCCACCGCCCCGAGGCGCTGCGTCTGCCGGTGCTCTCGGAGCACCAGTCCTCTTACGGCTTTCCGCCGAACCATCCGCCCATGAACACCTTCCTGGGTGTTCCCATCACGGTGCGGGACCAGGTCTTCGGCAATCTCTACCTGACGGAGAAGAGGGGCGGGGCGGAGTTCGACGAGGAGGACGAGTCGGTTCTGTCCACCCTTGCCGTGGCGGCCGGCGTGGCCATCGACAACGCCCGCCTGTACGAGGAGTCCCGGCTGCGCGAGCGCTGGTTGCGCGCCAATGCGGAGGTCACCCGGCGCCTCATGTCCGGCGGCGCCCAGGCGGACGTCCTGGGACTGATCGCGGAGCAGGCGCGGGAGATCATGGACGCGGCCCTGGCGGTGGTCGCGATACCGGTGAAGGACACCGACTCCCTCGCGGTGGAACTGGCCTTCGGGGAGAAGGCGGACCTGTACCGCGGCCTCGTGCTGCCGGTGGAGGGCACCCTCATCGGGCGGGCCTTCGCCGGCGACACACCGCTGACGAGCCCGGACATCACGCACGACGAGCGGGCCTCGGCAGGTCCACCGCGATTCACCGGGCTCGGTCCCGCCGTAGCGGTGCCCATCGGCTCCGGTCACACCGCCCGTGGCGTGGTGCTGCTCGTCCGCAAGGCGGGGGGAGCGGACTTCTCCGAGAAGGAGAGGGATCCGCTGCAGGCCTTCGCAGCCCAGGCGGCCGTCGCGATGGAACTGGCCGAACGCCGTGAGGACGCCGAGCAGATCGCTCTGCTGGAGGATCGTGACCGGATCGCCCGGGACCTGCACGACCTGGCCATTCAGCGGTTGTTCGCCACGGGAATGACGCTGCAGAGCGCGGGCCGCATCATCGAGCACCGGGAGGCATCGGGCCGGGTGCTGCGGGCCGTGGACGACCTCGACGAGACCATCAAGATCATTCGGTCGACGATCTTCGGCCTGCGCTCGCGCGCCGATGACGCGGCTCCCGGTCTGCGGGCCAGGGCGGTGCGGGGAGTCGGTGAGGCGGCCCCGCTGCTGGGTTTCGCGCCCAGCGTGCGCATGGAAGGACTGCTCGACACCCATGTCCCGAGGGAGACAGCCGACCATCTCATGGCCGTGCTGTCCGAGTCCCTGTCCAACATCGCCCGCCATGCGCACGCCGACCGCGCCGAGGTCGTCCTGGAGACCGACGGGAGCGAGGTGAGCCTCACGGTCACCGACAACGGCGTGGGCATACCCGCGGGCGGCCGCCGCAGCGGGCTCGCCAACATGGCGGAGCGGGCGAGGAAGCTGGGCGGCGACATGGAGATCGGCGACCGGGACGGTGGCGGTACCAGGCTCGCGTGGCGCGTCCCGGTGCGGGAGACGGACGGTCCCTCCGGGGAGTGAGCCCACTCGTGCGTGTGCGGTCGGGTGTGTCCGAGCCCAGGTTGACCAGCGTCCGGCCTGCGAGTGATGCGGTGGCGCTGCCGCGGATGTCGTACATCGACTGGTAGTCGGTGAGGCTGAGGATCACGAGGTCACTCGCTTCGACCGCCTCGCCAGGTGTGCGGCACGCCGGGGCCGGCCGGGGTCCGATGATCCCGGCCGGCCCGTGTCCGCCCTCAGGCAGGCCGCGTTCAGCCGTAGTAGGCCGCGCGCATGAGCTCCCGCATGTCGTCGAGCATGGGCATCCTGGGGTTGGCAGGCGCGCACTGGTCCTCGTACGCGTTGAGGGCCTGCTGCGGCAGCGCGTCGAGGAAGGCGCGCTCGTCGACGCCGAGCGCCCGGAACGACGGCTGGATGCCCACGGCCTCGCGCAGCCGCTCGACGGCGGCGGCCAGCGACTCCACTCCCTCCTCGGGTGACGCGGCGGGGAGTCCGAGGGTGCGGGCGATGTCCTGGAAGCGTTCCGGGGCCCGGTAGTTCTCGTACTTCGGCCAGCCGGTGAGCTTCGTGGGGACGGTGCCGTTGTAGCGGATGACGTGCGGCAGCAGGACCGCGTTGGTGCGGCCGTGCGCGACGTGGAAGGTCGCGCCCAGGGTGTGGGACATGGCATGGACGATGCCGAGGAAGGCGTTGCCGAAGGCCATGCCCGCGATGGTGCCGGCGTTGTGCATCTTCTCCCGCGCCTGTGGCGAGCCGGCGCGGTCGTTGACCGCCGCTTCGATGTTGTCGAAGATCAGGCGGATGGCGTGGAGTGCCGGGCCGTCGGTGAAGTCGTTGGCGTAGACCGACACATACGCCTCGATGGCGTGGGTGAGGGCGTCGAAACCGCTGTCGGCGGCCAGTGCCGGTGGCAGATCGGTGGTCAGCAGGGGATCGACGATCGCCACGCTGGGGGTGAGCGCGTAGTCGGCCAGCGGGTACTTCTTGCCGGTGGCCGGGTCGGAGATGACCGCGAACGGGGTCACCTCGGCGCCGGTGCCCGAGGTCGTGGGGATGCAGACCAGCCGGGCGCGGTCACCGAGGGCCGGGAAACGGAAGGCGCGCTTGCGGATGTCGAAGAACTTCTGCCGCATGTCCGCGAAGTTGACGTCGGGCTGCTCGTAGAGCAGCCACATCACCTTCGCCGCGTCCATGGGGGAGCCGCCGCCGAGCGCGATGATCGTGTCCGGGCGGAAGTCCCGCATCAGCCCGGCGCCGCGCTGTACCGAGTCGATGCTCGGCTCCGGCTCGACGTTGTCGATGACCTGTACGGTCACGGGTTCACGCCGCCGCTGCAGCACTCGCGTGACACGGTCGACGAAGCCGAGCCGCGTCATTGTCGCGTCGGTGACGACGGTGACGCGGTGCACGTCCGGCATGGACGTCAGGTAGCGGATGGCCTGCGGCTCGAAGTAGATCTTCGGCGGAACCTTGAACCACTGGAGGTTGTTGCGGCGGGTGGACACCCGCTTGACGTTGAGCAGCTGGGCGGCGGAGACGTTGTTCGACACCGAGGTGCTGCCCCACGAGCCGCAGCCCAGGGTGAGCGAGGGCAGCAGGCCGTTGTAGATGCCGCCGATGGCTCCTTGGGAGGACGGCGCGTTGACGATGATCCGTACGGTCTTCATGCGCTTGCCGTAGGCCTCGGCGAGGGAGTCGTCCTCGGTGTGGATGACGGCGCTGTGGCCCTGGCCGTGGAAGGCGACCATGTCGGCGGCCAGGTCGAAACCCTGCCGCGTGTCCCCGGCGCGCAGCACGGCCAGCACCGGGCAGAGCTTCTCGCGGGTCAACGGCTCGTGTGGGCCGACCTGTTCGGCTTCCACGAGGATGACGGACGTGTCGGCCGGTACGGAGAACCCGGCCTGCTCGGCGATCCACGCCGGGCTCTGGCCGACGGCGGCCGCGTTCACCTTGGGCTCGCAGCCGCCGCCCGAAGCGCCGGCGGCGGGAAAGAGGAACGCCTCCAGCTTGGACTTCTCCTCGGCGGTCGCCAGGTGGGCGTGCAGGATCCGGAACTCGGCCAGCGCGGCGTCGTAGATCTCGTCGTCCAGGATGACGGCCTGTTCGGACGCGCAGATCATGCCGTTGTCGAAGGACTTGGACAGCACCAGGTCATTGACCGCCCGTCGCAGGTTGGCGCTCCTGTGCACGTACGCGGGGACGTTGCCGGCGCCCACGCCGAGGGCGGGCTTGCCGGCCGAGTAGGCGGCCTTCACCATGGCGTTGCCGCCGGTCGCCAGGATCAGCGAGACGCCCGGGTGACGCATCAGGGCGCCGGTCGCCTGGACGGACGGTGTCTCGATCCACTGGACGCAGTGCTCGGGCGCGCCCGCGGAAACGGCCGCCTCGCGTACGATCCGCGCCGCTTCGGCGCTGCAGCGCTGCGCCGACGGGTGGAAGGCGAACACGACCGGGTTGCGCGTCTTGAGCGCCATGAGGGCCTTGAAGATGGTGGTGGAGGTCGGGTTGGTGACCGGTGTGATCGCGCAGATCACGCCGACGGGTTCCGCGATCTCGACGATGTCCTCGATGTCGTCGCGGGCGATGACACCCACGGTCTTCATGTGGCCCATGCTGTGCGTGACGTGCTCGCAGGCGAAGATGTTCTTCGTGGCCTTGTCCTCGAACAGGCCGCGCCCGGTCTCCTCCACCGCCAGCCGCGCCAGCAGGGTGTGCTGCTCCAGGGCGGCGACGGAGGCCTTCTTCACGATGTGGTCGACCTGCTCCTGGGTGAGGGCCTCGTAGTCGTCGAGAGCCTTGAGGGCCGCCGTCACCAGACGGTCCACGGCGACGGCGCTGTCGGTCGGCGCGTCGGTGAGGGCCTGGGCCGTGGTTCCTTCGTCGTGTCGGCTCATGCGGAGTGCGCCTCCATGGTCAGGGGCCGTCATGATGTACGGCCGCAGGTGGGGAGGCGGCGCCGTGAGTGACGGGCACCGCTCGCGATTCCACTGTCCCCCGGGTTCGCTGTGCCGCGCAGGCGCCGAAGGTCCCCTTCCGGGACCGTCCGTCCCGGACCGCGAGGGCCGGGCGGGCCGGGCCGCCGGGACGGGCCCGGCGTCGCGCGGTTGCCGAGGCGCAACGTCGGATCGTTGCCCACACCGCCCATGCTCTCCAGCCGCACAGCCGCACAGCCGCACAGCCGCACAGCCGCACAGCCGGGCCGACGGCGTCCGGCACCTACCGCGGCGGGCGGCTGCCCGCGGTGGACGAGGCGGGCCGGCTTCACCGAGGTCGTCGCCCGCCGCGGGGTGCGGCCCGGCGCTGCCGCCCGCCGCCGTCCGGGACGGTCTCGTCGTGCTCGGCTGCCGCGTACCGCGGGGCAGTCACCGCGCCGACCGTCGACGACGGCCGGCGCGGTGACGGAAACGGTGGTCCTCCAGCAGGCAGACGATGTCCTCGTCCCGGTTCGGCGGGGTCCGGACGCGGCCCGTCGTGAACCGGCCGACGGGGTGGGCCGTCGTGACCCTCCACCGTCATCCGGTGCCGGGGTGCTCCTGATGCCGCGGACCGCCGCGCCACGGTGGCGGCTCGGCCGTCCTGCGTTCCTCCTCCCGGCGGTGCGCCGAGCGTTCCGTGCGGCTGCGCAACCGGTCCTGAAGGCGGTCGGCGAGTTCCCGCGCGCTCGCCTCGCGGGCGTGCACGACGACCAGGTCGTCCCCCACCTGGATCTCGGCCCCGGCGAACCAGGGCAGCACGACGTGGGGGACCACGGCCCTGGTGACGCGGACCTCGCCGCTGACGGGCGGGAGCCCGGGACGTCCGAGCGCCGCGCCGACCTTCTGCCGCACGTAGGCGAGGGACGCCTCGTCCACGTCGCCGTCGGCCCGTACCCGTACGGCGACGGTGACGTCCCTTGTGCCGATGTCCTTGGCCGTCATGTGCCCACTCCTTCCGATGGTTGCGCAGTGGCTCCAGACTGCTGCCGCGTGCCGCCCCGGCCCAGGGCCGCCCGGCCCGGCTGTCGGGGCCGGGGGTCCCGTCACCGGCTGTCGCTCACCTCGGTGTTCTCCAGCGCGGCCCGTCCGGCTTCCAGCCGTGCCACCGGGACCCGGAACGGCGAGCAGGAGACGTAGTCCAGGCCGGCGGCGTGGAAGAAGTGAACCGACTCCGGGTCACCGCCGTGCTCGCCGCACACGCCGATCTTCAGGTCCGGCCGGGTGGCGCGGCCCTCGGCGACGGCGATCGAGACGAGCCGGCCCACGCCGTCCCGGTCGAGCGTCTCGAACGGGGAGACCGGGAAGACACCCTTGTCGAGGTAGGCGGAGAAGAACTCGGCCTCCACGTCGTCGCGGGAGAAGCCCCAGGTGGTCTGGGTCAGGTCGTTGGTGCCGAACGAGAAGAACTCGGCCTCCTCGGCGATCCGGCCCGCCGTCAGCGCCGCCCGGGGGAGCTCGATCATGGTGCCGACGGGGCAGTCGACACGGACGCCGGACTCTTCGGAGACGGCGGCCAGGACGCGCCGCACCTCGTCGTGGACGATGCGCAGTTCGCGGACGTCCCCGACGAGCGGGACCATGATCTCCGCCCGGGGCGTGCCACCGGCCCGGGTACGTTCCGCGACGGCCTCGCCGATGGCCCGTACCTGCATGGCGACCAGCCCGGGAATCACCAGGCCGAGGCGCACGCCCCGCAGCCCGAGCATCGGGTTCTCCTCGTGCATCCGGGTCACCGCGGTCAGCAGTTCGACATCGTGCGCGGCCGGCAGATCGCCGTGCGCCTCGACCGCGGCGATGCGCACCGCGAGTTCCGTCCGGTCGGGCAGGAACTCGTGCAGCGGCGGGTCCAGCAGGCGGATGGTGACCGGCAGCCCGTCCATCGCCCCGAGGATGCCCACGAAG
Source organism: Streptomyces sp. NPDC031365 (assembly GCF_055569765.1). NCBI lineage: Bacteria > Bacillati > Actinomycetota > Actinomycetes > Kitasatosporales > Streptomycetaceae > Streptomyces > Streptomyces sp. NPDC031365. Next base: position 131,517 of record NZ_JBVIIM010000012.1, on the reverse strand, counting down.
TCCCGCCTCTGCAGCGGCAGCAGCGCCGCCAGGGCGCTGTCGCGCTCGGCGTCCGAGTTCGCCAGGATCATCTCCTCGACCAGCTTGCGGCGTTCGCCCATGAACATGTGCTCGGTGCGGCACAGCCCGATGCCCTGCGCACCGAAGCGGCGGGCCCGTGCGGCGTCCTCGGGAGTGTCCGCGTTGGCCCGCACCTCCAGCCGGCGGACCGCGTCGGCCCGCGCCAGTGCCCGTGCCACCGTGTCGACGACCCCGGCCGTTCCCCCGTCGGTGCCGCCGGTCTCCAGGAACCGCATGACCGCCGAGTCGACGAGGGGCACCGAGCCCGGATACACGGTGCCGGCGGTGCCGTCCACGGAGATGACCGTGCCCTCCTCCACGACCGTGCCGTCAGGGGCGGTGAAGCGACGGGCCCCGGTGTCGACGGTCAGTTCCTCGGCGCCGCACACACAGACCTTGCCCATGCCGCGGGCCACCACGGCCGCGTGGCTCGTCTTGCCGCCACGGCTGGTGAGCACCGCCTGTGCGGCGATCATCCCGGGCAGGTCGTCGGGGGTGGTCTCCTGGCGGACCAGGACCACCTTCTCGCCGGCCGCGGCACGCCGCACCGCCTCCGCCGAGTGGAAGACGGCCGCTCCGACCGCGGCACCCGGAGACGCCGGGAGTCCGTGGGCGAGCGGATCGCCGTGCTCCGAGGTGTCGAAGCGCGGGAACATCAGCCGGGCCAGCCCCTCACCGCTCACCCGGGCGAGGCTCTCGTCCGGGGTGATGAGTCCCTCGTCGGCGAGTGCGGCGGCGAGGGCGAAGGCTGCCTCGGCGGTGCGCTTGCCGACCCGGGTCTGGAGCATCCACAGCGTGCCGCGCTCGATGGTGAACTCGATGTCGCACAGGTCCCTGTAGTGCCGCTCCAGCGTCTCCATGTGCGCCCGCAGCCGAGCGTAGGACGTGGGGTCCAGGCGCTCCAGCTCGCTCAGGGGCACGGTGTTGCGGATGCCGGCGACGACGTCCTCGCCCTGGGCGTTGGGCAGGTAGTCGCCGTACAGCCCGGGGTGCCCGGTGGCCGGGTCACGGGTGAAGGCGACGCCACTGCCGGAGTCGGGGCCGAGATTGCCGAAGACCATGCGCTGCACGGTGACCGCGGTGCCCAGGTCGTCGGGGATGTGTTCGCGACGGCGGTACAGGCGTGCCCGCTCCCCGTTCCAGGACTCGAAGACGGCCAGGATCGCCCGGCGCAGCTGCTCGGAGGGGGACTGCGGGAAGTCCTCGCCGGTCTCCCGGCGGATCACGGTCTTGTACGTCTCCACCAGCTCGGCCAGGTCGGCGGCGTCCAGGTGCACGTCGTCCGGGGCGCCCCGCAGTTCTTTCAGCCCGGCCATCTCCCGCTCGAACAGCCCGGCGTCGACGCCCATGACCGTACTTCCGAACATCTGTACGAGGCGCCGGTAGGAGTCCCAGGCGAAGCGTTCACTGCCGGAGACCTTGGCCAGACCCGGGACGGAGTCGTCGTTCAGCCCGATGTCGAGGATCGTCTCCATCATGCCGGGCATGGAGAAGCGGGCCCCCGAGCGGACGGACAGCAGCAGCGGATCGTCCCGCTGCCCCAGCCGCCGGCCGGCGGCCTTCTCGACGGCCGCCAGGTGGTCGGAGACCTCGCGCGACATGCCCGAAGGCTCGCCGCCGGTGGTGAGGAAGGCCCGGCAGGCCTCGGTGGTGATGACGAAACCCGGCGGGACGGGCAGGCCGAGCCGGGTCATCTCGGCCAGGTTCGAGCCCTTGCCGCCGAGCAGGTCGGCCATCTCGCGACCGCCCTGGGCGAAGTCGTACACGTAGCGGACCATGACACCGTGCTCCTTCTCTAGGGGCCTGATACCTCCAGCGTCGGACCGGCGCGCCCCGGGCGCGAGGTGCCGGGGGACCCGGACGAGGGGCCGATGGGCCCCGTCGCCGCCTGCCGACGACAGAGGGCGAAGGGATCCGCGCGGGCGCTGTGCCGCCCCTGGGCGCCGGTCACGGACGGGTGAGCGAAGGCTCGAGGACGTCAGGGGGACCGGACACGATCCGGCCGCCCGGAAGGGGCGCACACGCCTCGCGACGCAGTAGCGGGGCCGGCTCGGTGCCACACCGGTCGGTGACCCACACCGGTCGGTGACCCACACCGCCCTCCACCACGTCGCCTGTCCCGCCGCCGTGGTACCGCATGTCCGAGCCCTCCGGTCGCTCGGCCGCCGACCGCCCGGCCTGCCCGCGTCCCCCGCCCGCCGAAGGTCCCGGTCCACGAGGGCCGGACGGAACGGGTGCGGTGTCCTGTCCGGCACTCCTCGCGATCCCCCCGGACGACGAGCATCGACGGTGAGAGCCCACCCGAGAAGAGGAGCCGTGATGACTGCGACCGTGACGGCCGTCCCCCGGACCACCGACGCCTGGCGGCAGTTCGCCGGGACGGGGTGGCAGGAGCGCATCGACGTGCGCGACTTCATCCAGGCCAACTACACCCCGTACGAGGGTGACGCCCGCTTCCTGGCCGGGCCGACCGACCGCACCCGCGCGGTGTGGGAGAAGGTCAGCGCCCTCTTCCCCGAGGAGCGGCGCCGGGGCGTGTACGACATCGACACCGCCACCCCCTCCACGATCACCTCGCACGACCCCGGCTACATCGACCGGGACCGCGAGCTGATCGTCGGCCTGCAGACGGACGCCCCGCTCAAGCGGGCGATCATGCCCAACGGCGGTCTGCGCATGGTGGAGGCCGGGCTGAAGGCGTACGGCTACGCACCCGACCCCTTCGTCACCAAGGTGTTCGGCTCCTACCGCAAGACGCACAACGACGGAGTCTTCGACGCCTACACCCCCGTGATGCGCGCCGCCCGCCGGGCCGGCATCATCACCGGGCTGCCCGACTCCTACGGCCGCGGCCGGATCATCGGCGACTACCGGCGTGTCGCGCTGTACGGCACCGCCCGGCTGGTCGAGGCCAAGCGCGCCGAGCGCGCCCTGCTGGACGCGCAGCCCTCCAGCCCGGACGTCATCCGCGACCGGGAGGAACTGGCCGAGCAGATCCGCGCGCTGGACGAGCTGACCGCGATGGCCGCCTCGTACGGCTGCGACGTCTCACGCCCCGCCGCGACCGCGCACGAGGCGGTGCAGTGGCTCTACCTCGGCTTCCTGGCGGCGGTGAAGGAACAGAACGGCGCCGCGATGTCGCTCGGCCGCACCTCCACCTTCCTGGACGTCTACCTCCAGCGGGACCTGGACGAGGGCACGATCGGGGAGACCCGGGCGCAGGAACTCATCGACGACTTCGTGATCAAGCTGCGGATCGTACGGTTCCTGCGCACTCCCGAGTACGACACCCTGTTCTCCGGCGACCCCACCTGGGTGACGGAGTCCATCGGCGGCATCGGCGAGGACGGCCGCCCGCTGGTCACCCGCACGTCCTTCCGCTTCCTGCAGACCCTCTACAACCTCGGCCCGGCCCCCGAGCCCAACCTGACCGTCCTGTGGTCGGCGCGGCTGCCCCTGGGCTTCAAGCGGTTCTGCGCGCAGGCCTCCATCGACACCAGCGCGATCCAGTACGAGTCGGACGAGCTGATGCGGCCGCGTACCGGAGACGACACCGCGATCGCCTGCTGTGTGTCGGCGATGGCGGTGGGCAAGCAGATGCAGTTCTTCGGGGCGCGGGTCAACCTGGCCAAGGCGCTGCTGTACGCGATCAACGGCGGCAAGGACGAGATGACCGGCGAGCAGGTCGCCCCCGCGGCGCCGGCGCTGACAGGGGAGTACCTCGACTACGAGGAACTCTCGGCGGCGTACGACCGGGTGCTGGAATGGCTGGCACAGACATACGTGGAGGCGCTGAACGTCATCCACTACATGCACGACAAGTACGCCTACGAGCGCATCGAGATGGCGCTGCACGACTACCCCGTGCACCGGTTCATGGCGTGCGGCATCGCCGGACTGTCGGTCGCCGTGGACAGCCTGTCCGCCGTCAGGCACGCGCGGGTGAAGGTCTTCCGGGACGCCACCGGACTGGCCGTCGACTTCCGCACCGAGGGGGAGTTCCCTGCCTACGGCAACAACGACGACCGCGCCGACTCGATCGCCGTCGACCTGGTGGAGTCGTTCATGGCCAAGGTGCGCGAGCACCCCACCTACCGCGGCGCCGAGCACACGCAGTCGGTGCTGACGATCACCTCGAACGTGGTGTACGGCAAGCACACCGGCAACACGCCCGACGGCCGACGGGCGGGAGAGCCCTTCGCGCCGGGCGCCAACCCGATGAACGGACGCGACCGGCACGGCGTGGCCGCCTCGGCCCTCTCGGTGGCCAAGCTGCCGTACGAGCAGGCCCGGGACGGGATCTCCCTGACCACGACCATCACCCCCGAGGGGCTCGGTCACGCTCCCGAGGAGCGCGCCGGCAACCTGGTCGGCATCCTCGACGCGTACACGGCCTCCGGCGGCTTCCACATGAACGTGAACGTCCTGAACCGAGCGGTACTGCGGGACGCCATGGAACACCCGGAGAAGTACCCGGAGCTGACGATCCGGGTTTCCGGTTACGCGGTCAACTTCGTCCGCCTGACCCGCGAGCAGCAGCTCGACGTGATCAGCCGCACCTTCCACGGATCACTGTGAACACCACGGTCAAGCCGGTGACGGGCCGGGTCCACTCCTGGGACCTGTCCACGGGAGTGGACGGTCCCGGGACCCGGTTCGTGCTGTTCCTCAGCGGCTGCCCGCTGCGCTGCCTGTACTGCGCCAACCCGGACACCTGGCACATGCGGGACGGCAAGCCGGCCACCGTCGACGAGGTGATGGCCGAGATCGGGAAGTACCGGGCCTTCCTCACCACCGCCGGCGGGGGAGTCACCCTCACCGGCGGTGAGGCGCTCCTCCAGCCGGCGTTCACCGCCGCGGTCTTCCGCCACTGCAAGGAGCTCGGTCTGCACACCGCTCTGGACACGTCCGGTTTCCTCGGCGCCCGCGCGAGCGACGCCCTGCTCGCCGACACCGACCTGGTGCTGCTGGACATCAAGTCCTTCGACGCGGGCACCTACCGCAGGCTGACCGGCGGCGACCTCGCCCCGACGCTGGAGTTCGCCAGGCGCCTGGACCGGCTCGGCGTCCCGGTGTGGATCCGCTACGTACTCGTACCCGGCTGGACCGACGACCCGGCCGCCGTCGACGGCCTCGGCGGCTTCCTGGCCGGCCTGGGCAACGTCGACCGGGTGGACGTCCTGCCGTTCCACAAGCTCGGCGCCCACAAGTACGACGCGCTGGGCATCCCTTTCGCCCTGCGCGACACCGCCGGCCCGGATACGGACCTGACCGAGCGGGTGCGCGGACAGTTCCGGGCACACGGCTTGCGGGCCCTGTAGCGCGGGCCGTACCTGATGTCGTCGCCGGAGGCGGAGCCAGGGATGCGGCTTACGGCCTGCCGTCCTGCGGCGGCGTGGCACCCGGGTACTCGGTCCGCTCGGGTGCGGGCGACCTCAGGGCGCGGGTCTCGGCCTTGAGGATGCGGGCCGACTTGCCTGCCGAGCGGACGAGTTCCGGGAGTTTCCTGGCGGCGAGGACGGCGATGACGACGATGAGGATGACGGCCAGCTCGCTCAGTCCGAACATGGAAGTCCTGCTCCTTCTCCGGGGCCCGGGTCACGGCTCTACATCACTGTAGAGCACGTGTGGGCCCCTGTGGGCCGCGCGGGATACCGGGACGGCGTCGATACGATGTCCGCCCGGGAGACCGGGGGTGGCGGAAGGGAGTCAGGGCGTGACGGAGCAGCGGCAGCGTTCCCGGCGGCGGGGGCAAGGCGAGCTGGAGGCGCTGATCCTGTCGGCGTTGCGGGAGGCGGACGGCCCGGTGACGGCCGGCTGGGTGCAGGAACGCCTCGGCACCAACCTCGCCTATACGACCGTGATCACCATCCTGACCAGGCTGCTGGCCAAGGGCGTTGTCACCCGTACGCGCGCGGGCCGGTCCTTCGCGTGGACACCCGCGTCGGACCACGCCGGCCTGGCCGCGCACAAGATGCGCAAGGTGCTGGACGCCGAGAGCGACCGGGAGGCGGTGCTGGCCAGCTTCGTCACCGGCCTCGGGCCGGACGACGAACGCCTCCTGCGGGAGCTGCTGGGCCGGCCGGGGAACGACGGGGAAGACTGACCGCCATGGGGGTGTTCGTCTTCCTGCCGCTGGTGCTGCCCCTGACCGCCTGGCCGATCGCGCGCCTCGCCGAGCATCATCTGCACCCGCGCACCGCGACCCGGCTGCTGACCGGGGTGGCCGCGGTGATGGCGGTCTGCAGCACGGTGTGCCTGGGGCTGGTCATGGTGGTCGGCACCGCCCAGCTGCCCGGCAACCCCCTGCCCGACGGCTGGTCGGACCCCGAGGTGCGCGCCGCGGTCCCGTACGACGAGGTCGTCGGGAAGGCCGCGATCCCCGCCCTGTGCGCGGTCCTGGTGGCGTGCGGCCGGACGCTGTGGCGGCACCGCCGGGTGCGTCGCCGCGCCCACCGGGCGCTGGCCGGGCTGCGGGAGACCGAGGTGGCGGTCCTCCCGGACGGCGTGCCGTACGCGTACGCGCTGCCGGGCGGGCGACGGGACCGGGTGGTGGTGACCACGGGGCTGCTCGAGCACCTCGGACCGGCCGAACGCCGGGCGTTGTTCGCGCACGAACGGGCCCATCTCGCCGCCCGGCACCACCGCTTCCTTCTCGCGGTCCAGCTGGCCGCCCGGGCCAACCCCTTCCTGCTGCCACTGCGGACGGCGGTGACGTTCACGGCGGAACGGTGGGCGGACGAGGACGCCGCGCAGGCGGTCGGCAGTCGCAGCGTGGTGGCGCACGCGATCGGCAGGGCGGCCCTGGTGTCGCGGGGCCTTCCGGTCCCGACCCTGGCGGGCTTCGCCGCGGCCGGTCCGGTGCCGCGCCGGGTGGCGGCCCTGCTGCGGCCCGCCCCGGCGGTGCGATGCTGGCCGTCACTGTTCACCCTGGTGGGGCTGGCGGCGTGGGGCGCCGCCGCCGGGGCCGCCGTGTCCGCGATGTCGTCGGCGAACTCCGCCGTGACGATGGCCCTCATCCTGTACGCGGCCACACCCCTGTGACCTGACCCTGACCGGCGCGGGCCCGCCACGTGCTCCGGCCCGGCCGGCCCGCGGGTCCGTACGGAGGCTGCGGAGGATGCCGCCGACGGGTCGGGTGGTCCGCGTGCTCGGTGGGGCGGCGTGGCCGGGAGTTCCTGTCGCCCTTGTCCGGGGTGGAGGCCGTGGGGGATGTCGGTGACGGGTCCGGTGGGTTTCCGTACCGGCCGGCGGGACGGGGCCCCCGCTCCGCACGTCACCGCGCCGTGGACGACGCGCCCAGGGCCGGTGTCCGGCGGCCCCGGAGTCACGTCGTGAGCGCCCACATGGTTGCGTAGGTGTTAAATCGGTAGATTTGACGCCAAACTGGCGAACTGTCGGCTTGACGGATGGGCGTACCACTGATCGCGGACTTCCCGGGCGAGGACCAGATGTTCAATTTGAGTGCGCCGATCGTGACCACGTTCATCCTGTACGTGGCCGCCATGGTCGGGACAGGGCTCTGGGCCTGGACGCGCACTCGCACCTTCTCCGACTTCGCCCTGGGCGGGCGCCGGCTCAAGCCGTCCGTCGCCGCCCTGTCCGCGGGGGCCAGCGACATGTCCGGCTGGCTGTTCCTGGCGCTTCCCGGGGCCGTCTACGCGGCAGGCATCGGCTCCGCCTGGATCGCGCTCGGCCTCGCGGCCGGCACCTATCTGAACTGGCTCTTCGTCGCACCGCGGCTGCGCACCTACACCGAGCGGGCCGGCAACGCCGTGAGCCTGTCCGCCTATCTCGAGGAGCGGTTCGAGGACCGCACCCGGATGCTCAGGCTGGTCTCGGCCGCGGTCACGCTGGTGTTCTTCACCCTGTACGTCAGCAGCGGCCTGGTGGCGGGCGGACTGCTGTTCGAGACCGTATTCGATCTCCGTTTCGGGCTGGGAGTCACCCTCACCGCCCTGGTCATCGTCATCTACTCGTGCCTGGGTGGCTTCCTGGCGGTGAGCCTGACGCACGTCATGCAGGCCACGCTCATGTTCGTCGCGCTGGTCGTGCTGCCCGTGACCGCCCTGGTGACCCTCGGCGGCTTCGGCGCCCTGGGCGACGCGCTCGACAGCCGGGAGCCCGCACTGCGCGATCCCGGGGCCCGGGTGGGCTACGGGGGCGGTCTGTGGTCGGCCGACGGGACGCTCGGTGTCGTGGCGATCGCCTCGTTGCTCGCCTGGGGCCTCGGCTACTTCGGCCAACCGCACATCCTGGCCCGTTTCATGAGCATCCGCAGCGTCCGGGACGTCCCCGCGGCCCGTCGCATCGCGACCGCGTGGGTGGTGGTCGTGCTCGCCGGCGCCACGCTCGTCGGCCTGGCGGGGATCGGGGAGCTCGTCCCCTCGCTCGCCGCGCCCGACACGGTGTACATCGCCCTGTCCCAGGCCCTGCTCAACCCGTGGGTCGCCGGGGTGATGCTGATCGCCGTGCTCGCCGCCGTCATCTCGACCGCGGACAGCCAGCTCCTCGTGTCGTCCGTGGCGCTGACGGAGGACTTCTACCGGGCCTTCCTCAACCGGCGCGCCACCGACAGAACGCTGGTGTGGGTGGGACGCGGCACGGTGGTCCTGGTGATCCTCGTGGCCTTCGTCGTCGCACTCAGGGGCGACGGACTGCTGAGCATCGTCGCCCACGCCTGGGCGGGCTTCGGAGCCGCCTTCGGCCCGGTCGTCCTGCTGTCGCTGTACTGGCCCCGCATGACCTGGGCGGGAGCCATGGCCGGCATCGTGGCGGGTGCGGGCACCGTGCTGCTGTGGGACCGCGTCAACCCCCTGCTGGGACCCCTTGAATCGGGTATTTACGAAATGGTCCCGGGTGTCCTGATGGCCACGGCCGCCGCCCTCGTGTTCGGGCGGTACGTCGGCCGGCCGCCGAAGCGGGCCTTCTGGCGGATGCCCGGGGGAGGTATGAGCCAGCTGATGCTCACCTCGTTCCTCGCCCATGCACCGGTCGGCCTGGCGGTGCTGGACACCGATCTGCGCTACGTCTGGGTGAACGATCCGCTGGACCGCCTGGTGCCCCTGGGTGACCGTCTGGGACGGCAGGTGGGCGATGTGCTGCCCCCGGCGGAGGCCGCCCTCTTCGAGGAGAAGATGCACTCGGTCCTGACCACAGGACATCCCGTCATGGACTGCGAGTTCCGCACCACGGACGATCCCGAGCGTGCCCGTGCGATCTCCGCCTCCTTCTTCGGGCTGAAGGACCGCCGCGACCGCACTGTGGGCATCCTGTACATGCTCATCGACGTCACCGAACGCCGGCGTGCCCAGGAACGCCTGGCCCTGCTGAACGACGTCGGCGCCAGGATCGGCAGCACGCTCGACATCCGGCGGACCGCGCAGGAACTGGCCGACGAGGCGGTGCCGCCCCTCGCCGACTTCGTCGCCGTCGACCTGCTGGACTCCGTCATGAGGGGCGAGGAACCCGCTCCGGGCCCGGTGGGCATGGCACCCGTCATCCGCCGCGCGGGGCAGGCATCGCTGCGCGAGGGCTGCCCGGAGGGCTCCCTTGCCGTGGGGGAAGCGGTCCGGCGCGCACACTCCTCGCCCGTGACGCGCTGCCTGCTGCAGAGCAGGACCCTCGTGGAACGCACGCTGGACCGCGCCGCCAGCCCCTGGGTGACCGAGGACCCCTCACTGGGCGCGTCGATCCTCAACTACGACTTCCGCTCGCTGATGGTGGTCCCGGTACGGGCGCGCGGCGTCACCCTGGGCGTGGCGACCTTCGCCCGGTCACGGCGTTTCGCGCCCTTCGAGGAGGACGACGTCCGCCTCGCCGAGGAGATCGTCTCCCGCGCGGCGGTGTCCATCGACAACGCCCGCCGCTTCACCCGCGAGCGCACCGCGTCCCGGGCCATGCAGCAGTTCCTGCTGCCGCAGGCCCTGACGGGCGGATCCGCGCTCGACGTCGCGTCGTGGTACCGGCCGGCCGGCGTCCCCAGTGGCGTGGGCGGCGACTGGTTCGACGTCATCCCGCTGTCCGGGGCCCGGGTCGGCCTCGTCGTCGGGGACGTCGTCGGACACGGGATGAACGCGGCGGCGACCATGGGGCGGCTCCGTACCGCGGTGCGTACGCTCGCCAACCTGGACTTTCCCCCGGACGAACTGCTCGCCCATCTCGACGACCTCGTCATCGGCCTCATGGGGGCGCACGACGACAGTGAGGAGGCGGCGGCCGCGGGCGCCGGATTCATGGGTGCCACCTGTCTGTACGCCGTGTACGACCCGGTCGGCGGACGGTGCACGCTGGCCCGCGCGGGTCATCTCCCGCCCGTCCTGGTGACCCCCGGGCACACCACCGAGATCCTGGACCTGCCCGCGGGACCGCCTCTCGGCCTGGGGTACCTGCCGTTCGAATCCGTCGAACTGGAGCTGGCCGAAGGGAGTCTCCTGGCGTTCTACACCGACGGCCTCGTCGAAACCGCCGACCGGGACATCGACGTGGGAATCTCGCGGCTGGGTGACGTGCTCGCCGTGCCCGGACCCACGCTGGAGGAGACCGGCCGGCGCGCGGTCGACACCCTGCTGACCGGGCCGCCGCCCGACGACGCCGCGCTGCTCCTGGCCCGGACCCGGGTCCTATCGCCGGATCAGGTCGTGTCCTGGGACCTGTCCGGCGACCCGGCGGCGGTCGGCGACGCCCGCGGTGCCGCGGTCCGGCAGCTGTCGGAGTGGGGTCTGGACCACCTGGCGTTCACCACGGAGCTCATCGTCAGCGAACTGGTCACCAACGCCATCCGCCACGCGTCCGGACCGGTCGGTCTGCGGCTGATCCGGGACCGCAACCTCATCTGTGAGGTATCCGACGGCAGCGGCACATCACCGCGCCCGCGCCATGCCCGCACCACGGACGAGGGCGGACGCGGACTGATGATCGTGGCCCAGCTCGCCCACCGCTGGGGCACCCGCCACACCTCCGCCGGCAAGGTCATCTGGACGGAACAGCCCTTCGTCGTCGACCTCTGAGGGGTCCGTGCGGACCGCCCGGCCCGCCGGCGGCGGGGACACCGGGCCGTTCTCCGGCATCAACGGGGACCGTCGGCCCTCACATCCGGGGCGCCACCGGCCCAGGGTGGAAGGACGCAGCACCGCTGTACCGGCGACGAACGGACGGACTGGCAGATGTATCCCAACGACGGTTTCCGTGAACTCGGGCGGCAGGAAGCCTTGCGGCTGATGGCCACGGTGCCCGTCGGCCGCATCGTCTACACGCGCTGGGCCATGCCGGCCGTGCTGCCGGTCAACTTCGCGCTGGACCGCGACGGTGCCGTGCTGCTGCGCACCGCGGCGGGCTCGGCGCTGGTCCACGCGGTCGACGGCGCGGTGGTCGCCTTCGAGACCGACGACGTCGACGCGACCCGGCACGCCGGATGGAGCGTGGTCGTCACGGGCCCGGCCGCCGTGGTGACCGACCCCGTCGAACGCGAGCGGCTGTCCCGCACCGGCCCGGTCTCCTGGGTGCCCGCGCGGCAGGAGGTCTTCGTCCGCATCGAACCCGAACTGGTCACCGGGCGCGAACTCGTCGGCGGACGGAGCCTGTACGGCGTGGACCTGGCGGAGGTGGACTGCTGACAGCCGAGAGGTCCCGGACCGAGGGCCGTTCGGACCCGCTGCCCGGGCCCTGGGGCCCCTCCGGCGGAAGCCGGGGGCGCGAGACATTGAAGGAGCACCGAAAGCCATCCAGATCCGGCGCCACCCCCTTGAAGGGATGAGCACCATGGCAGTCCACGACCACCCCCGCCGCCCTCCGGGCCTCCGCGTCCCGTCCCCGCACCGCCGGGCCCGCAGGGCCCCCGCACCCACCGCGACCACGACCGGGGCGGCCACCGCGACCGGCGCGTACGTGTTCGCCGGGCTCCGCCTGCTGACCGGTTTCGTGTTCCTGTGGGCGTTCCTGGACAAGACGTTCGGCCTGGGCTACGCCACCCCCTCCGACAGGGGATGGACCGACGGCGGCTCGCCGACCCAGGGTTTCCTCAGCGGCGTCGCCGTCGGGCCGATGGAGTCCACGTTCCACTCCTGGGCCGGGGCCGCCTGGGCCGACTGGCTGTTCATGCTCGGTCTGCTCGGCACCGGACTCGCACTGGTCGCGGGCATCGGCCTGCGGCTCGCCGCGGTCGCCGGCACCGCCATGATGGCGCTGATGTGGATCGCGGAATGGCCGCCGGCCCAGCAGCTCTCGGACGGTTCGCCGAGCATGTCGACGAACCCGTTCGCCGACTACCACCTGATCTACGCCGTCGTCCTCGTCGCCCTCGCCGCCGCGGGCGCCGGCGCCACCTGGGGACTCGGCCGGGCCTGGGCGCAGCTGCCCCTTGTCAACCGCAACCGCTGGCTCCTGTGACCGGCGCGAGGACCCGGGCATCCCGCTCACCACCGGTGCCCCGTCGTACGGTAAGGCGGCGCGGTCGTCCGGGGCGCCGCGCGGACCGGGTTCCGGACGAGGGAAAAGGGAACCCGATCGGGTAACCGGGGGCCGGGCGCCCGCCGGCCGGTGCGAGGAGGATGGGATGGCTTCGCGACCACTCGACGACAAGACGGTGGCCACGCTGGTCGCTGCTGCGACCGCGGCACCGTCGATGCACAACGCGCAGCCGTGGCGCTTCGGCTACCGCAGAGCGGAGCGTCTCCTGCTGCTGCGGGCCGACCCGGAGCGGGCGATGCCCCGCTCCGATCCCGACCGGCGGGCGCTGCACATCGGCTGCGGGGCGGCACTGTTCAACCTGCGGGTCGCCACGGCCCACTCGGACCTCGTCGCCGACACGGCCCTCCTGCCCGAGCCCGGCGATCCCCTGCTGCTCGCCGCCGTCCGGCTGTCCGCCCCGGTCCCGCACCGCCCCGCGGACGTCGAGCTGAGCCGACTGTACCCGGCCGTCCGGCAGCGGCACACCAGCCGCCAGCCCTTCGCCGAGAAGGACATCCCCGGCGAGGTGCGGGCCGTCCTGGAGAAGGCCGCGGCCCAGGAGGGCGCCATGCTGCTCTTTCCCGGCTCCTGGCACGCCGAGACCGTGCTCGACCTGGTCCGCGACGCGGAGAGCCGGGACCGCACGGACTTCGGTGCCAACGAGGACGTGCTCCGCTGGACCCGCCTCGGTGCCGAGGCGGACACCGCCGTCGACGGCGTCCCCGAGTACGCCTTCGGGCCGCGCAAGCAGGGCGGCCGGGCCCCTGTCCGGGATTTCGCGGGCCGCCGGGCGGTGGCCGACCGCGGTACCACCGCCTTCGAGAGCGCACCGCACCTGGCCCTGCTGAGCACCCGTGGTGAAGGCCCCGCGGACTGGCTGCGGGCCGGGCAGGCCCTGGAACGGGTACTGCTGGAGGCCACCCTGGCCGACCTGGCGACGTCCCTCACCTCGCACGCCCTGGAGGCGCCGGAACTGCGGCTGCTGGCCCGCGACCCGGCGTCGGGCACCGGCCAGGTGCACATGGTGCTGCGCCTCGGCTACGGTCCGCGGGGCCCCGCCACCCCCCGCCGCCCCGTGAAGGACGTACTGGAGATCACCTGACGCCGCCGCACCCGTCCGGACGGGTGCGGGCGCCCCGCGCGGCACGGGCGCGTACTCCCGCAGCGCGGGCGTCCTGCCCCGGACGGCTGTTTCGGTGAGGCCCTGAACCGACCCCTGCCCCGGCGACCTCCTTCGGCGGACGGCACCGTCCTCGGCGGACGCCCCACCCTCACCGCGGGCGCCCTGGTGGCCGCCGGGGTGGCGGTCACCCCGACCGGGTTGCGGCCAGCACTCCGGGCGGCACGACCGCCACGACCCCGGCCGCGGTCCCCCGACGGCGACGGCCGCCAAGGCCACGCTGGTGGCGGGGACACCGTCCGCGCTCCTGCCGGGCCTCGTGCACGAGGCCCGGCTCCGGGGCGACGAGGCCCTCGCCGGCTCCGCCGAAGGGCGGCGGGCACCACCCCGACGGCCGTGCCGGAGAAGCTCACACGGACCTCCGGCGCGAGCCCGGAGGCGGTCGGCGGCATGGGTGCCCGGCCGCCACTCGTGCAGGTCACGGCGCACACCGTTCTCGCCCCGGCGGGAGCGGCGCCGGTGCGGCGAGGCCGTGGTGCCTGACACGGTGACTTTGCGGCTCCTTTACAGTTGGCGTGGAAGCAGGACATCCTGCTTCCACCACTTGACTCCCCCGTGTCCGAAAAGGAGCGACGGTTACCCGATGGGTGATCCTCCCAGTAGCAGCCGTGCCACCACCGCCCGTCCGTGCCATACGGCCAGTGAGGGAGCGGGGGTGGCACGGTGACCGCGGTCCTGCTGCTCCTGCTCGCCCTGCTGCTGACCCTGGCCTGCGCGGTCTTCGTCGCCGCGGAGTTCTCCCTGACCACCGTCGAGCGCGGTGAGCTGGAGCGTGCCGCCAGGGCCGGCGAGCGCGGCGCCGAGAGCGCGCTGCGCGCCGTCCGGCGTCTGACGCTCCAGCTGTCCGGCGCCCAGCTCGGCATCACCGTCACCTCACTGGTGATCGGCATGCTCGCCGAGCCGTCCCTCGCCGCGCTGCTGCGCGGCCCCCTGCGCACGGCCGGCCTCGGCGCCGCCGCCCCGACCGTGGCGACCCTGCTGGGTGTGGGGTTGTCCACCGTGGTGCTGATGGTGATCGGGGAGCTGGTCCCGAAGAACTGGGCGATCTCCCGGCCGGCCGCGGTCGCGAAGGTCGTCGCGGGACCCCAGCGCGCGTTCACCGCCGCCTTCGGTCCGTTCATCGGGCATCTGAACGGCACCGCGAACCGCTTCGTACGCCGCTTCGGACTGGAGCCCGCCGAGGAACTGGCCTCCGCGCGCACCGCCGAGGAACTGGGCGCGCTCGCCCGGCGCTCGGCCGCAGAGGGCGCCCTGGAGGCGGACTCCGCCGAACTCTTCGTACGCACCCTGCACCTGAGCGAGCTGACCGCCGAGAACGTGATGACCCCGCGGGTCGACGTCAAGGCCCTGGAAGCGCACGCCACGGCCGCCGACGCCGCCGCGCTCAGCCACGCCACCGGACTGTCCCGCTTCCCGGTCTACCGCGACAGCCTCGACGAGGTGGTCGGCACCGTCCACATCCGCGACGTACTGGCCCTGGAGCCCGAGCGGCGTGCGGGGACGCCCGTGACCGAGCTGACCACCCCGCCCCTGCTGGTCCCCGACAGCCTCCCCGCCGACCGGCTGCTGGAACGGATGCGCGCGCACCGCACCATGGCCGTCGTCATCGACGAGTACGGCGGCACGGCGGGTGTGGCCACCGTGGAGGACATCGTCGAGGAGGTCGTCGGCGAGGTCCGCGACGAGCACGATCCCTTCGAGGCCCCCGACCTGGCACCCGCCCCGGCCACCGAGGACGGACGCGCCGTGTGGGAGGCCGACGGCAGTGTCCGCCTCGACCGGCTCGCCGGCATCGGACTCACCGCGCCGGACGGCCCCTACGAGACCGCCGCCGGACTGATCGCCACCCGCCTGGCCCGCATCCCCGTCAAGGGCGACGTGGTGGACCTCGACGGCTGGCGGCTGGACGTGCTGGAGGTCGAACACCACCGCGCCGACCGGATACGTGTCACCGAACCGGCCATGGCCGGGATCGCCCAGTCCATGGAGGGAGCCCGATGACCGCCCTGCAGCTCGCCATCGGCGCCCTGACCCTCTTGACCAACGCGTTCTTCGTCGCCGCCGAGTTCGCCCTGATCTCGGTGCGCCGCAGCCAGATCGAACCACGCGCCCAGGCGGGCGAGAAGCGCGCCCGGATGACGCTCTGGGCGCTGGAACACCTGTCCGCGATGATGGCCACCGCCCAGCTCGGCATCACCGTCTCCTCCCTGGTGCTCGGCGCGGTCGCCGAACCCGCCATCGCGCATCTGCTGGAGCCCGGCTTCGAGGCCGTGCACATCCCGCAGGGCCTGGTGCACCCGATCGCGTTCGTCATCGCCCTGAGCCTCGCCACGTATCTGCACATGCTCATCGGAGAGATGGTGCCCAAGAACATCGCGCTCGCCGCACCCGTGCCCAGCGCCCTCCTGCTCGGTCCGCCGCTGGTGGCGCTCACCCGGGCGCTGCGGCCGTTCGTCTTCGGCATCAACGCCTTCGCCAACGTCCTGCTGCGGCTGCTGCGCGTCGAGCCGAAGGACGAGGTGGAGTCGGTCTTCACCGACGACCAGCTCGCCCGGATGGTCGTCGACTCCAGCGAGGCCGGTCTGCTCGGCCCCGCCGACGGACAGCGGCTGCGCGACGCCCTGGAGCTGGGCACCCGCCCGGTCGGCGAGATCGTCGTCCCCGTGCCGCGGATGCGCACCGCCGACCACACCATCACCCCGGCCCGGCTCGAACGGCTGGCCGCCGAGGCCGGCCTGTCCCGCTTCCCGGTCACCGGCCCCGACGGCGCCGTCCTCGGCTATCTGCACGTCAAGGACACCCTCGGCGTCACCGACCGCGACCGGCCCTTCCCACGCACCGCGCTGCACAAGGTCACCCGGGTACGCATCGACACGCCGCTCGACGACACGCTCACCGCCCTGCGGGCCGAAGGCAGCCATCTGGCCGCCGCCGTCGGACAGAGTGGCACCGTCATCGGCTTCGTGACCATGGAGGACGTGCTGTCCGAACTGGTCGGACCGGCGGCCCCGGCGACCGCCTGACCACCGTGGCCGGGAACACGGCCCCGGACGGATTCGCCGACAGTCCCCACACCCGCAGAAGGAGCACATACGTGTCCGCCAGACCGACGGACCCCCCGGGGGCACGGTCCCCGACCATCCCGCCGCGCGACACCTGAGCACGGCACACGGCGGCATGCCCCGTCACCCTCGACACGCCGCCTGGAGCCGCGGCAGCCGGCAGGCGGCGTTGCCGGTCGCCTCGTCCTGCTCGGCGGCGCTCGAGCGGGAGGGACCACCAGGAGCGGGGGCGCACCCGCCGCCTCCGCTGCCCGGGGCCGACCCGGCGCCGGTCACTCGTCCATCCGGCGGCGCCGCTCGTTGTGCCAGGCGATCGCCCGCCGGATGTCGGGCTCGTGGAGCCCGGTCCGGCGGGCGAGCCGGCCCATGGAAAGCGCCGACGGGCCGGACGTCATGACCCGGTCGATCTTGGCGGCCCAGAGCTCCTCGTCCACGAACGGGCGGCGCCCGTACTCCTCCCTGATCACGTCGAGGTGAGCCTCGCAGCAGGCGGTGACGCAGCGCAGACCGTCGTGCCACTCGTCGGTGGGATGGACGGACGAGGAGTCCGCGACGTATCCGCGCACCGCCTCACCCGCCGGGAACGTGGCCGCGCACAGGTCGCACAGTTCCGGCGCGAAGGTCTCCGGGCGCCGTGCGTGCTTCCTGCGTTTCCACATGGTCAGCTCCCGGGGGCCGGATACGGCCAGGGTACTGCGCCCACCGGCCCCCGCACCCGCCGGCGTTCCCACGTGTGCGGCGGGACCCGTACGGAACCAGGCACCTCCCTGGCAGTGTGACGCGCGCCCGTCCGGCCGGGCGCGCGTCAGGTGAGCCTCCCGCAGCGGATGGAGGAGTGAACCGCGCCCGGTGAACGTGGCGGAAGGGACGGTGGACGGGCCGGCCGGCGGACCGCCGCGCGAGATCCCCCGCACCCGACACAGCGCGACCCGCGCGGGTGGCGCGCCGGCGGCAGACGGCGCGCTGATCCGGGCGGACCCGTCCATACGTGGGACGCTTCGCCGCCGGGCCGCGTCCCGGCGTGTCGTGTGCCCGGCCCGGGGCACTGGTGGACGATGAAGGTCCGGCCGGCTACCGGGCCTGAACGGAGGACTCGGGTGGACCCCATGGGGACAGGCGCAGACACGGACGTGCGACGGCGGATCCCGCGCACCGACGCCGTGCTGCGCGATCCGCGTCTGCTCCGGGCGGCCCGCCGGCTGGGTGCGGTACGGGTGAAGTCGGCGGTCCACCAGGCCCAGCAGCGGGCACGCGAGGGCACCGTGGCGCCGGACGCGGTCGCCGACACGGCCGTGTCCCTGCTCCCGGCATCGGCCGGCGGTCTGCGGCCGGTGATCAACGCCACCGGCGTGCTCCTGCACACCAACCTCGGCCGGGCCCCGCTCTCGGCGGCGGCCCGGCAGGCTGTGCAGGAGGCGGCCGGACCCACCGACGTCGAACTCGACCTGCGCACCGGCGTCCGGGCCCGCCGGGGCCGTACCGCCCTGGCCGCCCTGCGCGCCGCCGCGGGGGCCGCCGAGGCCGCACACGTCGTCAACAACGGGGCCGCCGCCCTGGTGCTGGCCGCCACGGCGCTCGCCGCCGGGCGCGAGATCGTCGTCAGCCGGGGGGAGATGGTGGAGATCGGCGACGGCTTCCGGCTGCCCGACCTGCTGGTGTCCACCGGCGCCCGACTGCGCGAAGTGGGCACCACCAACCGGACGACGGCCGCCGACTACGCCGCCGCCGTCGGACCCGGGACCGCCTTCGTGCTGAAGGTCCACCCGTCCAACTTCCGGATCAGCGGATTCACCAGAGCGGCGGATGTCGGCGAACTCACCTCGCTGGGCGTCCCGGTCGTCGTCGACATCGGGTCCGGTCTGCTCGTCCCGCATCCGCTGCTGCCCGAGGAACCCGACGCCCGGACCCAGTTGACGGCCGGGGCGGCGCTTGTCACGGCGAGCGGCGACAAACTGCTGGGCGGGCCGCAGTGCGGACTGCTCCTGGGGCGGCAGGAGCTGATCGGCGCACTGGCCCGGCACCCGCTCGCCCGCGCCCTGCGCGTGGACAAGCTGACCCTGGCCGCGCTGGAGGCCACCCTGACCGGCCCCGCCACCCCGACGGCCGAGGCGCTCGGCTCCGCCCCGGAAGGGCTGACGCGGCGCGTCGAGCGGCTCGCGGCCCTGTTGGGAGCGGACGGCATCGACGTACGGGCCGTCCCGAGCGAGGCGACCGTGGGAGGGGGCGGAGCACCCGGGGTGACCCTGCCCAGCGCCGCCCTGTCGCTGCCCGAGTGGTACGCCGGGGCTCTGCGCACCGGAGCGGACCCCGTGGTGGGACGGCTGGACGCCGGGCGCTGTCTGCTCGACCTGCGGGCGGTGCCCGCGGCCGACGACGAGCGCCTCGCCGAGGCCGTCCGGTCCGTCGGGAGGAGGTAGCGGGCATGCGGGTACTGGCCACCGCCGGGCACGTCGACCACGGGAAGTCCGCCCTCGCGCGGGCGCTGACCGGGATGGAACCCGACCGGTTCGAGGAGGAGCGCCGTCGGGGCCTGACCCTGGACCTCGGCTTCGTGTGGACCCGCCTCGACCCGCCCGACGGCGAGCACCTGGCCCTCGTCGACGTGCCGGGTCACGAACGTTTCGTCGCCACCATGCTGGCCGGCGTGGGACCCGTGCCGGCGGTGCTGTTCGTGGTGGCCGCCGACCAGGGCTGGCAGGAACAGTCGCAGGAACACCTGGAGATCCTCGACGCGCTCGGCGTGCGCCACGCCGTGCTCGCCGTGACCCGCGCCGACCTGGCCGACCCCGAACCCGTGCGCGTGGACGCCGTGGAACGCATGGCCGCCACCTCCCTGGGCGCCGTGCCCTCCGTCGCCGTGAGCGCGGTGACGGGCGCCGGAGTGGAACAGCTGCGCAAGGAACTGGCACGCCTCGCAGGCGCGTTGCCCGTCCCGCCGGCCGACGCGGATGTACGGCTGTGGCTCGACCGCGCCTTCACCGTGCACGGTCACGGGACGGTCGTCACCGGCACCCTGGGCGCGGGCACCCTGCGCGTCGGCGACCGGCTGGTGACGGGCGACGGTACGACCGGACTGCGGGTGCGGGGGCTGCAGTGCCTGCGGGAGGACCGCTCGGCCGTGGGCGGGGTGGCGCGCGTGGCGGTCAACGTCCACGGAGTCCCCGACTCCCGACTGGGCCGGGGCCAGGTCCTGTTGACGCCGGACCGCTGGCCGCTCACCGGGACCTTCGACGTCCGTGTCACCGGAACGCCCGCCGGGGATCTCCCGCGGGGGACCACCCTGCACCTGGGTACCGCGGCCGTCCCGGTGACCGTCCGGCCGCTCGGCGCGGACACGGCCCGGCTGACGGCCGCCCGGAGGCTGCCCCTGCGGGTCGGGGACCGGGCGGTGCTGCGCGAACCCGGCGGACGACGGCGCACACCGTGCGGGGTGACCGTACTGGACGTCCGGCCACCGGAGCTGACCCGGCGCGGAGCGGCCCGCGCCCGGGCGGCCGAACTGGCGGACATGACCGGCCACCCGGACGGCGCGGCGGAACTGCGCCGGCGCCGCCTCGTCCGCCGCGACGAGCTGGAGGCCATGGGCGCAGCCGCCCCCGTACCGCCCGTGGCCGGGGAGTGGCTGGCCGACCCGGAGCACTGGGCGGCGCTGCGGGAGCGTCTGGGCGCCGAGGTGGAACGGCACGCGGCGTGCCGTCCGCTGGACCCCGGACTGCCCACCGAGACGGCCCGCCGGCTGCTGGGCCTGCCCGACCGGGCCCTGGTCGACGCCCTCGCCGACGCCCCGGGCGCGGTGCCGCTGCACCGGAGCCACGGGCGGCTGCACGGTCCCGGCCAGGAGGGGGCCGCCCTCCCGCCGCGGGTCCGGGCCGCCGTCGACGCCCTCCGGGCGGACCTCGAGCGGTCGCCCTTCCACGCACCGGAGGCCGGACGGCTGGCCCAACTGGGCCTCGGTCGCCGGGAACTGGCCGCCGCCGTCACGGCGGGCGCGCTGCTGCGGGTCGCCGACGGCATCGTCCTGCTGCCCGGAGCGGACACCCGCGCCGCCGCCGTCCTGCGCGGCCTTCCGCAGCCGTTCACCCCGAGCGAGGCCCGCCGCGCCCTGGACACCACCCGCAGGGTGGCCGTACCGCTGCTGGAGTTCCTGGACGGGCGAGGGCTCACCGAACGGGTGGACGACCGCACCCGGCGCTGCCGGTCCGTCGACGCGGAGAGCGGAGGCGGACGGGAATCGAACCCGCCTGCCCGAGATCCTCGGGCACCTCGGTTTTGAAGACCGGGAGGGCCACCAGGCACCCACACGCCTCCACCGCCCGCCCAGGCTACCGGCTCACCCACCCGATCCCCGACAAGGAGCCAGGCACATGCACTCCCCGACCCGAGCGCCCGTTCGTCTCACCCAGTTCGCGCACGGCGGCGGGTGCGCCTGCAAGATCCCGCCCGGAGAGCTGGAGGACGTACTCGACGGCCTCGCCGCGCCGGTGACCGTCACCGGCGACACCCCGCTGCTGGTGGGGCCCGCCACGGGGGACGACGCGGCCGTGGCCGCCCTGCCGACGCCGACCGGGGCCACGCCGCAAGCGGTGGTCTGTACTGCCGACTTCTTCACCCCCGTCGTCGACGACGCCTACGACTGGGGGCGGATCGCCGCCGCCAACGCCCTGTCCGACGTGTACGCGATGGGCGGGCGCCCCGTCCTCGCCGTCAACCTCCTCGCCTGGCCCCGGGACGTGCTGCCCATGGAACTCGCGCGGGAGGTGCTGCGCGGCGGACTGGCCGTCGCCGCCGAGGCGGGCTGCCATGTCGGCGGCGGGCACAGCGTGGACGACCCGGAACCCAAGTACGGGATGGCCGTCACCGGTCTGGCGGACCCCGGCCGGCTGCTGCGCAACGACACCGGCCGGCCGGGCGTGCCGCTGTCGCTGACCAAACCGCTCGGGCTGGGCGTGCTCAACAACCGGCACAAGGCCACCGGCGAGCGGTTCGAGCAGGCGGTGGCCACGATGGTGGCCCTCAACCGGGACGCCTCCGCCGCCGCCCTGGCCGCCGGGGCGACCTGCGCCACCGACGTCACCGGCTTCGGCCTCCTCGGCCATCTGCACAAACTCGCCCGCGCCTCCGGCGTCACCGCGGTGATCGACACCGCCGCCGTGCCCTACCTGGAGGGGGCGCGACACGCGGTGCGGGACGGATACGTCAGCGGCGGCACCCGGCGGAACCTGGACTGGGTGACGCCGTTCACCGACTTCGGGACCGTGGACGAGGACACCCGGCTGCTCCTGGCCGACGCCCAGACCTCGGGCGGGCTGCTGGTGGCGGGAGAGGTGCCGGGCGCCCCGGTCGTCGGGGAACTCGTCCCGCAGGGCACGCACACCGTCGTCCTCGGGTGAGTTCACATCCCCGTACCGGTCTCCTCGTCGACGCCCGCCCGCGCCCGGTAGGCGCGCACCAGGTCCCGGGCGGCCGGGCCTCTCGGGCGGCGCCCCGGCCGGATGTCGACGGCGAACGCCTTCGCCTCCTGGATGTGTGTGTTGGGGTCGAGGGACAGATGCAGCAGCTCATTGGCGGCGTCACCGGTGCTGTAGCCGTTCGGGCCCCAGTGGTAGGGCAGCCCCACCTGGTGCAGACGGCGGCCGTGCACCGTCAGTGAGGCCATCCGGTCGGTGACCAGCACCCGTGCCTCGATCACCGCCCGGGCGCTCACGATCGTCGCCCAGCCGGTGTGCGCCAGACCCCGCTCGGCGGCGAGCTCCGGTGACACCTCGCAGAAGAACTCCGGCTGCAGCTCGGCCAGATAGGGCTGCCAGCGGGACATGCCGCCCGCCGTGTGATGCTCGGTGAGCCGGTAGGTGGTGGCGACGTACGGGAACACCTCGCTGCCCGGTTCGGCGCCGCTCGGCTGGTAGCGGTTGTCCGGGTGGGGCGGTTGCAGCAGATGCCGTACGGGGTTGCGCTGACGGCCGTACAGCAGGTTGGGGAAGGGCGAGTCCTGCGGCTCGTAGTGCGTCGGCAGGGGTCCGTCGGTGAGGCCGGACGGAACGTACAGCCAGGCCTTGCCGTCGGCCTGCATGATGAACGCGTCGGTTCCGGACAGCGCCTCGGGACCGGACGCGTCCTTCGGCGGCCGGTGACCGGGGGACCTGTCCTTCTTGAAGTCGGGGACGTCGTGCCCGGTCCACTCGCCCCGCTCCGCGTCCCACCACACCAGCGCCTTGCGCTCGCTCCACGGCCTGCCGTCCGGGTCGGCCGAGGCGCGGTTGTAGAGCACCCGGCGGTTGGCGGGCCAGGCCCAGCCCCACTCGGCGGCGATCCAGTCCTGCTCCTCGCCCGGCTTGCGGCGGTCGGCCTGGTTGACGCCGTCCGCGTGTACGCCGCAGTAGATCCAGCAGCCGCAGGAGGTGGAGCCGTCGTCCGCGAGCTGTTCGTAGCCCGACAGCGGGGCGCCCTCCGCGTCACGACCGTTGATCTCGGCCAGCACCGCCTCGGCGTCCGGTTCGGCGAGCTCACCCGCCGTGGGGTAGTCCCACGTCAGGTCGAGCAGCGGACGGTCCGCCGGATCGGTGGACGCGGCGAGCTTCTCCCGGATGATCCGCCCGAGGTGGAAGGTGAACCAGAGGTCGCTGCGCGCCTCGCCGGGCGGCAGCACCGCCTGGTGGTGCCACTGCAGCAGCCGCTGGGTGTTGGTGAAGCTGCCGTCCTTCTCCGTGTGTGCGGCGGCCGGCAGGAAGAACACTTCCGTGCCGATGTCCTCGGTGCGCAGTTCGCCCGTCTCGGTCTCCGGGCCGTCCTTCCACCAGGTGGCCGACTCGATGAGGGAGAAGTCCCGTACGACGAGCCAGTCCAGGTTCGCCATGCCCAGGCGCTGCAGCTTGGCGTTGGCGGAGCCGACCGCCGGGTTCTCGCCCATCAGGAAGTAGCCCTTGCAGGTGCCGTCCAGCTGGGCCATGACCGTCTCGTACGTGGAGTGGGAGCCGGTCAGCCGCGGCAGGTAGTCGAAGCAGAAGTCGTTCTCCGCGGTCGCCGCGTCACCCCAGTACGCCTTGAGCAGGCTCACCAGATAGGCGCGCATGTTGCCCCAGTAGCCCTTGGGCGCGGCGTCGGCCTGGACGAAGGCGTCCAGGTCCTGCCCCTGATGGGCGTGGGGCATCGGGATGTAACCGGGCAGCAGGTTGAACAGCGTGGGGATGTCCGTCGAACCCTGGATGGAGGCGTGTCCGCGCAGCGCGAGGATGCCGCCGCCGGGCCGGCCGATGTTGCCGAGCAGGCTCTGCAGCACGGACGCCGCGCGGATGTACTGCACACCGACCGTGTGCTGGGTCCAGCCGACCGCGTACGCGAGGGCGGTGGTGCGGTCCCGCCCGGAGTTCTCGGTAACCATGTCGCACACGTGGCGGAACAGGTCCTGGGGGACACCGCATATCCGTTCCACCATGTCGGGTGTGTATCGGGCGTAGTGCCGCTTGAGGACCTGGAAGACGCACCGGGGGTGGGTCATGGTCTCGTCGCGTTCCGGCTCGCCCTCGGGGATCGTGGGACCGCCGGAGCCGTGGGACTCACCGCGTGCCGCCTCCGTGACGTCGGGGGCGGACTCGTTGCGCCTGTCGAACTGCTGGTCGCGCTGTCCGGAGGCGGCCTGGACATCGACGCCCCGGTACTGCCAGGTCTCCGGGTCGTAGCCGCGGCTGTCGGCGTCGAGCCCGGAGAACACGCCGTCCAGGTCCTCGGTGTCGCGGAAGTCCTCGCGCAGGATCACCGGGCCGTTGGTGTAGGCGACCACGTAGTCCCGGAAGTACGCGTCCGTGCGCAGCACGTGATTGATGATCCCGCCGAGGAAGGCGATGTCGGAGCCTGCCCGCAGCGGCACGTGCACATCGGCCAGGGCACTGGTGCGGGTGAACCGCGGGTCGATGTGGATCACCTTCGCTCCGCGGGCCCTGGCCTCCATCACCCACTGGAACCCGACCGGATGGCATTCGGCCATGTTCGAGCCCTGGATGACGATGCAGTCGGAGTTCCGCAGGTCCTGCTGGAAGGTGGTCGCGCCGCCGCGGCCGAACGAGGTTCCCAGACCGGGAACGGTGGAGGAGTGTCAAACACGCGCCTGATTCTCGATCTGGACGGCACCCAGAGCGGTGAACAACTTCTTGATGAGGTAGTTCTCCTCGTTGTCCAGCGTCGCCCCGCCCAGGCTCGCGATGCCGAGGGTACGCCGGGTGCGGGTCTCGTCGACCTCCCACTGCCAGCCCGCCCGGCGGGCCTCGATCACCCGGTCGGCGATCATGTCCATCGCCGTGTCCAGGCCGAGGCGTTCCCAGTCGGTGCCGTGCGGACGCCGGTACAGCACCTGCTGTTCGCGCGCGCCCCCGGTGGTCAGCTGCAGACTGGCCGAGCCCTTGGGGCACAGCCGGCCGCGTGAGATGGGGGAATCCGGGTCGCCCTCGATCTGGGTGACGCGGCCGTCCTCCACGTACACGTTCTGGCCGCAGCCGACGGCACAGTACGGGCAGACCGACTTCACGACCCGGTCCGCCGTGGCGACCCGGGGCGCGAGCCGCCCGCTCGGCCCGCTCTTGGCGGCGGCGCCGCAGCCCAGCGGGTCGGTCCCCCTGAGCTGGCGGTAGACCGGCCAGGAATCGATCCAGGTGCGCACGCCCATGGCGCCTGCCCCTTCCGGAGAACGTACCTGCCCGGGCGGGGTACCCACTGTTCCGTGCTCCAATCCGGATCGCGCAGCGCGCGGAACTGCACCATGGTCGACGGCACGAACGGGATGAACGACCCCAAGTCAGGATGATGCGGAATGGCTCTGAGGCATGTGGCCCACGGAATCCGGGCGTCGCTGCGCAACAACGGTCAGGCTTACGGCTTCTCCGTGTCGATCACCATCGCGCTGGGGCTGCTGAACGTCGAGGCGAAGGTGCCCGGTGCGGTGCACTACGTCTATTTCGCGCTGGGCGCGTCCTTGGCCTTCAGCGTGCTGGAACTCCTGGCGACCAAGGGGTTCCGCACGTCCCTGGAGGAGGAACCGAGCACGGTCACGGCCATGGGCGTGTCACTCAGTGTCGTCTCCGTCGGCGCCTCGGCGCTCCTGGCGTGGGCCACGGCGTCCTTCGTCGGGGGTGTGGCCGCATGGCCGGTGACGGCCTTCGCCGTGTCGGTCGTCTACCTGTTGCTGGCCGGGACGGAGTTCGCCCTCGCGGAGCGGGCCCGGCGTTCCGGGCCCGTGGACGACCGGGACGGAGTCTAGGACTGCCCGGCCCGCGACCGGGCCGCCAGCCGTTCCCGCTGCGGTACGACCGTGTACCGGGGGTCCTCGGCCGACGCGACGCCGGCGTGGAACACGCCGAGCCGCAGGGCCACGGATCCGGCCATCAGGGCCGTACCGGCGACGGCGGTGAGCGCGCGGCCCCGACCTCCGGCACGGAGCGCCAGTGCGGCGCCGCCGGCCGTGAGCCCCTCCGCCGCGCGCAGCCATGTCCGCGCCCCGTCCTTCTCGTACGGTTCGGCCGCCAGGCCCATGTTCCGCTTCATCAGCCGGAAGGCGCCCAGTTCGAGCATCGCGCCCAGGACGGCCGTACGTCGGGCCGGACCGCTCTGTCCCGGTGGTGCCGCGGCCAGGGCCAGACCGGCCGCCGAGGCGGCGGCGGAGCCGGCGAAGACGAACGGCATCTCGCGGTACCCCTCGTGCCACGACGGCACCGCGGTGTCGGAGATCAGCACGGCGGTGTACGTCGCCACCGCCGGAGCGAGCGCGGCGGCGGAGGCCGTGGCGGCGGCACCCATGATCCGGTACCTGCCCGTGAGGTCGGCGGCGGCCGCGGCCATCGTGAGCGGTGCGTAGCCCGCGAGAAGCCACGAGCCCATGCTCATGGGGGAGGTCGGCTTGAAGACGCGGAGCATGTTGAGGAAGCGGGCGGGGCGGCCCAGGTCGTGGACGAGTGCCGCCAGCGACAGGGATATCGCCCCCGCCGCGCCCAGCTTCGCCGTGCGGGCAAGGGCGGGCCGGGCGGTGACGTCCGCCCCCGCGGCCAGCAGTGACGACGCCCCGGCGAGGCCGCCGAGCCAGAGATAGCCCGCGACGTCCAGCGGCTTCCACTCCGGCCGTTTCAGGACCGGCCTGCCGTAGTAGGACGCGAACTCGGCGTCCGGGACCATGGCCTGCTCGCCGCGGCCCCGGCGACGACCACGGCGCCGGGCGCCCCCGGCCCCCGCCGGGGACAGCCCGCTCATCGTGGCCTCCCGGCGAAGCCGGCCGCGGCCAGCGCGGCGAGTGTGGCGGCCGCCGCCGCCGCGTGCCGCCACATGCCGGGCAGATCGCGGGTGGTGACGACCGGATCGGGCGGCAGCCCGTACACCTCCGGCTCGTCCCGCAGCAGGAAGAACGCTCCGTCGCCGCCGACCCCGTCCTGCGGGTCCTCCCCGTACAGGCGGGCGTCGCGGTCCCCGGCCGCGTGCAGCTGCGCCACCCGCCCCGCCGCGCGCTCACGCAGCTCCTCCAGCGGGCCGAACTGGATGGAGTCGGTGGGGCAGGCCTTGGCGCAGGCCGGTTCCATCCCGACGCCGAGCCGGTCGTAGCACATGGTGCACTTCCAGGCGCGCCCGTCCTCGGGCCGCCGCTCGATGACACCGTACGGACAGGCGGACACGCAGTAGCCGCAGCCGTTGCAGATGTCCTCCTGCACGACGACCGTGCCGAACTCGGTGCGGAACAGCGACCCGGTGGGGCACACGTCGAGGCAGGCGGCGCTGGTGCAGTGCTTGCACACGTCGGACGACATCAGCCAGCGCACCTCGTCGCCGCCGGGGGAGTCGACGAGACCCCGGGCGGCGTCGAAGACGTCGACATCGGCATGGCCGTCTCCGCCCCCGGATGCCGCACCGGCCGCCGGCACGCGCTGCTCGATGAAGGCCACATGCCGCCAGGTGCTCGCACCGAGGCCCTGCGTGTTGTCGTACGACATGCCGGTCAGCTCGAGGCCGTCCTCGGGGATCGCATTCCACTCCTTGCACGCCACCTCGCACGCCTTGCAGCCGATGCACACCGAGGTGTCCGTGAAGAAGCCCATGCGCGGCGGCGGATCGGTGTGCCCGGCCGCGCGTGCGATGTCGTCCGTCATGGGGACCTCCTGCCTCGGCCGCCCACGAGTGCCCGCCGCGGGTACGGCCGAAACAGTGGCCCGGGGGACAGGCTCCGCGGCCGGCTAGGGCACGCCCAGCTCGAACAGGACGTATCCCGCGTACGACCCGGAGGCCAGGGCCGCCGTACCCAGCACCGTGGCCAGCGAGGGCCACTTCAGACGGCTCATGCCCAGGGCGAGCGGGACGAACAGCGGGAACAGGGGGAGCAGATAGCGGGAGACATTGCCGAAGTACTGCTGGGTGGCCATCACCATCAGATAGGACAGCACCGTGTAGACGACGAGGACGGCGGGCGGGCGCAGCCGTATCAGCAGCACGGTCAGCACCGGGACCAGCAGGACCACCCCGACGCCGATCGTGTCCTCCATGGGCATCGCGAACAGGTAGTCGAAGTGGCCCACGGGCACGGAGGTGAGCACGTCGAAACTGTGTTTGCCGTAGTCGAACTTGTGTCCCCAGGCGCCGTCCTGCAGCTTGTTGTAGCCGCCCCAGTCGCCCATCCGGTGGCCCACCCAGCCCAGGTAGCCGAACACGCCGAGCGGGGCGATCGCCACGGCGGTCAGCGGGCGGCGTATGCCCTCCTGCCGGCGCCACACCGCGAACAGTCCGGCGACGGCGAGCGCGGCGACGAGGGTGACCGCGGTGGGCCGGGCGAACCCGGCAGTGAACGTCAGCACCCCGGCGGTGAGCCAGCGGCGGGTCATCACGGCGTAGCAGGCCCAGGCGGCCAGCGCCGTGTACACGGACTCGGAGTACACCGCCCACTCCGCACCGGAACCGGGCCACACCGCCCACAGTCCGACGGCGACCAGACCGGCCCGGTTCCCGCCCAGCCGGGCGGTGACGGCGTGGATGCCGAGCGCCGCGACGAACGAGAAGACGACCGACACGGTCATGCCGGCGCCGTACGGGCCGAGCCCGGTGCCTTCCGAGACGATCCGCATCAGCGCCGGGTACAGGGGGAAGAACGCCGCGGAGTTGCCCTGGAGGGTGATCATGCCGGTGGCGCCGGGGACGGGCTCCAGGGCGGGGTCGTAACCGTGCACGGCGATCTGCTGGTACCACCAGCCGTCCCAGCTGCCCAGCACGTCCCAGGCGTGCGCGCCGCCCCCGAACCGCGGATGCTTCTCACGGAAGTCGCCGGCCGAGTCCAGCAGGAACAGGAAGACGGCGAAGCCCGCGAGCTTCAGCGCCCCGTACGTCGCGAACACGGGTCCGCAGTACGCGGCGGCCCGGCGCACTCGCTCGCGCGGGGCGGGAGCGGCAGGCGGGGAGGCGAGGGGCAGGGAAACGGACGGGGCCGGGCCGGCCTGGCGTGTCCCGACGGTGGTCATGAGGCGGAGGATCCTGTCGTACGGCGGAAGCGGTGGTCGGGGAACACCCAGGCCCGCAGGAGGAGGAAGCGCAGCAGGGTGGCGGCGAGGTTGGCGGCCACCAGCGCCAGCAGCTCCACGCGGTGTTCCGCCCCGGGCGCGGCGCGGTGCAGGACGGCCAGCGAACCGCTGGTGAGGGCGAGACCGGCGAGGAAGGCCGTCAGCCCTTTGAGCTGATGACGCAGCGCCCCGCCGCGGCCCCGCACCCCGAAGGTGAGCCGGCGGTTCGCGGCGGTGTTGGCGACGGCACTGGCCAGCAGGGCCAGGGCATTGGCCGCCTGGGCGCCCGCCGCGGGCCGGAGCACGCTGTAGAGCAGCAGGTAGAACAGGGTGCTGGCCGCCCCGACGGCGGCGAAGCGGAGCAGTTGGGGGACCAGGGCCGGCGGCAGCCCGGCGGCCCCGTCGAGACCCTCGGGGCGGCGCAGCAAGGCCAGCGGCAGCCGGCCACGGGTCAGTGCACGTCCCAGCCGGGCCATGCCGCGCAGATCCGCCAGCGACGTGGAGAGGATGTCGACCCGGCTGTCGGGATCGTCCACCCAGTCCACCGGCACCTCGTGGATGCGCAGCCCGGCACGCTCGGCGATCACCAGCAGTTCGGTGTCGAAGAACCATTCCCGGTCCTCGACCAGCGGAAGCAGCCGCTCGGCGACGTCCCGCCGTACCGCCTTGAAACCGCACTGGGCGTCGGTGAAGCCCACCG
This sequence comes from Streptomyces sp. NPDC031365, assembly GCF_055569765.1. Lineage (NCBI taxonomy): Bacteria > Bacillati > Actinomycetota > Actinomycetes > Kitasatosporales > Streptomycetaceae > Streptomyces > Streptomyces sp. NPDC031365. The sequence continues at coordinate 101,556 of NZ_JBVIIM010000012.1, read as the reverse complement.
CGAGGGTGCCGCGCAGCAGCCCGTTGTAGCAGCGGGAGATGATCTCCCGCTTCGGTCCGCGCACCACCCGGGAGCCGCGGGCCAGACGGGTGCCGATCGCGATGTCCGAATGCCCGGAGATCAGCGGGGCCACCAGCGGCAGCAGGGCCGCGAGGTCGGTGGACAGGTCCACGTCCAGATAGGCGAGCACCGGGGCGGGCGACCGCGACCACACGGTGTGCAGGGCGCGGCCGCGTCCCTTCTCGGCCAGCCGCAGCCATTCGGTGCCGGGCAGCTCCCCGGCCAGCCGCTCGGCGATGCGCGGGGTGCGGTCCGTGCTGGCGTTGTCGGCGACGGTGATCCGGAAGGGATAGGGGAACGTCTCCGCCAGGTGGGCGTGCAGCCGGCGGACACAGGGCTCGAGGTCGTTCTCCTCGTTGTGCACGGGCACCACCACGTCCAGGACGGGTTCCTGGTGGTGCGCGGGCAGCGGCGCCCGGCGTGGCAGCGCGGCGGCCTCTGCCGAGGGCGCGGTCTCTGCCGGGGGCGCGGTGGCTGTGCGGCAGCCGGTCGGGGCCGGCCGCCTCGCGGTTCGCATGACGGATTCACGGTCTCTTTCCGGCGTCACGGCATGACGGAGCCCTGGGCCCGTGTGGGCATGCCACAGACGCCCGGGTGGTGGTCGGACGGGAGGTCCGGGGCGGAACACGCCCGGAAGGGGGCCGGAGTGGGGCCGTCAGCCGCTGTCGGCCGTCGTGGTGTGACTCCCCGCCTCCTCCGTGTACGACGGTGTGGACGGCGGCCCCGTGGAGACCGGAGGCGCCGGCGCGGTCGTCACCGGCATGCTCGCGCCGGGCGTGCTGGACGGGGGATAGGTCGGTGTCCCTCCCGAACCGGGTTCCGTGCTCCCGTACGTGCTCGTGGGCGGGAAGGACGCGCTGGGGGCGGGGGCCGTCGGCGTCCGGGACGCCGGGGACGGCGTAGGACTGGTCGCCGGCAGGGGCGGTCGGTCGGCGGGCAGGGAACGCGACCCGGTGCCGGGCAGCAGGGCCAGCCCGATGCTCAGCCCCGCCACGGCGAGGGCCGAGCCGCCGGCCCGCCACAGCACCCGCGACCGGCGCCGGACCCGGATTCCCTCGTACAGGCGCGCCTGCTGCACGGGCTCGAAGGGGATGTGCCCGTGGCCGTCGCGCATCATGCGCGTCAGCTCGCGCTCGAAGTCGTCCATCGCTGCTCCCCTTCACCCCACGGGTCTGACGGAGTCGGAAAGGATCTGCCGCAGCCGTGCCACTCCGCGCGACGCGTGGGAGCGGGCGGTGCCCACCGGGCAGCCGAGCGCCTGCGCCACCTGGCCCTCCGGCAGGTCCTCGCAGTAGCGCAGTACCACCGCGGCCCGCTGCCGTGGCGGCAGCAGGGCCAGCGCGGCCTCCAGCCGCGAGCGTTCGGCGACGGCCGCGGACACATCACCCGGCCCTGCCCGGTCGGGCAGTTCTCCCACCGGACGCTCGCCCCACCAGCGCCGACGGGCCGAACGGGCCGCCATGCGCACCAGTACCTGGCGCACATATGCCTCCGGCGCCTGTTCGGCGACCTTCGGCCAGGCGAACCACAGCTTCACCAGGGCCTCCTGGACGAGGTCCTCGGCGCGCTGCCGGTCGCCGCCGGTGAGCAGACGCGCGACATGAAGCAGCGCCGACCAGCGGGCAGCCACGAACTCGTCGAAGCCGTCGGCCCGAAACCGCTCCATTCCCACCCGTCCCGCCTGCGGACAACCCCTTACATCCGTTGAAAGACCCGGGGCCCGGCGAAACGATGCACCAAAGTGCTGTGATCCACCTCACTCCCCACGCGAAAGGGCGGGCCGTGTGCCCATGACCGCACCACGGCGATCGATGGGCGCACGGTCCGCCCCGTGCTGCGAGCGGTGGCCGGCCCTTGTCTACGTACGGTCACCCTTCGGCTTGCCACGCTGGTCCGGGGTGCCGTGCGGCGGCGGGCTGAACGGCTGCGGCGAGGTGGCGGGCGTGACCGGGGACCCGCTCCTGCTCGCGCCCTGCTCGGGGCGCACCGCGCCGGGATCGCCGGACGTCGGCTCGGCGCCCGCCCTGAGCTGGTCCAGCCGGGCCGTCAGCAACTCGGTCGCCGGCACCCGGTCGGCGTGCGACCGCTCGTAGGCGAGCAGTTGCTCGATCTCACCCGCGCTCAGCGAGCGAATCCGGCTCTCCAGACCGCCGAGGGGCAGATGGTCGTAATCGGGCAGCGGCAGGGTGCTGCGGGCGGGATCTGCCATGGGTCTCACTTCCCTGTGGACGACGTTGCGAGGTCCGCCCCGGGGATGTCCGCCGGGGCGGAGCGGTCAGTGACTGCCGGGTCCGCCGCCGCCGAACGATCCACTGCTGCCCTCGTCCCAGCGGGGCCGTTCCTGCGACGGGCCGGCGTGGCTGTCGGCGTCGCCGTGGCCGTTCAGCTCGTGCGGCGTCAGCCGCTCATCGCTTCTGGGCACCTCGTTCGGTTCACGCCGCTCCCGCACCTCATGGACCGGTCCGCCCTCAGGCATCCGCGGCTGTTCCTCGGGCCGGGGCCTGCGTGTCGTGCTGTTCCTGGTCCGGCGGCTGCCGAGGACGAACATGCCGATCAGCAGGGCGACTACCACCAGGGCCGCCGCCCCCAGCCCGATGCCGAGCGCGCCGCGGCCCGCCGCGAGGTCTGCCGTCTCCATCCATGAGGTGTTCATCATGGCTCGCGGGTACCCCCCGACCCGGGTGCGAACCCGCGCACCCGGTCGCGACGGGGCCCGCGCACCGCGCCGACGTTTGACCCCCGGGACGGCGGCAACCCGCTGCGGTGTGACCACGACATCGCAGAAGGAGCTGTTCCGGTTCCTGGAAGACCGCTTCGCCTGTGCCCAGGCCTGCACCGAGTGCGCACGGGCCTGCGCGACGCGGGCCAGTCTGGTGGACCCGGACGGCACCGGGAACCAGGAACTCGTACGACGCAAGGGCATCATGTGCGCGGAGGTCTGCGACGCGACCTGCCGGGTGCTGTCCGAGCAGAACCAGGTGGACGAGGCGACCATCCGGACCCAGGTGGAGTGGTGCCGGCAGGTGTGCCTGGAGAGCGCTCAGGCGTTCGACGGCCCTACCGGGGCGGAGGAGACGGCCGAGGCGTGCCGTGCCTGTGCCCGTGCCTGCACGGAGTTCCTCGCCACCCTGAACTGACCGGCCCCGCCGGTGGAACGGCCGCGCCCGTCGGGCCCCGTACAAACTCGGGCGAGTTGTCGCCATACTGGACGAGCCAGGGGAGGGCGGGCGGACAGCGACGGGGGCGGGCGAAGGAGATGGGGGACAGCAGGCTGCTCCATGGCCGGTACCGGTTGCTCGACCGGATCGGGCGCGGCGGCATGGGAGAGGTGTGGCGGGCACGGGACGAGTCACTGGGCCGGCAGGTCGCGGTGAAGTGCCTCAAGCCCGTCGGCCCGCAGCACGACCAGTCGTTCAGCCGTGTGCTGCGCGAGCGGTTCCGGCGCGAGGCCCGGGTGGCCGCGGCCCTGCAGCATCGCGGGATCACCGTGGTGCACGACTTCGGGGAGTCCGAAGGCGTGCTGTATCTGGTGATGGAGCTGCTCCAGGGACGCAACCTCAGCCAGCTCCTGGAGGACAACAAACAGCATCCGCTGCCGGTCGACGAGGTGGTGGAGATCGCCGGGCAGGTCGCCGCGGCCCTCGCCTACACCCACGACCAGGGCGTCGTGCACCGCGACCTGAAGCCCGCCAACATCGTGCGGCTGGACGACGGCACCGTGAAGATCTGCGACTTCGGCATCGCCCGGCTGGGCCACGACATCGGCTTCACCTCCCGGCTGACCGGCACCGGCGTCGCCATGGGCACTCCGCACTACATGTCGCCGGAGCAGATCAGCGGCTCGGAGGTCGACCGGCGCAGCGACCTGTACTCCTTCGGCTGCGTCCTGTACGAGATCGCCACCGGCGTACCGCCGTTCGACCTCGACGACGCCTGGGCGATCCTCGTCGGCCACCGCGACACCCCGCCCCGGCCGCCGCGCGGCCACCGCGCCGAGCTGCCCGAGCGACTGGAGCGGATCATTCTGGACCTGCTGGCCAAGGAGCCCGGCGGCCGGCCGGACAGCGCCCGCGAACTGGCCGGCCGTGTCGAAGCGCTGAAGGCCGCCCCGGCCGTGGTGGCGGCCGTCCGTCCGCGGCTCACCGGCCCGCCCGGTACGGCCGGACGCGCGGCCGGTGACCCGCACGCCGGAGAGCCGGAGCCGGAGCCGGTGGGGCGGGCGGTCCGGCTGCCGTCCTGGACCCGCGGCATGACCACCGGCCGCAAGGCGGCCGGCGCCGGACCGCGCACCACACCCCCCGACCCGGCGGCCGGCCTGTCCGGTGAGTGGATCGCCCGCCCTGCCACCGGCCCCCGTCCAGGGCCCGTACCGCAGGAGCGGCCCGCCCCGGATCCGGAGATGCTGACAGCCCTGGCCGCGCGGCACAACGCGGCCCTGAGCCTGGCACGTCTCGGCCGCTGGACGGAGGCGGGGGAGGTGCACCGCGCGGTCGCCGCCGAGCGCGAGCACCTCCTCGGCCCGGAGCATCCCGACACCCTCGCCAGCCGCTACGAGGTCGCGTTCACCCTCAGCCGCACCGGCCGTGCCGCCGACGCGCTGCGCGAGTACAAGCACGTGGCGGGGGCCCGTATCCGCGCGCTCGGCGCCGACCATCCCGACACCCTGGCCGCCCGCCAGGAGATGGCGTACGTCCTCGGCCGGCTGGGCCGCCCCTTCGACGCGCACCAGGCCTACCTGTCGGTGCTCGCCGCCCGGGAGCGGACGATGGGATCCGACCACCCCGACACCCTGCGCTGCCGCCACAACCTCGCCTTCAACCTCGGCAGACTGGGCCGTCTGGAGGACTCGTACGGCATGGCGGGCGAGGTGGCCGCCGCCCGTGCCCGGGTCCTCGGACCCGAGCATCCCGACACCCTCGTCACCCGGTACGAGGTCGCCTACGCGCTCGGTCAGCTGGGCCGCTGGACGGAGGCCCTGGAGACCTACCGCGAGGTGGCCGAGGCGCGGGCCAGGGCCCTCGGCCCGGACCACGCCGACACCCTGGCCGCCCGCTACGAGACCGGGATCAGTCTGGGCCGGCTCGGCCGCACCGGGGAGGCCCTCGACCTCTACCGCGCCCTTGTCGAGGACCACACCCGTGTGCAGGGGCCCACCCACCCCGAGACCCTGCGGGCCCGGCACGGCATGGGTGTCAACCTCGGGCGGCTCGGCCGCTGGGTGGACGCCCTCGCCGAGTCCCGTGACGTGTGCGCCCTGCGCGAGCGGGTCCTCGGCGCCGACCACCCCGACACCCTGGTCAGCCGGCGTGAGGTCGCCGTCGGCCTCGGCTGGCTGGGCCGCTGGGTGGACGCGCTGGCCGAGTACCGGCGGGTCGCCGACGCCCGTGAGCGCGTCCTCGGCGCGGATCACGCCGACACCCTCGCCGCCCGCAACGACGAGGCGCACTGCCTGGAGCGGCTGGGCCGCGGCCGGGAGGCGGCGGAGCTGTACCGCCGAGTGGCGGCACTGCGGCAGCTGCCGGCGGCCGGCGGGGCGTGACCCGTATCGCGTCTGGCCGGTGCGGATTCTCGCGTGCTACGAAGAACCATGACCGCACCCGAGGGATCCCGGACCTACGACGCCGTCATCGTCGGCGGGGGCCACAACGGCCTCGTCGCCGCCGCCTATCTCGCCCGGGCCGGGCGCTCCGTACTGGTGCTGGAGCGGCTGGACCACACCGGCGGGGCGGCGGTCTCCACCCGCCCGTTCGCCGGCGTCGACGCCCGGCTGTCCCGGTACTCGTACCTGGTCAGTCTGCTCCCCCCGAAGATCGTCCAGGACCTGGGGCTCGACTTCCGGCTGAGCACCCGCACCATCTCCTCGTACACCCCCACCGAACGCGACGGACGACCCACCGGGCTGCTCGTCGGCGGCGGCGAGCAGCGCACCGGTGAGGCATTCGCCCGCCTCACCGGCTCCGAGGAGGAGTACCGGGCCTGGCAGCGCTTCTACGACATGACCGGCCGCGTCGCACGCCGTGTCTTCCCCACCCTCACCGAACCGCTGCCCACCCGCGACGAACTGCGCCGCACGGTCGACGACGAGGAGGCGTGGCGGGTCCTCTTCGAGGAACCCATCGGCGTCGCCGTCGAAGACCGCTTCGCCGACGACCTGGTGCGCGGTGTCGTGCTCACCGACGCCCTCATCGGCACCTTCGCCGAGGCCCACGACCCCTCGCTCCGGCAGAACCGCTGCTTCCTCTACCACGTCATCGGTGGCGGCACCGGCGCCTGGGACGTGCCGGTCGGCGGCATGGGGGCCCTCACCGACGCGCTGGCCGACGCCGCCCGCGCCGCCGGCGCGGTCATCGCCACCGGCCACGAGGCGGTGCGTGTCGACACCGACGGCCGCACGGCCGAGGTCATCCACCGCACCGCCGACGGCGAGGGCGTCGTCACCGCACGGCACGTCCTGGTCAACGCCTCCCCGCGGGAACTGGCGGCCCTCACCGGTGACACGCCCCCGCCGCCCGCCGAGGGTGCCCAGCTCAAGGTCAACATGCTGCTCAAGCGGCTGCCCAGGCTGCGGGACAGCTCCGTCGACCCGCACGAGGCGTTCGCCGGCACCTTCCACATCGCCGAGGGGTACGACCAACTGGCCGCCGCACATGCCCAGGCCGCCGCCGGCCGGCTGCCGGCCGCCCCTCCCTCGGAGATCTACTGCCACTCCCTCACCGATCCGACGATCCTCGGCCCCGACCTCGCCGCACAGGGCTACCAGACGCTCACCCTGTTCGGACTGCACACTCCCGCCCGGCTGTTCGAGCGGGACAACGCCGCCGTACGCGAGGAGTTGCTGACGGCGACACTCGCCCAGCTGGACGCCCATCTGGCCGAACCCCTCGCCGACTGCCTGGCCACCGACGCCGACGGACGCCCGTGCCTGGAGGCCAGGTCCCCGCTGGACCTGGAACGCGACCTCGGGCTGCCCGGCGGCAACATCTTCCACCGCGACCTCTCCTGGCCCCACACCCAGGACGGCACCGGCCGCTGGGGTGTGGAGACACGGAACGCCAATGTCCTGCTGTGCGGCGCGGGCGCGGTGCGTGGCGGCGGGGTGAGCGGAGTGCCGGGCCACAACGCGGCCATGGCGGTCCTGGAGGCGGGGGAGGCGTGCCACGCCCTCAGCCGGCGGGACCGGGGAGCGTGACGCGCGCCCTCAGTCGGCCGACCGGGTCCAGCCCTCCGCCCGGAGACAGGCCGCGTCCGCCGGGCGCGCCTCGTCGAAGAGCCGTCCGCCGGGCGCCTCGACGCGCACGGTGCCGACGTAGGCGCCGCGTCCGACGTACAGCCGGTCCGTCGTGTACCGCCAGCGCAGGGTGAGGCCCCCGGCGGCGGGCAGGGCGGCGGTCAGTTCGTGCCAGACCCGGCCGGACCAGCCGGTGGCCGTGCCCGACGGGTGCCGCTCCGGCTGCGCGCCCCGGCGCCGCGTGGTGAACGGCACCGGCTGCCAGGCCGCCCCGTCGTCCGTGGACGCCTCCAGGACCAGGACGTCGGCGCGGGGCTCCGTGTCCCACCACAGCGCGCAGCGCAGCCGGGCCTCGCCGGACGAGGTGTCCAGTGCGGGCAGCGTCAGGGTCGCCGACGCCGAGCTCGCCGTCCCGGAGAACCACGCCGTGCGGCCCCGGGCCGGCCGTACCGGCACCGCGCGGGCCAGCTGGTTCGCGGCGGCGACGCGTGGCGCGGAACCGGAACGCCAACTGCGCACGGGGTGTACGGAGTTGCCCAGGACCACGAGGAACGAGTCGGTTGTCGGGTCGAGCACCAGGGACGTTCCGGTGAAGCCGGTGTGGCCCGCCGTGCGCGGCGTGGCCATCGCACCCATGTACCAGTGCTGGTAGAGCTCGAAGCCCAGACCGTGCTCGTCCCCGGGGAAGGCCGTGTTGAAGTCCGTGAACATCAACTCCACCGACTCCGGCCGCAGGATCCGGTCCCGTCCGTAGGCACCGCCGTTGAGCAGCGTCCGCCCGAGGACCGCCAGGTCCCAGGCGTCGGAGAAGACCCCGGCGTGCCCCGCGACCCCGCCCAGGCTGTAGGCGTTCTCGTCGTGCACCTCGCCCCACACCAGCCCCCGGTCGAGACCGGACCACGGCCTCCGGGCGTCCTCCGTGGCCGCGATCCGCGCTTTCCAGGACGCCGGCGGGTTGTAGCGGGTGCGGCGCATGCCCAGAGGGCCGGTGATCTCCTCTCGCAGCAGGACATCCAGTGAGCGGCCGGTGACCTGCTCCAGGACCAGCTGGAGCGAGATCAGGTTCAGGTCCGAGTACCGATACACGGTCCCGGGCGCGCCGGCCGGCGTCTCGTCGTAGAGGAGCTGGACCTTCTCCTCGTACGTGGGCGCGTTGTACAGCGGGATCCAGGCGCGGAAGCCCGAGGTGTGGGTGAGCAGGTGGCGGATCGTCATGTCCTGCTTGCCCGCGCGGCCGAAGCCCGGCAGATACGAGGCGACGGTCGCCTCCAGTCCCAGCCTGCCCCGCTCGACCTGTTGCACGGCGAGGATCGAGGTGAACAGCTTCGACACCGACGCCAGGTCGAAGACGGTGTCCTCGGTCATGGGGATCTGCCGGTCCGCCGGGAACTCGACGCCGGTGTCGGTCTTCTCGTCGTACGCCTGGTAGCGCACCGCCATACCGATGGGCCGGTGCAGCGCGACCGTACCGCCGCGTCCGGCGAGGAGCACGGCACCCGCGTACCAGGGGTGTTCGGGGGACGGGGCGAGGAACGCCTCGGCATCGGTGACGAGTTGCCGTAGCGGAGCGGACAGCAGTCCGGCGCGGCGCGCCGATCCGTGCCGCAGAGTGGTCCGCCCGTCGTGCGAGGGCACGGCCGCCGAGGCCGGGTCGGCCGGAAGGGACGCGAACGCCAGTGCTCCCCCCAAGGCCAGTGCACCTCCGCCCAGTTGACGTCGGGTGATGCCTCTCGCCCCTGCGTCCGCCATGAATTTCCTCCCGGGTCGTGGCCCCTCGCGGGGCTGAAAGAATTTTTCGGGGAACGCCGTGCGCGTGAAACTTTCCTGTCAGGGGGCGGGATGTGTCAATGGGGCGTGCGCGGTTGCCGGAGGTGTCTGCCCGAACGTGTATGACTCCGGACGTAGTACTCTGGCTGAAGTGGTGCGAGGGGATACCCGGCGGGGGGAGTGGTCTCAGTGGTGAGACGGAACGAGCAGCGGCGGGCCGCGCTGGTGGATGCGGCGATCGAGGTGCTGGCCAGGGATGGTGCCCGCGGCCTGACCTTCCGGGCGGTGGACATCGGGGCCGCCGTGCCGCTGGGCACCGCGTCGAACTACTTCACCTCGCGCGACGACCTGCTCACCCAGGCCGGCGCCCGGGTCTACGAGCGGCTCCAGCCCGACGACGAGACCATCGCCAGGCAACAGGCCGCCGGACGCGACCGGGAGGTCTACGTCACGCTGATGCGTGAACTGGTCGGCCGCATCGCCGCGTTCCGCACCGGCTACCTCGCCCTGCTCGAGCTCCGGCTGGAGGCCACCCGCCGGCCCGGACTGCGCGAGGTGCTCACCGAGCGGGTCCGTGCCGACATGGAGGCCAACATCCGCTATCACGAGGCGTCCGGCCTCCCCGGTGACACCACGGCCGTCAAGCTGCTCTATCTCGCCCTGAACTGGCTGATCGTCGAACAGCTCACCCTGCCGGACGTCTTCACGCCGGCCGAGCGCGACCGGCTGGTGACGGCCGCGGTCGAGCGGATCGTGGCCGCCGAGTAGCCCGGCCGGGTCCTCGTCCCGCTGCCCGCGCAGAGCCACGTTCCAGCGACGTCGGAGGGGCTGACTCCATGCCCTTCGGCGTTCGAGGAGCGGGGGTCCGGGGACAGCGCCCCGGGAACGGGAGGGGCGGCGGGGCGAACACCCGGCAGCGCACCGGATCGCGGCGCGTGGCGCACTTTCTCACGGGGCCGGCGTGGCGGCCTCCCCGCCCCGCGGTCCGTATGCCGTCATGAAGCGGTCCCGGAACTTGTCCATCCCCCAGCGCGGAGCGTCCGGCGCGGGCTTGAGACCGTCGGTCCAGCCCCAGTCGGCCACCCGGTCCAGCACCGCCGGATCCTTGGCGACGATGGTGACCGGCACGTCCTTGCCGGTGCTCCCGGCGGTGACGGTGGGCACCGGCTGATGGTCGCCGAGGAAGACCAGGACCGTGTCCTCGTCGCCGTACCGCTCGACCCACTCGGTCAGGCTGCGCAGCGAGTACTCGATGGCCCGCCGGTACTCGGTGCGGACCCGCTCCGGGTCCTTCCAGACCTCCTTGGGGTCGGTGCCCTCCTTCTTGATCTCGTGGAACACCGAGCCGTCGCCGAGATCGTCCCAGTCGGTCATGCGGGCGATCGGAGACCACGGATTGTGGCTGGAGGCGAGAATGATCTCCGCCATGATCGGCTCGCGGTCCTCCCTGCCGTGCTCCAGGCGTTCGAAGGCCTCCAGGGTGAACTGGTCGGGCACGGGCGTCCAGCTGAAGTACGGGCCGTGATAGCCGAGGTGCTCCGAGTCGTAGATGTGGTCGAGGCCGAAGAACTTGCCCTCCGGCCACGCCCGCCGCACCCCGGGCACGATGCCGACGGTGCGCCAGTCACCTGCTTTGCGGAAGTAGTTGGTGAGGGTCATACGGTCACTGGTGGTCAGGCTGCGGTACCGCTGCTGGTTCTTGATCCACAGTCCGGACAGGAAGGTCGAGTGGGCGAGCCAGCTGCCGGCACCCGTCACCGGGGACGTCAACCAGCCACTGCGGGAGGTGAAACCGGCCTCCTCCAGCCTTCTCGTACCGTCCTTCAGCGCGGCGTCGACCGGCCCAGCCATCGCCGGGTCGTCGATCGCCACCCGGCCGTAGCTCTCGATGAAGGTGAACAGCACGTCCTTGCCGCGCAGCCCGGTGAGCAACTGGTCGGGCGGCGTGTCCGCGAAGGCGTCGACGGCGGCCGCCTTCTCGAAGACCTGCGCGTCGCGCAGTCCCGCGCGCACCTGCTCCACCCGGTTGCCCAGCAAGTCCACGTTGCTCTTGGCGGCGACCGGCACTCCGGAGTTCTGCACGCCCAGCGTGACGCAGGTGACCCAGGCGACGCCCAGGACCAGCGTCGTGCGGGCGGCGACGGGACGGTGGCGGACCAGCAGACCGGTCAGCCGGACCATCGCCAGCGCCATGAGCACCACCACGGCCAGGAACAGTACGATCACGCCGATCACGGCGAGCACCTGCCCACCACGCCCGAACGACTCCCGGACGAAGTCCGTCGCGTCATCGAGCAGAATCCAGTCGAGCACCAGGTCGAAGGGTCGGGCCAGCACCTGGTAGAAGCCCATGTCCACGAACTTCAGGACGGTGATCAGACCGAGGAGCACCCCCGCGACGACCGCCGTGACACGCCGGAACCCCGGCGGCAGCACGAGCAGCAGGGCCGCGAGCACGATCGCCTCGGCGGGCAGCCTGAGGAACGCGACCAGGTCCACGCGTTCCACCCGGTTCGGCAGCAGAAGCGCGGCCGCCACCAGTGCCCCGGCCAGGACGGTGGAGCCGATGGTCACGGCGCGTGCCGTCCGTGGCCTGCGGTGCCGCCACCCGAACCACCCGGCCGGTGTGCTTCCGGCGGCCTCCTCCGGCACGGCCGGGTCGCCGCCCCGGTCCGCTCCGCCCTCGGTGGTGTCCGACAGCTGACGGGAGCGAATGAAGAGCGACACCCGGAGGGTCCTTCCGTGCGGTACTGCGGTGGCATGGCAAACGGGACCCGGTCGACGGGCCCGCCCCCATCAGTACGGCCGCACGTCGTCACAGGTTCAGATCGCTCCGTCCCACTTTCCCGGGGCGAGCGGCCGGGGTCCAGCAAATCCCGTCCCGCACACCGCCGCCGAGGACTCCCGACGTGAGCCGTTCCCCCGGCGTCGGGCCGACGCCGCCGCTGCCGCCGGGGAGTCCGGCGGGACGGGTGCGGACCGGACGACGGAGCCGGCACGCCCCCGGCGACACCCTCCGGCCGAGGGCGGGTGCGCCACCCGTGCCACCGAGGGTGGCCCTCGACGACACAGTCGGCGTCCCGGTACGCCCGAGCGACGGTCCCGTCGACCTCCCGAGGCTCCGCCGGACGCTTGACGGTGACGCTCCGCCCGGCGGATCCGGACGCGTCTTCGCAGAGTGCGGTGCCCTCGGCGCGCGTCGGGCCGGCGGCGACGGCGCCGACCCGGACACCGGCGGAGCCCCTGACGGGAGCCACGGCGAGTGCGCTCCTCGTACAGGCCGAAGGCCACGACGCAGGACACGGCGTCGTCGGGGGCGGCCGCCACCGGCTCCGCTGCGCCGTCGAGGTCCGGCAGGACGTCCGGCGTACGGAGGCCGCGTCGCGCGCGGTGTCACGCACGGCCATCGTGACGACCCGGGCCCGCCGGTACTTCCTTCGCGGCCTGTCGGGGCCACGACCCGGTCGCTAGGCTGACCGCGGACGACGAATCGGGAGGAGCACGGACGTGGCCGACAGCACCACCCAGCAGCGCCCGCTCACGGGCTGGGACAAGCCGGACCTTGACCTCAGCAACGCGCAGTGGCAGTCCAGCAGCCGAGGCAGGGGCGATGTCCAGATCGCCTTCGTGGAGGGATTCATCGCCATGCGCAACAGTGGCCGCCCGGAAAGCCCTTCCCTGATCTTCACCCCCGCCGAGTGGGGCGCGTTCGTTTCGGGAGCACGCGAGGGGGAGTTCGACCTGACCTGAGCGGTTCGCCTCCGGACGGCGGCCGGCCGCGGGGGAGTGTTCCCCGCGTTTTTCCGGACACGCGAGCCGAAGTGCCGACGCCGGGCCGTGCCTGAGTCAGGCTGGCCCCGGGAAGGCGAAGATCGTACTCCGGAGGCGAGGAACTTATGAGCACCCAGCCGGTCGTCGCGGCGGTCGACGGTTCGGAAGACAGCCTGCTAGCCCTTGAGTGGGCCCTCGACGCCGCCCGTCGGCGCGAGGCCCCGCTGCGGATCGCGCACGTACGCCAGTACGCCCCCTGGACGCGACCGGAGGTGCTGGCCGCCGGGCCGCCCGACCCCGGCGAGGACCCCGTTCTCGACCAGGTGCGTGGCCACCTGGCGAAGCAGATCGCACTTCCGGCCGTCGAATATGTCGCGCTGGAGGGCGCGCCCGGGGCACTGCTGCCCGAGATGGGGGCGACAGCCGGGCTACTGGTGCTCGGCTCCCGGGGGCGCGGGGGTTTCGCCAGCCTGCTGCTCGGTTCCAATTCCCTGGCAGCGGCCCGCGATGCCGAGTGCCCCGTCGTCGTGGTACCCCGGCCGGGAAACGGTGCCGACGGCGACCGGCCCGCCGGGGCGGGCCGGCCCGTGGTGGTCGGCCTGAACGCGGACAGCCCCGACGAGGCCACGCCGGCCTTCGCCTTCGCCGAGGCGGCCCTGCGCGGTGCCCGGCTCCGGATCGTCGTCGCCTATCCGTGGCCGTTGCGGACCTGGATGCTGCCGGGTGAGATGCCGCCGCCGGACATCGACCAGGACGCGGTCGAACACGAGACACGGTTGCTCGCCGAGGGGTTCCTCGCCCCGCACCGGGAACGGCACGCCGGGGTCACCGCCGAGCTCGAGGTGCTGCCGGGCGACGCCGCCGGTCATCTTGTCGAGGCGTCCCAGGACGCGGAGTTGGTCGTCGTGGGGCGGCATCGGCGCCGGCTCCTGGCTCCCGCCCGGATGATGGGGTCGGTCACCCAGGCGGTGCTGCTCCACGCGGCGAGCCCGGTGGCGGTCGTACCGCCGACTCCGCCGGAGGAGTAGCCGGGCGCGGCTGCGGACCGTCGTGCCGCCGGGGTGGCCAACCACGGAGTCTGGGCGGAACCACGGAGTCTGGGCGGGTGCGGGTGCGGGTGCGGGTGCGGGTGCGGGTGCGGGTGCGGGGTGCGGCTCGGCGCGCCGGGCGGGCCCTCCGCTCTCGGCTTCCCCCCTCCCGGCTTCGCCCGATCGGGGGGATCCCCATCGCCCCGGATGCCTCCGGGCCCACGAGGCACCGGGAGGAGGCGCGACGGCCCGCAGCCGGCCGGGGCCGGCTCATGGGAACGGGCGCCTTTATCATGACCGGCATGCGGGACTCGACCAGCCGGGACACCCGGCTCGCACTGGACCTCGCCCTCACCATCCGCCATGACGGCAACGGCGGGGTCACCGACGACCTGACCGATCCCGCAGGCCTCACCGCGTGGGTGCACACGCACCCGGAGACGCTCCCCGGCGCCGACCGTTACCGTGCCGGCGCCGCCGACCTCCCCGCCGTCCGCGACCTCCGCACCGCCCTGCGCACCCTCCTGGCCCATGCCGTCCGCCCGGCGCGGCCGAGCTCCGCGGACGCGGCCCGCCTCCTGCCCGTGCCCGAGGCACTGCGGTGCCTGAACGAGGCGGCCGCCCGCACCCCCACCGTCCCCGCCCTGGCCTGGGACGAGGGCGACGACCCCGTCGTACGGCGCCGGCCCGCCCCGGCCGGCGAGGACGACCTGACCGCCGCCCTCGCACAGGCCGCCATCGGGTTCCTCGCGAGCCCCGACCGGGAGCGGCTGCGCGCCTGCCACGCGCCGCGCTGTGTGCGCTACTTCCTGAGGGATCACCCGCGCCAGGAGTGGTGCAAACCGTCCTGCGGCAACCGCGCCCGGGTGGCGCGCCACCACGAGCGGCAGCGGCGGGCCGGGTAACACCGACGGGCTCGCCCGGGCGTCCCCATGCCGGTCCGGGCACGTACCATGGCGGCATGTCGTTCCTCCGCCGCCGCAGTGCCACGCCCGCCGGGCCCGACTTCGACGTCCTGGCCATGGACCCGGGCGACTGGCCCGGCAACCTGGGTGCCGGACTGCTGCCAGCCCCCGACGGAAGCTGCCAGGGTGTCTTCCTGCGGTACGACCTGTTCGGCGGTCGCGGCCCGGCGATGATCATCGGCAATCTGCCCGAGGGCTCCCCGGCGCGGGAGGTCCCCGAGGGCGAGGTCCCCTTCGAGGTCGGACAGCTGCTGCTGGCGCTGGAGAACGACGAGGAGGTGACCGTCGTCGCTACCGAGGACGTGCCCGTGATGCAGGGGGACAACCTGCTGATCGTGCGCCGCGTCAAGCTCTCCGAGAGCCGGATCTCCTGCGTGCAGTTCGACCGCAGCGACAACGTCCTGGTGACCATCGCCGCCTGGGACCGCCCCATCACCGACGACCTGTACGCCCTCCTCAAGCCGCTGCCGGCGGAGCTGTTCCAGCAGGGCTGACACGAGAGGGCCGGGTCCTGTGGGCTGTGGGGACCCGGCCCTCTCGCTACGTCCTGCGCGCCGCTACGACGACTTCACCGTGACGTCCGCCGCGCGTACGAAGCCGACCCGGTGGCCGAACTGGATCTCGTAGTACAGATCCTTGCCCCGCACCACCCGGTGCGAGGCCCCGTCGAAGGTCACCGCGTAGTAGTACTCGCCGGGCACGGTGCCCCCGGTCACGTACTTCTGGCCGCTGAGCACCGTGTACGGCAGCGGTGACACCGCCTGCGCCGGTACGCCCTCCGGGTAGGCCTCCTTTTCCGGGTACGCCCTCCCGTACACGGGCACCGAGTCGAGTCCCTCCCTCGGGGTCACGACCCTGCCCTTCGTGGGGACCGCGGTGGGGTGCTTCCCGGGGTTCCTGAACCAGGCCTTCTGACCGAGGTACCAGATGGCGGTCCAGTCGCCCCAACGGTCGGCGACCGCGTACTGCTGGCCCGTGGAGACCCGCGACGACAGGTCGTTCACCCCGGTGGTCGGGGCCGAACCGAGACCGATGTCCCTGATCAGCGGGGAACTCTCGTCATGGTCGGAGTACAGTCGCACGGCGCTGGACCCGTGGGTGGCGCACGGCTCACCCGCCGTCTCGCAGCCGGTGAAGACCGGCCGGTTGGCGGCGTAGCCGGGCCGGATCGTCACGACGCCGGAATGCTTGCCGGCCGTTGCCTCCAGCGGGCGGCCGAGCAGCTCGAAGTAGTGCCGCCAGTCCCAGTACGGTCCGGGATCGGTGTGCATCCCGGGAATGTTCGCCGAGGTCGGCCCGGGCACCGTGTCATGGCCGAGGATGTGCTGCCGGTCCAGCGGAATGCCGTACTTCCTGGCGAGGTACGTCACCAGCCTGGCCGAGGACCGGTACATCGCCTCGGTGTACCAGGCGTCCGGTTCCGCCAGGAAACCCTCGTGCTCCAGGCCGATCGACCCCGCGTTGACGTACCAGTTGCCCGCGTGCCAGGCCACGTCCTTCGCCTTCACATGCTGGGCGATATGACCGTCGGTGGAGCGCAGGCTGTACTGCCAGGACACGTAGGTGGGGTCCTGCACCATGTCGAGGACGCCTTCCCAGGCGCCCTCCGTGTCATGGACGACGATGTACCGGATCGGTTGCGACGCCGGCCGGTTTCCCAGGTCGTGGTTGCCGTAGTCGCCGTCCCCGAACTCCTCGTACGGCGCCGGGATCCACTCGCACGACACGGTCTTCGGGCATTCCGTGCCGGCGGCGGAGGCGGTGCGCAGCCCGGCGCGGTCCAGTGCCGAGGTGTCGGGCAGGAGGCCGGGGCGGGCGTCCAGGGTGACCTGCTGTCCCGCGTCCGTGACCCGAGCCTGGCCGGCGCGGATCACCTCGTACACGTCGTTCGCGTACGTCACCGCCGACGTGGTGTCGTCCGCGCCGGAGAAGAGCGCCACGGCCGCGTACCAGTCCGCGGGGTCTTCGGTCTTCGGCCCGCCCAGCTCGCGTTGGGCCTCGGCCAGCAGTGCGGCGCCGCCCGCCACGTTCGCGGCCGGGTCCTCGCGCAGCTGTCCGGGGCTCAGACCGGTCAGCCGGGCCGCCCTGGGCAGCGTGGTGAGCCGGTCCGGCAACTCGGCGGTGTGCGGCGTCCCCGCCCCGGGGCGCAGCGGTGGTCGGGCGTCGTCGCCGCGGGGATCCTCCGTGCCCTCGCCGTGGTGGTCGGCTGCGGCGAGCGCGGTGCGTGCGTCCGTGAGGTGCATCGGCCCGTAGCCGCCGGTCACACTCGGGGCCCCACCGTGCGCGTCCCAGCGGGACTGCAGATAGGAGACGCCCAGCAGCACGCTCTGCGGCACGTCGTACTCGGCGGACGCGGCGGCGAACGCCTGTTGCAGGCGGGCGGTGGCCGGCGGGGCCGGGGTGGGCGCTGCGCCCAGCAGGGGCAGCGTCAGGGCGGCAGCGGCGAGGGCGCAGAGGGCGCCGCGGACGGCGCGGCGTGACGGCCCGGCCGTGCGGCCGGGGTCGGTGGGGGGGTGTCGCAATGCAGCCTCCTGGGACGGACGGGCACGGTGCGCCGGGGTGCGCCGAGCGGTGCGTGTCAGTGCTACCGGTCGGCTGACAATCCGTCAATCATGCCGGGGAGGTGTGCGGTTCCCTGTCCGTCGGGCCTGCGATGCGTCAGTGGCGTACACCAATGGTCCCGTGAGGGACGACGACTGCCCGCGGTTGCGGGCAGTCGGTCGGTTTCAGCGGGTGCCGACCGCCGCGCGCACCGCGCGGCGGGCCAGCTGGCAGTCGTCGTGGAGGCGGCGGAGGAGCAGGCGCTGTTCCTCGCCGGAGGGTGCGGTGCCCGGGTGGGCCGCCGGGGCCGTCTCGTGCATCGAGCGCTGCACGGCCGTCTCGTAGGTACGGATCTCCCTGGTCAGCACCAGCATCAGGTTGACCAGGAAGGCGTCCCGCGAGGCGGGGCCCGCCGACTGGGCGATCTGGCTGATCTGGCGCCGGGCCGCCGGTGCGTCCCCGAGGACCGCCCACAGCGTCGCCAGGTCGTAGCCCGGCAGGTACCAGCCCGCGTGCTCCCAGTCCACCAGCACCGGACCGGCCGGTGAGATCAGCATGTTCGACAGCAGCGCGTCGCCGTGGCAGAACTGGCCCATGCTCTGCCGCCCGGTCGTCAGCGCGATGCCGTGCAGCAGCTTCTGCAGGTCGCCGAGGTCCCGGTCGGTGAGCAGTCCCAGCTCGTGGTACCGGGAGATGCGGGCCGCGTAGTCCAGCGGCGCGTCGAACGTCCCGGCCGGCGGCCGCCAGGAGTTCAGCCGGCAGATCGCGCCGAGTGCCGCCCTGATGTCCGCCCGCGGTGGTGCCTGGGCCGGGTGCCGCTGGAGCGCCGCCACGCGGCCGGGCAGCCGCTCGATCACCAGCGTGCAGTTGTCCGGATCCGCCGCGATCAGCCGGGGCGCCCGCACGGGTGGGCGGTGCCGGACGAACGAGCGGTATGCCGCTATTTCGTGGCGGATCCGCTCGCTCCACGCGGGAGAGTGGTCGAGTAAGCACTTGGCGACCGCGGTGTTCCGGCCGGTGGTGCCGACCAGGAGGACGGACCTGCCGGTGCGGCGCAGCACCTGGACCGGTGCGAACTCCGGACAGATGCGGTGCACCGAGGCGATCGCGGTGCGCAGTTGGGCGCCCTGCGGACCGGACAGGTCGAGCCGCCCGCTGAGCGGCTGGGTGCCCGGTCCCGCGGTCCGGCGTGCGCTGCCCGCGCCGGGCACGGGGGCCGCCGGCCGTGCGGGGGAGAGGTAGGGGCCGCTGTCCGAAGGGCGCGGACGCAGCGGCCGGGGCGGGGCGGACACGGAGGACGATGCTGCGTACATGGGTGATACAGATCCCTTCGTGTGCCTGCGACGTCAGTGCACCACCCGCCCCGGCCGCCCGGCGCACCCTGGGGAATGTCCCTGCGGCGACGGGGTCGTGGTGGCGCGTTCCTACTCGACACCCGAGGGCCCCTGGCACACCATCTGGCGCACCCTGGCGAACCCTGGCGAATAGTCGCCCGGCAACCCGCACCGGGCTACTGTCAACTCAGCCGAGAACCTGGGGGCTTGATGTGAGCGGACAACCCAACACCCGGCTCTCGGACCTGTTCGGCCTGGCCGGCTGGTCCAAGGGCGAACTCGCGAGGCTGGTCAACCGGCAGGCGGCGGCCATGGGCCACCCCCAGCTGGCGACCGACACCTCCCGGGTGCGGCGGTGGATCGACATGGGAGAGATCCCGCGCGATCCCGTACCGCGGGTGCTGGCGGCTCTGTTCACCGAGCGTCTCGGCCGTGTCGTGACCATCGAGGATCTCGGTCTGGTCCGGCACGGGCGTACGGGGAAACGGCCACGCCCCGGGAGTGCGGAACATCCCGACGGAGTGCCGTGGGCGCCCGAGCGGACAGCCGAGGTCCTCACCGAATTCACGGGAATGGACCTCATGCTCAACCGACGCGGCCTGGTGGGCGCGGGCGCCGCGCTCACCGCGGGCTCCGCACTCAGCAGCGCCATGCACGAGTGGCTGCACACCGATCCGGCACTGACCGCCGACGCTCCCCGACTCGACCACCCCCTGCGCGCCGACCCCGCCGGGTTCGACCGCTACGAGGCCGCTCCCATCGGCTCGCAGGAGATCGAGGAACTGGAGCGCTCCGTGGAGGTGTTCCGCGCCTGGGACGCCGCCCGGGGCGGCGGCCTGCAGCGCAAGGCGGTGGTCGGCCAGCTCAACGAGGTGGGCGGCATGCTCGCCTACCACCATCCACCCCATCTCCAGCGGCGTCTGTGGGGCGTCGCCGCCAACCTCGCCGTGCTCGCCGGCTGGATGTCCCACGACGTCGGCATGGAACCCACGGCTCAGAAGTACTTCGTCATCGCGGCCCACGCGGCCCGGGAGGGAGGCGACCGCCCGCGCGCCGGTGAGGCGCTGTCCCGGGCGGCCCGTCAGATGGTGCATCTGGGCCGGCCCGACGAGGCGCTGGACCTGATGAAGCTCGCCCAGTCCGGCTCGGGCGAGGAAGTGCTGCCGCGCACCCGCGCGATGTTCCACACCGTCGAGGCCTGGGCGCAGGCGTCCATGGGCAAGGGTCAGGCGATGCGCCGCACCCTGGGCCGCGCCGAGGACCTGTTCGTCTCCGACAAGGGGGACGTGCCGCCGCCGAACTGGATGCAGTTGTTCAACGAGGCGGACCTGTACGGCATGCAGGCGCTGGCGTACCGGACGCTCGCGGAGTTCGAGCCGGACGCGGCCGCGCAC
Source organism: Streptomyces sp. NPDC031365 (assembly GCF_055569765.1). Taxonomy (NCBI): domain Bacteria; kingdom Bacillati; phylum Actinomycetota; class Actinomycetes; order Kitasatosporales; family Streptomycetaceae; genus Streptomyces; species Streptomyces sp. NPDC031365. Next base: position 81,468 of record NZ_JBVIIM010000012.1, on the reverse strand, counting down.
GCCCAGCACTACGCGGACAAGGCGCTGGCCCTCAGGGTCGAGGCACAGCAGCGGTCGAAGATCTTCGACTTCCTGTCCATGGCCTCCGCCTGCTTCATCGCCGACGATCCGGAACAGGCGGACCGGTTCGCGCGCCTCGCCCTGGTGTCGATGGGGCAGAACTCCTCGCGCCGCACCTGGGACCGGCTGCGCCAGATGTACCGGCTCACCGCCGAGTACTCCTCGTACCCGAGGATCCAGGAACTCCGGGAGGAGATCGAACTGGCGCTGCCCAAGCCCAGGAGCAAGGGCGGCAGCGTCCAGGCGTGAGGGTCCGGCTCCGCGGTGCCGCTACGAGGCGACCCGGGCCACCAGCACGCAGGCGTGGTCCTCGCGCGCTCCCTCGCCGAACTCCCGTACCACGGCCCGGACGCAGTCCTGCGCGGTGCGGGCCCCGGCGAAGCCGGGAGCGAGGCCGAGGAGCCGGTGGGCGGCGGTGGCTCCGGCATGTCCGGGCACCAGCCCGTCGGTGTGCAGCAGCAGAAGATCACCGACCTCGAGGGTCTCCTCGGCCTGTCCGTAGGAGGAGCCCGACGCGGCACCGAGCAGCACGCCCCGCGGCGCGTCCAGTGCCCGCCCCGTCCCGCCGCGGAACAGCAGCGGGACGGGGTGCCCGGCCTGCGCCCACACCAGTGAGCGGGTCAGGGGCCGGTAGTGCAGGCAGGCGGCACTGCCCAGGGCCGGCTGCGCGGTGACGTCCAGTAACCGGTTCAGACAGGCGAGCAACGGGCCCGGTTCGGTGCCGGTCATCGCCATGCCGCGCACGGCGCCGAGCAGCATCGCCATGCCGGAGGCCGCGCCGGCCCCGCTCCCCGTCAGGTCGCCGACGCTGAGCAGCGTGCTGCCGTCGGACAGTTCCAGGGCGTCGTACCAGTCACCGGCGACCGGCGCGTGCGCCGACGGCGGCAGATGGGCGGCGGCGACGTCCAGGGTCCGCGGCCCGTCGTGCGGGAGCCGCAGGGAGCCGCGCCATCGTGGCAGCACGGCCTCCTGCAGCTCGACCGCGATCCGGTGCTCGGTCCGCGCCGCGGCGTGCCCGTGGTGGTGCAGCGAGTCACGGGTCTCGCTCACCGCCCGCCGGCAGCGGCGCAGTTCGCTGACGTCGCGCAGCACCGCCCACATCGATGCGGTGCTGCCGTCGGAACCGAGTACCGGTTCGCCCATCATGTGCACGGTCCGTACGCCCTCGTCCGCGCCCAGGACGCGGAACTCCCCGTCGATCGGCCGGCCGTCGACCAGGCAGCCGGTGACCATCGCCGTCAGTCCGGACCGGTCCTCGTCGAGTACCAGCGACGGCAGTTCGTCGAGGGAGAGCGGGGGAGCTGCCGGGTCGCGGCCCAGGACGCGGTACAACTCCTCGGACCAGCTCACCTCGTCCGTGAGCAGGTTCCACTCCGCGCTGCCGACCCGGCTGAGCAGGGAGTCGGGCCGCGGCACGGACGGCTCGGCGCGGTCCGCGGCGGACGGACCGGGCACGCACAGCGGGTCCTCCCGCAGCTGGGCCAGGTGCCGGTCCAGGTCGTCGAGTTGGTGCAGCGCCAGGTCGTACAGCGCGCGCCGCCAGCGTTCCCGCGGGTCCGCCGCGTCGTCCGGCGTGTCACGGCGTACGGCGTCCACGTCGCCCTTGAGCCGCCGGGCCTGCGAGATGAGCGCGTCGACCGGGCCGCGTGAGGGCGGCTGGGCGGCTTGGCGGTCCGCGGAGAGGTGGGACGGCATGACGCACTCCGATGCGGGACGGTACGGCCTTCAGGCCGGCGGAGAGACCGTTACGACTGTCGCACAGCCCGCGACGGCCTGTAAGGGATTCGGCAACACACGATAAGGCGGTGCCGACGGCATATGCCACCGTCTTCACGGGTTACCCGGAGGTATGTCCCGGTGGTGCGATGGGCGCTCCAAGTCCCATGGTACGCAAGTGATTTGGTTCGTCGGCGCCACGGGGGAGTCGTTCACTCGCACGTTCGACGCTCAGGCGTTCGGTCGCGGAGTGACCGGCGGGTAGCCCCGCATTCAGTAGCGCAGGACCGCGGCCATCCCGTCCGCGTCCCCGAGGGTGCCGTCCGGGACGAAGCGGACGTCGGCGCCCGTCTCCAGGCACTGCTCGACGATCTCGTCCACGATGTCCTCGCGGGCGTCCAGGTCCCCGTCCTCGGCGATGACGAGATGGTCGCCCGCGTCGCGCACCGCGATCCGGTAGTTCTCCTCGACGGCCAGGAGCCGGATCCGGCCCTCCCGGGCGCTCTGCCACAACTCGTCGACCCCGGCCGCGAACTCCTTGCGCCCCCGCGCCGATTCCAGGGACCGGGCCACGTCCTCGGTGCTCTTGCGCGTCTCGTCCTCGAGCACCGGCCGCAGGGCCTGCCAGACCGCCTCGGGCGTCCCGTGCGCGAGCCCGCCGTGCTGGACGTGTACGGCGTCCTTGGCCACGCTGCCGGCCTCGCAGAGCAGGGACAGGGCGGCAGGCTCACCGGTGATGTACAGCGGTCGGGGATGATGGCGCAGCAGTGCGCCCATCGCCGTGTCGGCCTCGCGCAGGAACCGGCGGGTGCCCTCGTCCCGGAAGTTGCTCGGCTGGTCGCCGACCCGCTCCTGCCGCTCGGCGTCGAAGTTGGGTTCCTCGCGGACGAGCGGGAAACCGCCGGCGCGTTCCTCGGCGACCCGGTCCACGCCGCCGTTCCACAGGGTGGCGCGGTCGGCGGACACGGACAGCACCCAGAACGGCCGTTCCGAGGTGTGCGCGGAGACGAGGTTGCGGGTCAGGAAGGTGTCCGAGAGGACGACCCGCTCGGGCACGCTGCGGGCGAGGGACCACACCTGGTGCTCACCCGGGGCGGCGAAGATGGCCAGGCCGTCCTCCGTGTGGGACAGGTCGATCTCCGCCAGGGCCCGGTCGAGCTCCCGGGCCACATCGGTGCGCCGCTCCCGGGTGACCGCGGGATCGTCCTCCAGCTTCTTCTTGGCCTCGGCCACCATGTTGCGCAGCCGGACCGCGTCCTGGGCGTTGAGGGGCTCGCGCCGGTGCGTCGGCGTCAGCACGGACACCGCGGGGTAGGGGCGCGGGCGGCGAAGCTCGGCAAGGGTCGCGGGACTCAGATCGTGCTCCATGACAGCACCATAGGGCGGATTCCGCGGCAGGGCATTTGGGGCAAAGTCCCCGGCGTGCGCGTACGGGCTGGGGAGACAGGCCGGTGCCCCCCCGCCGGCCGGCGGGGGGAGGCGAGTGCCGGTGATGCGTCCGGTCGTGGGGCGGTGTGGGCGGCGGGGACGGACCGGGTCCGGCGGCTTGGGGCGGGCGCGGCGGTGTGGTCGGCCGGGTCCGGGGTGGGCGGGTGTGCGGGGACCGCTCGGCAGGGGTGGCGGGACGGCGGGGCTGTACGGGCCGGGGGCGTCCGTGGTGGGCGGGGACCTCCGGCGTCCGCTGCCGTGCGCCTGTCCGGCGCTCCTCCGTGCCTGACGCTCCTCCGTGCCCGGTGCTCCTCCGTGCCCGGGTGGCCGCGAGCCCGTTCAGGGGCGGCCGGTCAGACCCGGTCGTCGTCCTCCGAGCCGCAGGAACTGCCGCTCGGGGGCAGGGATCCGTGCAGCAGGAAGTCGTCGATCTTGCGGTGGACGCACTCGGAGGAACCGTAGCCGGTGTGGCCCTCGTTGCGGTTGTCCAGCACCACGGCGGCGGAACCGAGCCGCTCGGCCGTCTGCACGGTCCAGCGGTACGGCGTGGCCGGGTCGCCCCGCGTGCCGACCAGCAGCATCTTCGGTGTGTCGAGGTCCTTGACCTTCTCCCGGATGTAGTCGGTGCCCATGGGCCGGCCGTAGCACAGCACCACCTGGGCGAGCCGGTACCGCCCGAAGACCGCAGAGGCCTCCTCGTAGACGGTCCGCAGCCGGGCCAGGTCCCGGGTCAGACGCTCGGCTTCGGGACGGTCGGGGTCGTCCGCGCAGTTCACCGCCATCAGCGCCGCCGGCAGATTGTCCAGCGGCACCTCCTCGGGGTCGGCCAGGGGGTCGTCGGCCCGCTGCGGAGCGGGCAGCGCCGCCCCGCCGGTCGCGAGGGCCTCCACCCCGCTGGTGTCCCCGTCCTCGACGAGCTGGGCGAGCGCCCGCTGCAGCAGCGGCCACATCTCCTTGGTGTACAGACCCTGTCCGAGGGCGCCGGCCAGATCCTGGCCGGTGAACTCGTAACCGAAGTCGGTCGGGACCGGGTTGTCGTCGAGCGAGGCGACCAGTTCCACGACCTGCTCGCGGGCGTCGCGCACGTCCTGCCCGAACGGACAGGCGAGTTCCTCGGTGCACCACGTGAGGAAGTTCTCCAGAGCGGTCTGCTGCCCCCGCGCACTCGCCAGCCCCTGTTCGGCCAGCGGCTCCGTCAGGGTGTCGACGCCGTCCAGCGCCATGCGCCCCACCTTCTGGGGGAACCGGGCCGCGTACACCGCGCCGAGCCGGGTCCCGTAGGAGAATCCCAGGTAGTTGAGCTTCTTGTCGCCGAGTGCCTGGCGCATCACATCGAGGTCGCGTGCGACGTCCACGGTGCCGATGTGCTCGAGGACGGGGCCCGAGTGCTCGGCGCACTCGGCGGCCACCTCGCGCAACTGCCGCAGCGTCGCACGCGGATCGGCCAGCTCCTCCCCGTCGGTCGCCTCAAGCGCCCGGCCGGTCGCGTCGGCGCCGCAGCTGACCGGAGAGGAGCGGCCGACGCCGCGGGGATCGAAGGAGACGACGTCGTAGCCGTCGGTCAGGTCCAGGAAGTCCTTACGGCCGTGGGCGAGCCCCAGCACCCCCGAACCGCCCGGACCGCCGAAGTTCAGCACCACCGAGCCCCGGGGCTCGTCGGAGGCCCGGTAACGGGCGAGGGCCAGTTCGAGGGTGCCCTCGCCGGGCTCGGCGTAGTCGAGGGGCACGGTGATCTTCCCGCACTGCAGGTCCTTTGGCAGGTCCATGCCCTCGCATGCCGACCATGTGATCTTCTGGTCGTAGAACCGGTCGAGGTCGGCGCCGGTGCGGCCGTTCGCCGTCAGGCCTGTGCCCAGCAGGGCCAGCCCGACCACCCCGGCTGCCGCGCAGCGCCTGACCGAGGGGCGCACCGCGTACCGCCGGAGACGGGCCCGCTTGGACAGCTTGACCGGCATCGATGCCTCCAGGGGCGCCCCGTCCGGCGCCCTCGCCCACCATAAGCGGGCCCCGGGGACGTCGCCTGTCGGCACGGCGGCGGCACTCCCGGTGCCCGGACCGCACGTTCGTCCGCCGTGGGTTCGACGTGACTTTGCCCGGAGTTCGAGCGACGGGACCCCCGATGGGGTGAACCGGTTGCGGCACACGGATGAGCCGTGACCCGGATGCCGTAGCCGCGTTCTGTCCGGTGCGGGCGGGGCGCTCGCGACCCAGTCCGGAAGGTGGGGAACCCATGAGACAGGCGACCGGGACTCCTGCGGAAGGCCTCGACATTCACGCCGGGGGTGCCCCGTGCACTCCCCGACCGGCGCCGCACGCGGCCCCGCGGGACGCCGTCGCCCTCGCCGGCACGGGCGCCGACCGGCCGCTGCCGGTCCGCGGGACCGGCGCCGCGCTCTTCCTGGGCGGAGTCGCCCTGTACCGCCGCGCCCGCCCCCGGACCGACGGCTGACCGCTCGAGGCAAGGATCAGCCCCGCGGGGTCCCGCCCGCACCACCCGCCGGGCCTCGCGGGTCAGCCGCGTCCGCGGTGGAAACGCCGGTGCAACTCCCTGACCTCATCGGCCAGTCCGGGGACGGGTCCGGCCACGGCGACGCCCGGGGCGATCTCCCGGACGGGCAGCGTCCGCACCGGCGGGGCGGGCACCCCCAGCTCCGCCAGCCAGGTCGCCAGCTGCTCGGAGCTGGCGACGTACACGATGCGTCCGAGGCCCACCCAGGCGTGTGCGGCGGCGCACATCGGGCAGTGCTCCCCGGAGGTGTACACCGTGGCCGTGGCCCGTTCGCCGGGGGACATGTGCGCTGCCGACCAGCGCGCCAGCTCGAACTCGGGGTGCCGGGTGCGGTCCCCGGAGGCCACGCGGTTGTGGTCCTCGGCGAGCACCGTGCCGTCGCCGCCGACCAGGACCGAACCGAACGGCTCGTCACCGGACTCCAGCGCCTCGGCCGCCAGCTCCACGCAGCGTCGCAGGTGGGGCAGTTCCTCATCCTTCACGACCACGGTCCGGCCTCCTCGGGACAGCTTGATCGACAGCAACCCTAATCCCGTTGCCCCCGGCAGCGGCCCGTGGTGGACTCGCCCGCATGGACCGTGCCGCCGTACTCACCCTGTTCGACCGCGACATGCGCGAGGGAGCACGGCCCGACGGACCCGGCGCGCACGTCGAACGGGTCGGCGGTGTCGTGCGCCAGACCGCGCCCGCTTACGGCTGGAACGGTGTTGTCTGGTCCGCCGTGGAGCCGGTGGACGCCGACGCGGTGATCGCGGAGCAGATCGCGTACTTCACCGGGCTGGGACGCGAGTTCGAATGGAAGCTGTACGGCCATGATCTCCCGGCGGACCTCGGGCGGCGGCTGGTGGCGGCCGGGTTCACGCCCGAACCGGACGAAACTCTCATGATCGGCGAGATCGCCGGGCTCTCGCTCGGCACCGAGCCACCCGAGGGCGTCCGTATCGTGCCCGTCACCGACGAAGCGGGCGTCGGCCTGGTGGCCGAGGTGCACGAGAAGGCATTCGGGGCCGACGCCTCCCGGTTCCGCCGGCAGTTGCTCGACCAGCTGACCGCAGCCCCGGACGCCGTCGTCGCCGTCCTGGCCCTGGCCGGCGACGAGCCGGTGAGCGCGGCTCGCATGGAGCTGGTACCGGATGCCAGGTTCGCCGGGCTGTGGGGCGGCGGCACCGTCCGGGACTGGCGGGGACGCGGTATCTACCGTGCCCTGGTGACCCACCGGGCCCGGGTCGCCGCGGACCGCGGCTACCGCTACCTCCAGGTCGACGCCTCGGACCAGAGTCGCCCGATCCTCGAACGCCTCGGCTTCGCCGCCCTCACCACGACCACTCCGTACGTGTACGGGTCCGAGCAGTAGGGCACGGCATCCCCTTCCAGCCCTCGCGCCTCCGGGCCGTTCGACGACGTGTTCATGGCCGGTACGCCGAGATGTTCTACCAGAACACCGAGCCGCAGATCCTGGACTCCACGGCCTTCGAGCGGGCCTTCGGCAGGGCGCCGACGCCGCTCGAAGAGACCGTGGACGCGACGGTGACCTGGTACGAGCGGTGGCTGTCCCGCCGGTGACGAGGGTCGTCGCGGTCGTCAGCGGCGGGCCTTCGCCCGGTCCAGTGCTGCCACCCCCGCCGCGGCGAGGCCGATCTGGATCAGCCATTCCACCCAGTCGACGCCCTTGGTGTCGGCCACCCCGAAGGCCGCGGCGATCGCCGAGCCGATCAGCGCGGCCACGATGCCGACGAGGATCGTCCACAGAACCCCGATGCGCTGGCGGCCCGGGATCACGAGTCGGCCCAGGATGCCGATGACAATGCCGATGACGATGGCACTGATGATGCCGTCGATCTCCATCTCGCCCCATTTCCTCGAGTTCTCCGCTGCGGTGCGTCTGCCCCGGCGCCGCGCGGACAGTCCCGGCCCGGGCAGAAAAGGGCCGGCCCGCCGCTGAGGCGGCCCGGCCCTCGCCTTCTCCCTTCGCCGGGGGGCTACGACTCGGGCGCGCTCCTGGCCGCCGTGGCGGCGCAGACCGCGCCCAGCACCACGGCAAGGGCGCCGATGACGACGTTGTTCCAGATCACGCCGGCGTCAGGGCTGTTGCCGACGATCCACGGCGAGATGATCATCCACGCGCCCAGGGCGCACATGGCCCAGCTGAGGCCGTACATGCGCGCCGGGGCCGCGGTGAACCCCAGGGCGAGCAGTCCGATCGCGATGCCCACGATGAGGTTGTGGGTCACGAGCGCCGGCTGGCTCGTCGTGTAGTGGAGGATCCACGGGGACACCGCACAGTAGAGGCCGAGCAGGAACACCGGACCGTCCACAAGGGCCACATCGCGACCGCCGAGCATACGGTCGTAGCGTGCCCGCATTTCCGGCGCATCGGGGTGGCTCCTGATGTCACCGCGCGGGTGCGAGACGTTGGCCATGAGTCGTCTCCTTCGACTAGCGGGTCTGACCGCTTCCAGCGGTACGGGTGGAATACCGCGCTTTCCTATTCTGTACTTATTTCTCCCTTATGTGTAGAGCTCGGCGAGGACTGGGGCGTGGACCGGGGCCGGTCGCCGGGGCTTCTATAGGGTGACCACGTGGCCACAGCAGACGACGCGGAGCGGGAGGCGGCGGGACGGGGCGGAATCCCGGCGCCGGAGGAGGCCGACCTCCAGGCCTTCGCCGTCCAGCTGCGCAGGATGAACGGCGAAATCAACCGCATGGCCCACGGTTTCGCGCACCGCAACGGCCTGCATGTCACCGATGTCCAGGCGCTCGCGGCGATCCTGGACGCGGACGAGCCGATGACCCCGGGCCGGCTCAGGGAACACCTCGGGCTCACCTCGGGGGCGGTGACCGCGTGCGTGGACCGGCTGGAGCGTGCTGGGCATGTCACCCGGGTGCGGGAGAGCAGCGACCGCAGGGTGGTCCACCTCTACTACGCGGCCGACGCCAGGACGGCTGCCCGGACGTACTTCCGCCCGCTCGCGCAGGCCGCGGGTTCGGCCCTCGCTCGCTTCGAAGGCGCCGAACTCGCCGCAGCTCTCAGGTTTCTGACCGCGCTGAACGAGGAACTAGCGCTCCGCGGAGCCTCCGGGCGGCCCTGACCGCGCGGCCCGGCCGTATCGCTGAACGGTGTGGTCTACGATCACAAGCGCAATCTACTTCAATAATTGAGATTGTTATTCATTCAGATGATTCTCGCCGCACCTGGAGAGCGATGAACGCGTCATCACGATGGGCCCGCCGGCTCGTTCCCGTCCTGCTGGTCATCGTGTGGCTGGGCATCGGCGGGGCGTTCGGCTCCTACGCCGGCAGGCTCGGCGAGGTGGCCACCAACGACCAGGCCGGCTTCCTGCCGCGCAGCGCCGAATCCACCGAGGTCATCGAGGAGCAGAAGGCCTTCCGGCAGGACGAGACGCTGCCGGCGATCGTCCTGTGGACCGCCGACGAGGGCGGCCCGGTGAAGGACCGGCAGGGCGAGGCCACCCGCTCGCTCGCCTCCCTCGCCGGCACTCCCGGCATCGTCGGCAGGGCCTCCCCGGCCATCCTCTCCGAGGACGGTGAGGCGCTCGAAGGGGTCGTCCAGCTGGAACCCGCCGGAGGGGACCGCCTCGCCGAGACCCTCGAACGCATCCGTACGGCGGCCGGACAGGTCCGGGGCGCCACGGTCCAGGTGGCCGGACCCGCCGCGACCCAGGCCGACCTGTCCGACGCCTTCGCCGGGGTCGACGGCCTGCTGCTCGGTGTCGCGCTGGCAGCCGTCCTGGTGATCCTCGTCCTGGTGTACCGGAGCGTCCTGCTGCCCCTGGTGATCATCATCTCCGCGGTCATGGCACTCGCCCTGGCCAGCGCGGTGGTGTACGCCCTCGCGGAGGCCGACATCGTGCGCGTCGACGGCCAGGTCCAGGGCATCCTGTCCATCCTCGTCATCGGCGCCGCCACCGACTACGCGCTGCTGCTCACCGCCCGCTTCCGGGAGGAGCTGACGGGACAGGACCGCTTCACCGCGATGCGGTCCGCGCTGAAGCGGACCTGGGGCACCGTCGTGGCCAGTGCCGCCACCGTCGTACTGGGTCTGCTCGCCCTGCTGCTCAGCGACCTCACCAACACCCGCGCGCTCGGACCGGTCGGCGCGATCGGCATCGCCTGCTCCGTGCTCAGCACCCTGACCTTCCTGCCCGCGGTGCTGGTCCTGCTCGGCCGCGCCGCCTACTGGCCCGCGAAGCCGCGCACCACCGAGGACCGGCGCACCGGTGACGGCGTGTGGCAGCGGGTCGCCTCCCTCGTCGACCGCGCCCCGCGCAAGGTCTGGGCGTTCACACTGGCGGGACTCGTCGTGTGCGCCGCCTTCTCGCCGGCCCTCACCTCCAAGGGCGTTCCGCTCGACGAGACCTTCGTCAACGACGCGCCCTCGGTGGCCGCCCAGCGCACCCTCTCCGAGCACTTCCCCGGCGGCTCCGGCAACCCCACCGTCGTCATCGCCGACGCCGGCCGGCTGGACCGGGTGGTGTCCGCGGCCGAGGACACCGAGGGCGTCGCCTCGGCTGCCGGAGTCACGGCCTCCGGGCGTCCCGGCGGTGAACCGCTGGTGATCGACGGGCGGGTCCGTGTCGACGTCACCCTCGAGGCCGCCTCCGACAGCGATGCCGCGAAGGACACCGTGGCCAGGCTGCGCACCTCCCTGCACGCCGTCCCCGGCGCGGACGCCCTCGTCGGGGGCTACACGGCCCAGCAGTACGACACCCTGCGGACGGCGGAACGGGACCGAGGCCTCATCGTTCCGGTGGTCCTCGTCGTCATCTTCCTCGTGCTGACCGTGCTGCTGCGCTCGCTGCTGATGCCCGCGCTGCTCGTCGCCACCGTCGCGGTCAACTTCCTGGCCACGCTGGGCGTTTCCGCACTGGTCTTCCCGCACGTGTTCGGTTTCACCGGTACCGACCCCTCGGTGCCGCTGTACGGCTTCGTGTTCCTGGTGGCCCTCGGCGTCGACTACAACATCTTCCTCATGTCCCGGGTCAGGGAGGAGTCGCTGCGTCACGGCGCCCGCCAGGGCGTGCTGCGCGGGCTGGTCAGCACCGGCGGAGTGATCACCTCGGCCGGCGTGGTGCTGGCCGCGACCTTCGCGGCGCTCGGGGTGATCCCCCTGGCCTTCCTGGCGCAGGTCGCCTTCATCGTGGCCTTCGGTGTCCTCCTCGACACGCTGGTCGTCCGCTCCCTGCTGGTGCCCGCCCTCGCCCTGGATCTCGGCCCCGTCGCCTGGTGGCCGGGCCGGCTCGCGAAGGAGCGCGAGGAGGCGCGGAACTGACCTTCCAGCGGCCCGCGTCGCGTCCTCGCACCGAGCCGCCCGTACATGTCCGGCGCGATCCGGGGCAACCGGAACACACGGACGACGAACGGCAGAGGGCCGCGCTCGGAGCCGCGGGCCGACAGGAGGTGTCCACCGACATGACCACCGTGACGGGAACGAAGGTGCTGGAGCGTTTCCCCGCAGGGTCCCCGCGCGGATCCTGGCCCGCGGAGGAGTGCGCGGCCCGGCACCGCGCCGAGGGCGAGCCCGCGACGGTCGTCATGGATCTGGAGTCGGACGCGTTCCTCGTCGTGGTCCCGCCCGAGGCGGACGACTGACCGCACCGCAGCCGCCCGCCCGTGCCCGGTGACTCCCGGAGGAGTCACCGGGCACCGTCATGACGATTGGTCTAAACCCTTGACTGGTACAGACCAAAGCGGTTGAGTGGTGCTCCACACCCCCCACCACGGCCGCTCCCACGCCGTGACCGGCTCCGTCGGCGCGCGCGGGCGAGACCTCGCTCCGGCATCTCCTCGCCCGGGAACGGCCGTGTCCCGCGAAGGAGTTGATCCCTTGTCGAGACGCCGCATCGCCGCCGTGACGGCCGCCCTGGTCCTCGCCGGGAGCGCCCCCGTGCTCCTCCCCGCCGCCTCCGCCTCCGCCGCGTCCGCCGCCTCCTGCTCCAGCTATCCGAGCTGGGTGGCCGGTCAGTGGTACAACGCCGGTGACATCGTGCGCTACACCGACGGCCGGGCGTACCGCGCCGAGCACGGCAACCCGGGCTACGACCCGGTCATCAGCACCTGGTACTGGGAGCCGTACGCCTGTGACGACGGCCCCGGAACGCCCGTCGGGAACTTCGTCGTGACCGAAACGCAGTTCAATCAGATGTTCCCGAACCGCAACGGGTTCTATACCTACAGCGGGCTCATCGCCGCGCTGAGCGCCTACCCCGGGTTCACCAACACCGGCAGCGACACGGTGAAGAAGCAGGAAGCCGCCGCCTTCCTGGCCAACGTCCACCACGAGACCGGTGGTCTCGTGCACGTCGTGGAGCAGAGCACCGCCAACTACCCGCACTACTGCGACTGGGGCCGGCCGTTCGGCTGCCCGGCCGGCCAGGCCGCGTACTACGGACGCGGACCGGTGCAGCTGAGCTGGAACTACAACTACAAGGCCGCGGGCGACGCGCTCGGCATCGACCTGCTGAACAACCCCTGGCTGGTGCAGAACGACTCCGCCGTCGCCTGGAAGACGGCCCTTTGGTACTGGAACACCCAGACCGGCCCCGGCTCGATGACCGCGCACAACGCCATGGTGAACCAGGCGGGATTCGGCCACACGATCCGCGCCATCAACGGCTGGGTGGAATGCGACGGCAAGAACCCGGCGCAGGTCCAGAGCAGGGTGACCAAGTACCAGCAGTTCACCCAGCTCCTCGGAACAACTCCCGGCGGCAACCTGTACTGCTGACGCCGGACCGTGCGCCGTGGTGTCATGCCCCTGACTATCTTGTACGGCCCGTCGTGCCTCGCGCGCGTCCGGCCGTGCCCGGACGAAGGGCATCCACCATGCGCACCCCCCACGCCCTCCTCGCCACGACCGTCTCGGCCACCGCGCTGGTCGCGACGGTCGTGGCACCGGTACCCGTCTCGGCCGCCGAGGCGGTTGTGCCCGGCACGTACTACGTCCAGAGCGCAACGACCGGACTCAACGCCGCTGCCGGCGGTTCGGGGGCCGTCGAGCAGCACAGGCCGCGCGGCAACGAGGATCACCAGCAGTGGAACCTGCGCGCCGACGGCACCCTGGAGAACACCGACAGTCCCGGTACCTGCCTCGGCCGCGCCGGGGACCAGGCCCGCAGCGTCGGCTGCGCGAGCCCGGAGGCACGCTGGCAGATCACCCCCGCCGGCGCCGACCGGTTCACGCTCGCCGTCCCCGGCACCGAGCACCGTCTCACCGTCGCCCCCAAACCCTCCGGAGCCAACCACCCCGCCCCGCTCGCGGTCGGTACCGGCGCCGGTGACCTCGCCGCCTGGTACCTCACCCCGGCCGACCCGGCCACCCGTCCCATGCCGCCCCAGGACCAACGCACCCTGGACCAGGTCACCTTCCTCACCGCCCACAACGCCTACGCCAACGGCGTCGACGGCGGCTTCGCCCCACCCTTCGTCGATCTCTTCCCCAACCAGACCCGGGGCATCGACCGCCAACTCGCCGACGGTGTCCGGGGGTTCATGCTGGACATCCACCAGACCCCGGACGGTGCGATCCTCTGCCACAACAGCTGCACCCTCGTCCGGCGGCCCGTCGCCCTGTGGGTCGACCTCCAGCGGATCGTCGACTTCCTGCGTGCCCGCCCCGACCAGTTCGTCACCGTGTTCCTGGAGGACTACGTCGATCCGGGTGTGCTGCGCGCCGAACTCGCCCGCGTCCAGGGGCTGTCCGACGTGCTCTACCGGCCGGACCGCACCGGCGTCCGCGAGAACGGCTGGCCGGCGATGGGGGAGCTGACCGCCGCCGGACGGCGACTGCTGATCTTCAGCGACCACAACCGGGCCGCGGACCGGGCCGCGGGCCTGACCCGGGACACCTTCGGGGTGATGTACCAGCGTGAGTGGACCGTCGAGAATCACTGGTCCATGGGGCCGGGCGTCGGCGCCTCCGACTGGTCCTGCTACAGCCGCTGGTACGACGCGGGCACCAACATTCCGCTGACCCGCACCGAGCCGGGTTTCCGCCCCCTGTTCGTCATGAACCACTTCAGGGACGCGGCGATCGCCTCCACGGCCGGCACCGACAACTCCAAGCTCGCCGACCGCGCCCGCCGCTTCTGCCAGCCGGCCGCCCGCAAGAAGCCCACCTACCTCGCCGTCGACCGCTACGACCTCGGCGACCCCGCGTCCGCCGTCTCCGTCCTCAACACCTATACGTATCCGTAGCCCCCTCGTCGGTCCCGTTCCGGGGAGAACCGCCCCGGAAGGGGATTGGCATCCGCGGTAGTTTTACGTATAACCTCTCCGGTCAACCCCCTGTGAGAGGTCACGATGAGACGCATCCCGCTGGTCACCCTCGTCGTCGACGACTACGACGAGGCGCTCCGCTTCTACACCGGGGCCCTCGGCTTCCGGCTCGCCGAGGACACGCCCCGGCCGGACGGCGGTCGCTGGGTCGTGGTCGAACCGGACGCCGGGCACACCGGCACCGGGCTGCTGCTCGCCCGCGCCCGGGGGGAGGCCCAGAGGGGCAGGATCGGTGACCAGACCGGCGGGCGCGTGGGCTTCTTCCTGTACACCGACGACTTCGCCCGCGACCACGCGCGCATGACCGCCGCCGGCGTGACCTTCCTGGAGGAACCGCGCCATGAGCCGTACGGCTCGGTCGCCGTCTTCCAGGATCTCTACGGCAATCGCTGGGACCTGCTCCAGCCCGCCGTCTGACCCTCCTCCGTCGCATCCAACCGCCCGCTCAAGGAAGGCCCCGCCATGACCGCTACGCGCGTAGATGCCGCATTGATCCGCCGCCTCCCCAAGGCCGTCCTGCACGATCACCTCGACGGCGGGCTGCGCCCCGCCACGGTGGTGGAACTGGCGGAGGCGGTCGGCCACACCCTTCCCACCACCGACCCCGACGAGCTCGCCGCCTGGTACGTCGAGGCCGCGAACTCCGGGGACCTGGTCCGCTACATAGCCACCTTCGAGCACACCCTCGCCGTGATGCAGACCCGCGAGGGCCTGCTGCGCACCGCCGAGGAGTACGTCCTCGACCTCGCCGCCGACGGCGTCGTCTACGGCGAGGTGCGCTACGCCCCCGAGCTGAACACCAGGGGCGGGCTGACGATGAGCGAGGTCGTGGAGACGGTCCAGGAAGGGCTCGCCGCCGGTATGGCCAGGGCGGCCGCCGCCGGGACGCCCGTCCGGGTCGGCACCCTGCTCTGCGGCATGCGGATGTTCGACCGCGTCCGCGAGGCCGCGGACCTGGCCGTCGCCTTCCGGGACGCCGGTGTCGTCGGCTTCGACATCGCCGGCGCCGAGGACGGCTTTCCCCCCGCCGGCCATCTCGCCGCCTTCGAGCACCTGCGCCGCGAGAACGTCCCCTTCACCATCCACGCCGGCGAGGCCCACGGACTGCCCAGCATCCACCAGGCCCTTCAGGTGTGCGGGGCCCAGCGCATCGGGCACGGGGTGCGCATCACGGAGGACATCGTGGAGGGCAAGCTCGGCCGTCTCGCGGAGTGGGTGCGCGACCGCCGGATCGCCCTGGAGATGTGCCCCACCTCCAACCTCCAGACCGGCGCCGCCACCTCGATCGCCGGGCACCCGATCACCCAGCTGAAGGACCTCGGCTTCCGCGTCACCCTCAACACCGACAACCGGCTCGTCTCCGGCACCACCATGACCAGGGAGATGTCCCTGCTGGTCGAGCAGGCCGGCTGGACGGCCGGGGACCTGCGCACGGTCACGGTGAACGCCCTGAAGAGCGCCTTCCTCCCGTTCGACGAGCGGGGCGCCCTCATCCGGGACGTGGTCCTGCCCGGCTACGACGCGGCGCTCTGAACCAGCCCCCGCACATACGCGGCCTGTCCGGCGTGCTGAAGATCGTCGGACAGGACGCTGACCAGCCGTACGCCCAGTGTCACCGGAGGATCCCAGCGCTCGTCGACGACGCGCTCCAGGTCCTTGGCGGTCAGCGAGCGCAGCGCGCCCAGGGTCTGCTCGTGCACCGCGTCGTAGTAGCCGGTCAGCAGGTCACCGGAGTCGACCCGGACCCTGGCGACCTTCGCCGGCGTGTGACCGTAACCGGTGTCGTGGCGGGGCAGGCCGAGCGCCAGGCGCTTCTCCCAGCCCTCGGAGAGCCACACCTGGCCGAGGCCGAAGGCGTCGGCCAGGTGGTCGTCCTGGATCCGGGTGAGGTGCCAGACCAGCCAGGCGATGGAGTTGGCGCCGGGGTCGGGCCGGGCGTTCAGCTCGTCGGGCCCGAGCCGCTCGACGGCGGCGTGGACCTCTTCCCGGATGCGGCCGAAGCCCTCGATGAGGATGTCCTTGGCATGCATGCCTCCACCCTCGCGCATCCGGGCCCCTCACGCGCCCCCGTTGCCCAGGAGGGTCATCAGCGCCCGCGCCGCCGGGCTGGCCGCCCTCGGGGACGGCACCAGGGCGACCGTCTCGTACGCGGCCTCGTCGGTGTCCTTCAGCTCGAGCGCGGTGAGGGCCTCGCGCTTGTGCCGGAAGTGCCGCGGCACGACGGCGATGCCCAGGTCCTCGTCGACCAGGTCGAGCAGGCTGTGCACGTCGTTCACCTCCAGCGCCACCGTGCGGCGTACGCCCGCGACGGCGAAGGCGGTGTCGGTGGCGCGGCGCGGACCCCAGTCGGGATGGAAGTCGACGAACACCTCGTCGGCCAGGTCGTGCGGGGTCAGCGGTGCCCCCGTCCGGGCGAGCCGGTGGTCCGGATGGCACAGCACGGTCATCGGCTCACTGGTCAGGGACACGGACCGCAGCTGCTCGGGGTCCGCCTCCGTCCGGTAGGCGAAGGCCAGGTCCAGCCGCCCCGCCGCGACCTCCTCGGCCAGCGCGGCCGAGCCCCACTGCCGCAGCCGGATCTCCACATCCGGGTGCCGCCGCCGGAACGTGGCAAGCAGTTCCGCCACGTTCACCCCGGCGATGCACTGCTCGGTGCCCAGCGCGAGGGTGCCGCGCAGCACGCCCTGCACGGCCGCCACCGCCTCGTGCGCCGCCCGCACCTGCGCAAGGATCCGCTCCGCCTCCGTCAGCAACGCCCGCCCGGCCCCGGTGAGCGTCACCCGGCGGGTCGTCCGGACGAACAGCTGTGTCTGCAACTCGCGCTCCAGCGCGCGGATGGACGCGGACAGGCCCGACTGGGAGACCATCAGCCGTTCCGCCGCACGGGTGAAGTGCTGGTCCTCGGCGACGGCGACGAAGTGCTGGAGGTGACGCAGTTCCATGATTGAGAAGCGTATCCGCTGAATTCCATCGGATTCTTCTGTTGGACCACTGCCCGCAGGCCACGGCAGAGTGGAGCAGTGGTTCGACGGAACCGCCGAGACGTGTGCCAACCCCTCTGGAGTCGCGTTGTACACCGCACACCCCGACCGTTACGCGGACATGCCCTACCGGCGCACCGGACGCAGCGGCCTGAAGCTCCCCGCGCTCTCGCTCGGCCTGTGGCACAACTTCGGACCCGACCGTCCGGCCGGGACCCAGCGCGCCATCCTGCGCCGCGCCTTCGACCTCGGCGTCACCCACTTCGACCTCGCCAACAACTACGGACCGCCTCCCGGGGCGGCCGAGTCCGCCCTCGGTGAAGCGCTGAAGGCCGACTTCGCGCCGTACCGCGACGAGCTGGTGATCTCCACCAAGGCCGGCTACCTGATGTGGCCGGGCCCGTACGGCGAATGGGGCTCGCGCAAGTACCTGCTGTCCTCGCTGGACCGGAGCCTGAGCCGGATGGGCCTGGACCACGTCGACATCTTCTACTCGCACCGCTTCGACCCGGAGACTCCCCTGGAGGAGACGATGGGTGCCCTGCACTCGGCGGTCCAGCAGGGCAAGGCGCTGTACGTCGGCGTGTCCAACTACTCCGCGGAGCAGACCCGCGAGGCCGCCCGCATCCTCGGCGAGCTGGGCACGCCGCTTCTGATCAACCAGCCGCGCTACTCGATGCTCGACCGCCGGCCGGAGGACCAGGGCCTGATGGATGCCCTGGAGGAGCTCCAGGTCGGCTCCATCGCCTACTCCCCGCTGGAGCAGGGACTGCTCACCGGCCGTTACCTCGACGGCATTCCCGAGGACTCCCGGGCCGCGAGTGACAGCCCCTTCCTGAACACCGACGCCCTCACCGGGGAGCTGGTGGGCCGGCTGCGGGCGCTGGGCGAGATCGCCGCCTCCCGCGGCCAGACCCTCGCGCAGATGGCGCTGTCCTGGGTGCTGCGCGGTGGCCGCCTGACCTCCGCCCTGGTCGGCGCGAGCAGCCCGCAGCAGTTGGAGGACAGCGTGGCCGCCACCCGCAATCTCGACTTCACCACCGACGAGCTGAAGCGCATCGACGCGGTCGTGAAGCGCTAGTCACGCCGGCGGACCGGGTCACGCCCCCTCGGGCATCGGGCACCCGGTACAGGAAGCCGTACACGGCACGGATCGGGCTCCCGGCACCGAGCAGCGCCGTGGCCGTGCGTGGTCATGGCGGATCCCCCGGTGGAGGTCGTATCCGCCGGCCGGGCGCGGGGTCCCGGTCGCGGTGATCCGGTACGCACACCCTGCCCGCGCCCGGCGGCCGGCCCCGGTCGAGTGCCTCCGGGGTCATACGACCCGTCGGCCACCGACCGCACGGTTTCGGCCAGGCGTCGCCGTGAATATGCCAGGAGACTGGCCGGAAACACATGGTGACAGTGGTTCAGGGGTGAACATACTCGACAACGAGAGCGCTTCACACCGCGCGACTGCGCCCTCACGCACAGCACGCGAGCCGCGGGGGCGGGCAGCCGGCCCGTACCTGCAGGCACGCGACGCAGCGGGGGAGGGAACGTGCACGACGAATTCCTGTGCCACGTCACGGCATACGGCGTCTGCGACGGCCGGCGCATCGGCGTACCGCTGGGCACCTACCGGGCACCCACCCTCGCGCTCGCCCTGTGGTGGCTGCGCGACCGAGCCTCCTGGATCGCCGAGCGGCTCGACCCGCTGCCCGACGCCGAGCACTTACCGTCGGGCGCGCTCGTCCCCGTCCCCGACGGCGTGCCCGACGTACCCGCCGTGCTGCGCACCTGGTGCGCCGACGTGGCCCGGCAGGAAGAAGTGGCCGAGGCGCTCGCCGCCGGCCGCATGGTGCGGCTCGCCACCGGCGACGACACCACCGAGTACGAACTGCTGGCCGAATCCGTCGACGCCCTGCGCATGCAGCGCGCCGCCCGCGTGCTCGGCGTCCCGGTCGCCTGACCGGATCCGGCGCCCGGCGAGGAGCTCAACGGTCTGTTTCGCGCGTTCTGGCCGTGCGCCGCGTGTGCTGTCCGGGTGTTGAGTGGTCTGGTGTCCTGATGGGGGCCGGCGCCCGGCGAGGGGGATCACAGGTGCGTCCCGCCGTCCCGCCCGCGCACCGCGTGTGCCACCGACGCCCCCGCGAAGCCGGTGACCAGGCCCCACAACAGGGCCAGGCCCAGGGTGCTCCACAGCCGCGGCTTCAGCAGCACCTCCCCGGAGAACCCCTCGCCCAGATCACCGATGCCGAGCACGGACAGACCGATCCGCGCGGAGATCCGGGCCATGAGACAGACCATCAGCACCGTCAGCGCCAGCGCCACCGCCAGGTGCACGGCGTGCTGCCATGCCCGTATGCCCGGCGGGGACAGGGCCGCCGTCACGAACGCGACGGTCAGCAGCAGCACCGCGTCCACCACCAGCAGCCACCACCACCTGCCCCCGTCGTGCTCGACGAGCGTGCCCAGGTTCAGTTCGGAGACGTCCGGGGTGCGCAGCACCTCGTCGAGCACATGCGGCATGGGCAGTCCGAACGGCCCCTCCACCCTGCCGTCCCAGGTGGCGCCCAACCCGACCGTCAGCGCCAGCCAGGCCACATTGGGCAGACCGAGCAGGATCACGGCGAACGTCTCCACCGGGTGGCCCCGGGTGGCGGCCACGACCAGCGCGATGACGAGACAGATGACAACGGAGGCGAGCAGCAGCCACACCATCGCGCGCGCCGCGGGACGCGCCGATGCCTGGAAGCGCAGCAGCCCGGCCGGCAGCGGGGCGCCACGGAACATGAGCAGCGTCACCAGCAGCACCCCCGCCAGCCAGACCAGGCCGATCAGGACGGTCAGCGGCACGTCGGTGGAGAACCCGACCACCGGTCTCACCCCGAACAGGTCACCGAGGTCACCGAGCGGGCCGTCCCCGAGCGAGACCTCGAAGGTGTGCCGCGCGGCGAGCGCCAGACCGAGCAGCGAGAGCAGCCACAGCGCGGCGAACCTCGCGGCCCACCCGCCCAGTTCGGGCGCCCCGGCGACCGCCCGGTGACGCAGCGGACGCAGGAACCCCCGGCCGATGACCAGAGCCCCGGTGAGTGTGACGGTCAGCGGAATGACCGCCAGTCCGCCCTCGGTGCCGGCCAGTCGGCCGGCGTCCCCCGAGAGCTTCACCGTGCCGCCGACCGCCGTCACCAGGGTCGCCGCGACCACCTGCGCGAAGGCACCACCCGGCAGGTCCGTGGCACCGGCCGCCCACAGTCCGAGCGCGGCCACCGTCATCATGGCGACCAGCGCGCCCAGGACGGTGACAAGGGCCTGCGCCCAGCCGTGGCGGGAGGTCGCGGGGCCGGAAGAGGTGCGTGCGCTCACGTGTGCACGCTAAGCAGCCCCGGCCGGGGCCGCCTGCCGGGAGGTCCGTCCGCGTCGGGCTAGAACCCCCGGTGCGTGTGGTCCGCGCGGATCACCAGGGCGTGGTCGCCGAGACCCAGCAAGCGGTCGGGCGGCACCTCGGCGAGCGTCGTCAGGACCGCCTCGATGCGGGCGGTGACCGGATCGAACGCCGCGTCGAGTACCGTGCCGCGTTCCTCACCGCACTCCGTGAGCACTCGGCTCCCCACCAGTTCGTGGTGGGCCGGAACCTCTTCCCGGCCGCTGGGCAAGCGGACGACCAGCATGTCGGGGCCGGCCGCACGCAGCGCGTCCCAGGCCACGACCGCGCCTCTGCGCAGCCGCCCGCGCGCTATCCGCACGGACGTCACCCGCCAGGGCGCTCCGCCGACGGCCAGTGCCCGCACCACGCCGATACGGCCGGCGTCGCCGGGAGTCAGGACGGGCAGCCCGCGCACCCGGGAGAACAGCATCATCGGACCGAACCCCTCCCACGACCGTGGTGGACACCGACGCGGGCCGTGAACGCCGGCAGGTCGTCGGAGACGTACGTCGTCGCGTGCGCCGGGATCACCAGCGTCCGGCCGGTGACGCTCAGGGCCTCACCCCGGGGCACGTACACCTGGTGCCGACGGTGCCGGGAGCCGTGCACCAGCTCCCGTTGCGCCGCCAGCCGGAACGCGACGAGCCGTCCGCTGCGGCCGCCCTCGACCAGGACGTCGAGCACCGTCCCCACCGTCTCGCCCTCGTCGGTCACCACCTGCGCCCCGAGCACCCGCCCACGCACCGCGTCACGGCGCGCCACGGAAAGCGGCAGTTCGCACAGCGCCCCCGCGTCGCGCACCATGACCGCGTGATGGCCCAGACAGTGCACCGCGGGCCAGGGCAGAAACCGCGGCAAGGGGCCCGACAGCAGGGTCCGGCCGGTGAGGGTGAAGCTCGCGATGCGCCCGGCCGAGGTGTCGAAGACCGTGTCCTTGACGTGAGCCACGGCATCGCCGCCCAGCGTCACCACGGGCAGCGTCGCCAGGCTCCGCACCGTGGTCACCTCGTTCATGGCACATCCTTCCGCCGGACCTGGCGGAATCCGGGTTCCCCGGACCACGGCGACGAACACCGATCAGGTGGACTGTGCCGCCGGACTCGGGGTACCAGGACTGGTGCAGGTCGTCCGGCCGGCCCGGCTTCGCAGAGAGAAAACGCATGACCTATCACGTGGACGGGGCAGTGATACCCAGTGGTTTCGACGTGCCCGTGGAACCGCTGCGGCGGGCGGCACACTTCACCGGCGAGCCGGGATGCATCGCCGAGGCACGGGCCTTCGCCGCGGAGTTCCTGCAGCAGCTCAGGAATCAGAGGTACGCCACGATCGACGCACGGCTGGACGGCGCGGTGCTGCTGGTGGTGAGCGAACTGGTCACCAACGCCGACCGGCACAGCAAGGGTCCGTACATCCTGGAGCTCGAGGGCACGGACACCTCGCTCACCGTGGCGGTCTGGGACAGCAGTGCCACCCTGCCCCGCGTCTTCCCCCGTGACCCCGCGCGTGTCGGGCGGCACGGTCTGGAGATCGTCCGGGCACTGGCGCTGGACGTCGGGGTGGAAAGGGTGCCGGTCGGCAAGCGTGTACGTGCGGTACTGAGCCTCGACGCGGGGTGACCGGCACCCCCGCCGTCAGGCGCAGCCGAGTTCGCCCAGCATGCCCTCGCGCAGCCGGGTGATGAGCCGCTTGATCAGACGGGACACATGCATCTGCGAGCAACCGAGGCGCTCGCCGATCTCCGCCTGGGTGGCCTCCTCCACGAACCGCAGATGGATGATCTCCCGGTCGCGCTCGCTGAGCTCGGCCATCAGCGGGGCCAGTGCGTGGAAGTCCTCGACGAGTCGCAGCCCTTCCTCCTCGACCCCGATGAAGTCGGCGAGGACCGCTTCGCCGTTCTCCGGGCCGTCACCGGTGAGCGCGGCGTCCAGCGATGAGGAGTTGTACCCGTTCGCGGCGATCTGCCCCTCGACGACCTGCCGTTCGGTCAGGTTCATCAGTGTGGCGAGCTCGGCGACCGTGGGCTCCCGGTCCAGCCGGCTGGCGAGTTCCTCGCGGGCCTTGGCCAGCTCGACCCGTAGTTCCTGCAGTCGCCGCGGCACATGCACCGCCCACGTGGTGTCGCGGAAGAACCGTTTGATCTCACCCACGATGTACGGCAGCGCGAAGGAGGTGAACTCCACCTCGCGGGACAGCTCGAACCGGTCGATCGCCTTGATCAGGCCGATCATGCCGGTCTGGACGACGTCGTCCATGTCGTCGCCCCGGCCGCGGAACCGCCCGGCCGCGAAGCGCACGAGGGACATGTTCATCTCGATGAGGGTGTTGCGCGCGTACTGGTACTCGCGCGTGCCCTCCTCCAGCTCCGCCATACGACGGAAGAACTGGCGGGACAGCTCCCTCGCGTCGCGCGGGGCGACGGTCCGGGCATCGACTGCCGGCGGTTCTGCGCCACCCGTCCCGGCCTCGGTGTGCCCATCGACTACCTGCGCCTGCGACCGGATCACGGCGGTCCTCATTACCTCTCCCCACGAACATCACGGCTGCCATGTGCCTGAGCCTCGCGAGTACCCAGTGCGTACGGACCTATGCACACCAAGTTTCCGAGCGGCTCGACACCGCGGCGCGCACCGGTCCTCATGCCCACGTCCGAGAGTACGGCGTCCTGCCCCGCGCGACGGCCCGGCACGGGGCAGCCGGAGCGTCTTCACTCAGGGCGGAACGCCGCTCCCTTCCCCCGCGGTCCGGAATTCCTAGGCTGTGAACGTGACCGATCAAGCGCCGAACCACACCCGTGACGCCCGCGTCATCCCCCTGCGACCCGCGCCGGCCCGGCCCGCCCCGGCCCCCGCGCCCAGAGAGCCCCTGTGGCGGGACCTCGTCGGCGATGTGCTGCGCACGGAGCGCCTCGCCCAGGAACGGACGCTGAAGGACGTCGCCGACGAGGCCCGGATCTCCATGCCCTACCTCTCGGAGGTGGAGCGGGGCCGCAAGGAGGCATCCTCGGAGGTCCTCGCGGCCGCCGCCCACGCCCTCGGTCTCGGCCTCGGTGACCTGCTGTCCCGGGCCCACGGCGAGCTGGTCCGGGTCACCGGCCGGCGGACTGCCGCCCCCCGGGGTGCGTCCGGCTCCGCGCACAACGGACTGTGCCTGGTCGCCTGAGCCGCTCGACGCGCGGCCCGGCGCCTCAGACCCCCGCCAGGCGCCGGGTCAGCACCTCGTCGGCCAGACCGTACGCCACGGCCTCCCGGGCGGTGAACACCTTGTCCCGGTCCATGTCCGCCCGCAGGGTCTCGACGTCGTGGTGCGTGTGCCGGGACAGCACGTCCTCCACCTGGGAACGGATCCGCACCATCTCCTTGGCCCGGAGCGACAGATCGGATGCCGTGCCGCGCGCCCCGCCGGAGGCCGGCTGACCGAGCAGCACCCGCGCGTGTTCCAGCACGAACCGCCGCCCCGGGTCCCCGCCGGCCAGGAGCACGGCCGCCGTGGACGCCGCCTGTCCGACACAGAACGTCGAAACGGGCGCCTGTACGAACGTCATCGTGTCGTAGATCGCCATGAGCGAGGTGAACGAGCCGCCGGGGGAGTTGAGGTAGACCGCGATCTCGTTCTCCGGTGACGCCGACTCCAGATGGAGCAGCTGCGCGATGACGACATTGGCGACGCCGTCGTCGATCTCGGTCCCGAGGAAGATGATCCGTTCGGAGAGCAGCCTGCTGAACACGTCGTAGGACCGCTCGCCCTGCGGTGTGCGCTCGACGACGTTCGGAATCGTGTACGTCCCCATCACTGCAGCCCCATCCTGCGCCGTGTCGCGGCGGGCCGGACGTCGTCGAGCGACTCCACCACCCGGTCGACCATCCCGTACTCCCGGGCCTGCTCGGCGGTGAACCAACGGTCCCGGTCGCCGTCCCGGGAGATGGTCAAGGGGGTCTGTCCGGTGTGCTCGGCGGTGATCCGTTCGATGGTCCGCTTGGTGAACTCCAGGTTCTCCGCCTGGATCTCGATGTCGGCGGTGGTACCGCCGATGCCGCCCGAGGGCTGGTGCATCATGATGCGCGCGTTCGGCAGGGCGTAGCGCTTGCCGGGAGTGCCGACGCACAGCAGGAACTGGCCCATGCTGGCCGCGAAGCCCATCGCCAGCGTGGACACGTCGTTGGGGATCAGCCGCATCGTGTCGTAGACGGCCAGGCCCGCGTGCACCGAGCCGCCGGGGCTGTTGATGTACAGGCTGATGTCGGTGCGGGGGTCCTCGGCGGACAGGATCAGCAACTGCGCGCAGACCCGGTTCGCGGAGACCTCGTCGACCTGGGTGCCGAGCAGCACGATCCGTTGCGCGAGCAGCTGGGCGGCGAGATCGTCGTCGTACCGGGTCGGCGGGGTGTCGCCCTCCTCGGCCCGGGGCAGCGGGGCCGGCCGGGGGCCGGCGGTGAGTGGAGACATCGGGGCTCCTGGTGGTCGTTCGTCGAACACGGCCGGGGCGGCCGCGTGCCTCCACTCTTGACCGGCCGGCGGGGTGAGCGGGGCGGTCTCTGCTCGCGGCAGATTCGCCACGGGCAGAGAGCGGGCCCCGCCTGCCTCGGCTCGGTTCCCCGAGAAGTGCCGGGACATCACCCGTCGGCCGAGCCGGACCGGGGAACGGGGCCGGGACAGCCGGGACGGGCCGCACCGGGCACGGCGTGTGGCGCCGCCATCCGGACCAAGGCTCCACCGCACCGATGACTTCCGGAGCCCACGACGGTCGACACTGATGACCGCGTTCCACGCCCAGGAGGTACTCATGACCACCGACGGATTCACCACGTGTCTCTGGTACGACGGCCAGGCCGAGGAGGCCGCGAACTTCTACGTCTCGGTCTTCAAGAACTCCAGCCTCGGCGACGTCGTCCGCAACACCGGGGCCACGCCCGGCGCCGAGGGCTCCGTGCTCACCGTCGAGTTCACGGCCAACGGCCAGAAGTTCGTCGCCCTGAACGGCGGACCCGAGTTCACGTTCAACGAGGCGATCTCCTTCCAGCTCGACTGCGCCGACCAGGCGGAGATCGACCACTACTGGGAGAAGCTGGTCGAGGGCGGCGGCGAACACGGCCCGTGCGGCTGGCTCAAGGACCGGTTCGGCGTCTCGTGGCAGGTCAACGCGTTGCGGCTGACCGAGATGATCAGTGACCCGGACCGGCAGAAGGCGGACCGTGCCATGAAGGCCATGATGACGATGAGCAAGCTCGACATCGCCGCCCTGGAGAAGGCGTACGCGGGTGAGTGACGGCCGGAGGCGGGAGCGGTGGTGTACCGGTCCCGCCGCTACCCGCGTTCGGCCAGGATCTCCCTGATCACATGGCGTGAATTCGCCGCGAGGGCCGGGTTGGTGTCCCAGTAGTACGGCAGCTGGATCAGGGAGACCGACAGGGCCCAGCCCCGCCCGCGTGCCCACTCGGCCTCTCCGGCACCCACTGCCTCGCGGAAGACGCCCCGCACCTCGGCGGGCAGGAGGTTCCAGGCGGCGATCAGGTCCACCGCCGGATCGCCCACGCCGACGGAGCCGAAGTCGATCACCGCGGTGAGCCGGCCGCCGTGGGCCAGCACATTCCCCGGCGACAGATCACCGTGCGCCCAGACCGGCGCCCCGGTGTACTCCGGGACCGCCAGCGCCTCCTCCCACAGCCCGGTCACCGCGTCCGTGTCGACCCGTCCCGCCAGCTGCGCGATCGCCTCGCGCGTCGGCGCGTCCCGGGTGGAGAGGGGGACGCCGCGGGGGCACGCGGGTGCGTCCGTCGTGTCGAGTGCGCGCAGGGCGGTGATGTACGCCGCGAGGTCGGCCGCGAGCGACCCGGGGTCCTCCAGCGCTCCGGCGACCGGATTGGCGCCCTCCAGCCAGCGGTACACCGACCAGGGCCACGGGAACCCGTGCCCGGCCTCGCCGCGTCCCAGGGGCTCCGGCGACGCGAACGGCAGCCCCGGTGCCAGCCGGGGCAGCCAGTGCTGCTCGTGCGCCACGCCGTCGACGGCGCCGGGATGCCGGGGCAGCCGTACCACCAGATCCGTACCGAGCCGGAACATGGCGTTCTCGGTCCCGGAGGACCGCAGCCGTTCCACCGGCAGTCCGGCCCACTGCGGGAACCGGCCCGTGATCAGCCGGCGCACCAGCGGGGCGTCGATGTCCCTCTCGCCGGGACGCATTCTCAGCGCGCACATGCCGCCCATCCCAGCGGTGCCCGCATCCCCGTGTCGAACGGCTTTCGCACCGTCCGCTCAGCCGGCGCGGACGTGAGCGCCGATCACCCGGGTGATCTCCCGCGCGATGCGCAGGATGCCGGGGGAGGGGACCGGGCACGCCCTGGGCATGGACGTCGTGGGCGCCAGACAGAAGTGCAGCGGGTCGTCGTCCCGGTGCAGGGCCGTGCGGTTCCGCCCGGGTTCGGTGCAGTAGTCCGGGTGGGCCCGCTCGTAGACGTCGCACGGCAGATGCTGTGCCCAGGTGTACCGGGCCCCCGCCGGGCTCACCGCCTTCCCCGCGTCGGCGACGAGGTCGCCGGAGGCGTCGGCCCGCCGCTCGTAGAGGGCGTTCACCCGGCGCACCCGTTCCGGAGTGAGCGGGTCCGGGCCCTGCAGCACCCAGACGATCCGCGGTCCCCGGCTCCCGCCCGCCGACCGGATCTGTTCCGTCAGGCGCCGCGCATCGGCCGCGTACCGTTCGAGGTACCGCTCCCTCGAGCCGTCGTAGGTGATTCCGTCCATGCACGGCGTATAACCCCAGGCGTTGCCCCAGAACTGCAGCACCACATAGTCCGGCCGCAGCTTCCGCACCAGCGCGGCCGCCTTGTCCGGAGCCGGCACCAGGGACCGCACGGCGGAGCCCTCCAGGTAGTCGCAGAGAGTGGTACCCGAGTAGGGGGCGCTCGTATAGCGGGCGCGCAGCGTTCCGCGGAGCTCCCCTCCGAGCACGTTCTGGTTCTCCATCGCCAGGGAGTCCCCCAGATACAGCACCGTGGGCGGGTCCACGGCCGGGGCGGAAGCGGCGGGCGGCCGCTGGTGCGTCGTGGCCGACGGCTCGGGCGAGGCGGCCGGTGGCGGCCCGGCCACCGGTCCGGACGACGGGTCGGTGCACGCGCCGAGCAGCGTGGCGGCCAGCACCGCGGACACGATCCACGGCTTGCGCATACGACGGCTCCCACCTCGGCCCGGCGAAACGGCTCCCCAGGGAAGCACAGCCCGGACCAGGGCGGAAGACGCAGTTCGGCCGGGCCGGTGCTCGGTGTGCGCACCGGGACGGCGGTGGTTAGCGTGAGGAGACGGACCGACCACCCGTCCGGAAGAGGGCCGCAGTCATGGCCGAAACGCCCGAAGGGGCCCCCTGCTGGGCCGACGTGGTGTTCGACGACATCGAGGGAGCCAAGAGCTTCTACGGTGACGTGCTCGGCTGGACCTTCGGTGAGATGTCGTCGGAGTTCGGCGACTACACCCAGGCCTACGCCGGCGGCCACGCGGTGGCAGCCGTCGTACCGCCCGTGCCCGGCCAGGAGGGAAGCTCCCAGTGGTGTCTCTACTTCGCGGCCCGGGACGCGGCCGCGACCGCCGCCCGCATCCGCGACAACGGTGGTGAACTGCTGATGGAGCCGATGCGGGTGGGTGACTTCGCCACCTTGTGCCTGGCCCGTGATCCCGGCGGGGTCGTCTTCGGCCTCTGGCAGGCCGGCGCCCATGAGGGCTTCGAGGCGATGTCCGAACCGGGCGCGTACTGCTGGGCCGAGGTCTTCACCCGCGCGCCGGAGAAGTCCGACGTGTTCTTCCCCGCCGTCTTCTCCTACCGCTCGAAGCGGCTCGAGGACGGGACGGACTTCCGGATCTACGGTCTGGGCGAACGCAGCGTGCTCGGCCGGATGAGGATGGCGGACGACTTCCCGCCCGAGGTGCCGCCCCACATCAACGTCTACTTCACCGTCGCCGACTGCGACGAGGCGGTGGCCCGGGCGACCGGGCACGGCGGCGTGCTGCGGTTCGGGCCGATGGACACGCCGTTCGGACGGTTCGCGACGATCAGCGACCCGCAGGGCGCGAACCTCTCGGTGATCGACACCACGGCCGTCACGGGCGAGATGCCGACGATCACCGACGTGGACTGAACGAGGGCGGGCCGCCCGCCCGGTCATGGCATGATCGGGCGCATGGGTGAACGTGTTGTGGCCGC
Source organism: Streptomyces sp. NPDC031365 (assembly GCF_055569765.1). NCBI lineage: Bacteria > Bacillati > Actinomycetota > Actinomycetes > Kitasatosporales > Streptomycetaceae > Streptomyces > Streptomyces sp. NPDC031365. Next base: position 52,885 of record NZ_JBVIIM010000012.1, on the reverse strand, counting down.
GTGCGACGGGGCTTCGAAGGGAAACCCCGGGCCGGCCGGCTGGGCCTGGGTGGTCGCCGACGAATCCGGGACGCCGGTCCGCTGGGCGGCGGGGGCACTGGGTACGGCCACCAACAACATCGCCGAACTCACCGCGCTGGAGAGGCTGCTGGCGGCGACCGACCCCGCCGTGCCGCTCGAGGCCCGGATGGACTCGCAGTACGCCATGAAGGCCGTCACCACCTGGCTGCCCGGGTGGAAGCGCAACGGCTGGCGCACGGCGGCCGGCAAACCGGTCGCCAACCAGGAACTCGTCGTCCGCATCGACGGCCTGCTGCAGAACCGCTCGGTGGAGTTCCGTTACGTCCCCGCCCACCAGGCCGACGGCGACCGGCTCAACGACTTCGCCGACCGCGCGGCCAGCCAGGCGGCCATCGCGCAGGAGAACGCCGGCAGCGAACTGGGCTCGCCCGAACCGCCGGCCGCCCCGGACCGTCCGGCGGGCGGTGCGGCGAAGCGCGGCTCCGGCGGGAAGAAGACGCCCCGGCAGCGCGCCGGCGGCTCGCCGGCCCGTACGATCAAGGCGAAGTTCCCGGGCCGCTGCCCGTGCGGACGGCCGTACGCGGCCGGTGAGCCGATCGCCAAGAACGACAAGGGATGGGGCCACCCCGAGTGCCGGACGGTCCAGAGCGCCTGAGCGGGCAGCCGACGGCGCCGGAGCCGCCCGCCGCCCCGGCGGCACGGATGACAGACTGACCCCCATGGACGAGCGCACATTCGACAGGTCGGGTCAGCACGCATCGGTGATCGGTCTCGGCACCTGGCAACTCGGGGCGGACTGGGGCGACGTCGACGACAAGGAAGCCCTCACGGTTCTGGAGACCGCCGCGGAATCGGGGGTCACCTTCTTCGACACCGCCGATGTCTACGGCGACGGACGCAGCGAGCAGACCATCGCGTCGTTCCTCAGCGGGCGGCCCGATCTGCACGTACTGGTCGCCACCAAGATGGGCCGCCGGGCCGACCAGATCCCCCAGAACTACGTTCTGGACAACTTCCGCGCCTGGAACGACCGTTCGCGGCGCAACCTCGGGGTCGACCGGGTCGACCTGGTGCAGCTGCACTGCCCGCCCACCCCCGTCTACTCCACCGACGAGGTCTTCGACGCCCTCGACACCCTGGTGGAGGAGGAGCGCATCGCCGCCTACGGCGTCAGCGTGGAGACCTGCGCGGAGGCGCTGACCGCGATCGCCCGGCCGAACGTGGCGAGCGTGCAGATCATTCTCAACCCGTTCCGCATGAAGCCGTTGCGCGAGGTGCTCCCGGCCGCCCGGCAGGCGGGCGTCGGCATCATCGCCCGGGTCCCGCTCGCCTCCGGGCTGCTGTCCGGCAAGTACACCCGGGACACCGTCTTCGCAGAGAACGACCACCGCTCCTTCAACCGGCACGGCGAGGCCTTCGACCAGGGCGAGACCTTCTCCGGCGTCGACTACGTCACCGGTGTCGAAGCTGCCGCCGAGTTCGCCGGACTCGCCCCCGAGGGATACACCCCGGCCCAGCTGGCCCTGCGCTGGATCGTCCAGCAGCCCGGCGTCACGACCGTCATCCCCGGTGCCCGCTCGCCCGAGCAGGCCCGTGCCAACGCGGACGCGGCCCGGCTGCCGGAGCTGTCCGACGCGACACTCACGGCCGTCCGGGACCTCTATGACCGGCGCATCAAGGACCAGGTCGAGGCCCGCTGGTAGCAGCGGGGTTCACGGCTCCAGGAGCAGTTGCCTCTCCTGCTCCTGGTCGCCGGAGGCGGCGCCCTCGTCGCGTGCCGTGAAGGACCGCGTGAGGGTGTCGCCCGCCCGCCGCACCGCCTCGGGAGTGCCCTGCACGGTGACGGTCACCGGCGCCGACAGCGGCTCCGCGTCCTCGTTCCCGGCCGCCCCCTGCCCCTCCCCGGTGAAGGTCGCCACGCGGACCGTCGCGCGCTCCTCGGAGGGCCGCTGGTCCGCCGCCCCGAACGTGCCCTCGAGGACCCGGACGACCGCTCGGGCGTCGTCGACGTCCCCGCCGCTGAGCGTCACGGTGAGCTGGGTGTCCGCCATACGTCCCACGACCTCCTGGCTCGGTGTCATCGCCGACCGTGTAACCGTGCCCCGCGCCGTCAAACCGGCAACCGGCCTGGGAGGACGGCGGCTTTCGGGGAATGCGGACAAGGAGACCCGACGAAGGGAGGCACCGTGCCGGACACGGACCGGGGCGAGACCAGGCGCCGAGGACGCAACGAGACCGAGGAGGAGAGAGCGGACCGGATGTGGACGGAGCTCATCCAGGAGGTCCGTGTCGCGCAGATGGGCGTGCAGATCCTGTTCGGCTTCCTGCTCACCGTCGTGTTCACCCCGAAGTACGCCGAACTGTCCGACACCGACCAGACGATCTACATCGTCACGGTGGTGCTGGGTGCCTGTGCCACCGGCGCGCTCATCGGGCCGGTGTCGCTGCACCGGCTCGTGTCCGGACGGCTCATCAAACCGCATGCGGTGCGGTGGGCGTCCCGGCTCACCCTGCTCGGCCTTCTTCTGCTGCTCGCCACCACCAGCGCCTCACTGCTGCTCATCCTGCGCGTGGCGACCAATGACGACTTCGTTCCGTATCTCGTGGCCGGGGTCGTGCTCTGGTACCTGCTGTGCTGGTTCGGTCTGCCGATGTGGACCCGGTACCGCCACACGACGCGGTGACGGCGGGGAGGGCGGGGGCCCGGATCCCCGCGTTCCCCGGTCCGCTCCCGCACGTCCGACGGTGCTCAGCTCCCCGCGAGGACATCCGCGAGGAAGTCGTCCACACGCACCTCCTCGCACCCCGGCGCCACCATCCGGCGGGTCTCGTGCAGAAACTCCCCGATGCCCTCGGCCCAGGCGAACACCACCGCGTGGTGCCGGCCGCCGTCGGCGTGCGCCTCGCCGAGGAACTCCATCCGCAGCTCCCGGCCCACGCCGCGGGACTGCGGACACAGCCGCACGTCGCCGATCCCGACCGGGCGGGTGAGGCCGTCGGTGACCATCTCGCGGTCGAGCTGCCAGCGGGCGAGGACCCGGCCGTCGTGACTGAAGACGAGGGTGACGGCGAACGGGTCGGACGGGTCGTAGCTCAGGTGGGCGAGCACGGGAAAGCGGTCCGTGACGCCCGCCTGGAGCTCCACCACCAGGGTCTTGTGCACGAACGAGTTCACGAGAGGGCCTTTCGGAACGTACCGGCGTAGAGCCCTCTAGTACCCCGCATCCCCGTGAGATGCTCAGCCGGGCGGGTGAATCACCGCGCACCGGGCCGCCGGCGTCAGCCGAAGGCCTCATGCAGCGCCGGCAGCAGTGTCTTCTGCGACCAGTCCAGGAACGCGGGCTGCGACTCGCCGCCGATCTGCACCAGGGCGATCTCGGTGAAACCGGCCTCGGCGTAGGGCCGGACGGCCTCGACGAAGTCCGCCGGGTCACTGCCGCACGGGATGGACCCGGCGACATCGTCCGGACGGACGAACTGGGTCGCCAGGGCGAAAGAATCCGGGTGCGGCAGCTCCGAGTTGACCTTCCAGCCATTGCCGAACCAGCGGAACTGGTCGTGGGCGCGTCCGACGGCCGCCTCCCGGTCGGGGTCGTAGCACACCGGTAGCTGCCCCACCCGTGGTTTGCCCTGTCCGCCGTGCCGGTCGAAGGCGTCGAGCAGCTCCGCCTCGGGCTCCGTGGCGATCACCAGGTCGGCGAGCCGGCCCGCGAGCGCGCAGGACTGCTTCCCGGACACCGCGACGCCGATCGGCGGCGGCCGGTCCGGCAGGTCCCACAACGTGGCCGACTCGACGTCGAAGTGGGTCCCCCGGTGGTTCACATGGCCGCCCTCGAACAGGGCACGGATGATGGTTACCGCCTCCTCGAGCATCTCGTGCCGTACGTCCACCGAGGGCCAGCCGCCACCCACCACATGCTCGTTGAGGTTCTCCCCGGAACCCAGCCCGAGCCGGAACCGACCCTCGGACAGCAACTGCACCGTCGCCGCCTTCTGCGCCACCACCGCCGGGTGATAGCGGAACGTCGGACACGTCACGTACGTCATGAGCGGAATGCGCGAAGTGGCCTGCGCGGCCGCGCCCAGCACGCTCCAGGCGTACGGCGAGTGCCCCTGCGAAGCCAGCCAGGGGAAGTAGTGGTCCGAGGTCACCGAGAAGTCGAAGCCCACCTCCTCGGCCCGCACCACATGGCCGACCAGCTCACGTGGTCCGGCCTGCTCGGTCATCATTGTGTATCCGATGTGCACCATGCTGTCCCGGGTCCCCGGGGCGACGGCCGGGAAAACGATGGATCACCCGCACGACGCCGGGCAGGATGGCCCCATGAGTGTCCGCCCCCTTCCCACATCCCTCCCTGCCGCCGAGGGCGTCGACGCGTCCGGCGTGCACGCCTTCCTCGACGCCCTGGAAGCCGCCCCGGACATCGAGCCGCACAGCCTGATGATCCTGCGCCACGGCCGGCTCGTGGCCGAAGGCTGGTGGGCGCCGTACACCGCGTGGCGCCCGCATCTGCTGTACTCGCTCAGCAAGAGCTTCACGGCGACCGCCGCCGCACTCGCCGAGGGCGAGGGGCTGATCGATTTCGACGCCCCCGTGCTGTCGTACTTCCCGGAGTTCGATGCCGACATCACCGACCCGCGCAGCAGGGCGATCCTGGTCCGGCACGTGGCGTCCATGGCCAGCGGCCACGAGAACGAGACCATCGACGCGGCGTTCGCCGCCGACCCCGCCGAACCGGTGCGCGGCTTCCTGCTCCAGCCGCCCGAGCGCGATCCGGGCACCGTCTTCGCGTACAACCAGCCGTGCACCTACACCCTCGGCGCGATCGTGCAGCGGGTCACCGGACAATCGCTCACCGACTACCTGAGGCCCCGGCTGTTCGATCCGCTGGGCGTCGGTGAGACGGTCTGGCAGCGGGACCGGACCGGGCGCGAGATCGGGTTCAGCGGACTGCACGCCGCGACCGACGCCGTCGCACGGCTCGGCCTGCTGTATCTGAACGACGGGGTCTGGCAGGGCGAGCGGCTCCTGCCCGAGGGATGGGTCGCCCGCGCCTCGCACCCGCACATACCGACCGCCGGCGCCATGGCGGAGGAGGACCGGAAGGACTGGGACCGCGGCTACGGACACCAGTTCTGGATGGCCCGGCACGGGTTCCGGGGCGACGGCGCGTACGGGCAGTTCTGCCTCGTCCTGCCCGAACACGACGTCGTGATCGCCACGACGACGGCGACCGACCGGATGCAGGAGTACCTCGACCTGGTCTGGCGGCACCTCCTGCCCGCCTTCCGGCCGGCGCCGCTGACCGGCCGGGAGACCGCGGACACCGCACTGCGCGAGCGCCTCGCCCGGCTCGCGCTCCCCCCGGCCGGGGGGAGCCCGCTGCCGCCGGAACGGGCCGGTGACTGGTCGGGTGCCGTGTTCGCCCCGGACGGCGGGATCTGTCCCGGACAGCCGAAGCTGACCGCGGCCGAGGCCGTGGCGGACGCCGACGGCTGGACGCTGCGCCTCACGGAGGACGGCGAGCCGTTCGACGCACGCTTCGGCGGGCAGGGCTGGACCGTCACCGAGGAACCCGCCCCGACGGCCGTGAGCGGCGGCTGGTCCGAGGGCGGCACTCTCACCGTGGACGTGGTGTTCCTCGAGACGCCGCACCGTCTTCGGGTCACGTGTTTCCTCGCGGACCGGACCTTCACCGCCCGCTGGCTCACCCGTCCGCTGCACGACAGGCTCCTGAGCGGGACGCGCGCCCCCCGCGGCTCAGTGCGGGCCCGGCCGGAACGTCCGCAGGAACGTTCGTAACGCCTCCCGGCCGGAGGGTTCCTCCCAGTCGGCGGCCGGGGTCGTCCAGCGCAGCGAGAAGCCCCGGCCGCCGCCCAGGAGGAAGCCCCGGCCGAAGGTGCGCACCCGGGCGCCGTCGTCGTCGGCGTACCACTCCATGTCGGCGGCCTCACGCCCTTGGTAGGTCCTCGCCTCGATGCCGCCGATCCGCTCGTAGTCACCGGACCGCAGCAGTCGCGGTTCCACGTCGTCCCGCCACACGGCCACGGCGTTCGACCCCACCCGCTCGCTGTAGGTCACGGCGAGCGTGCGCGGATCCCCGTCGGCACCGAAGACGACGCGATAGGCCAGACCGGGGGTGCCCGAGGTGCCCAGCCGCTCCCAGCCCTCCGGCAGCGCGACGGAGAAACCCTCCGGCGCCCGGTAGGTCCGGAAGCCGGGCGGCAGGCCCCCCGTGCCCGACGGGGACGGGGTGGGCGTGGCCGCCGGTGAGGTCGCGGCGGACGGCGGGGCCGTGTCCCGGTCACCGGGGCCGCCCCCGCCGCCGGGCGCGCCGGAACCGGCCGGCGCGGAAGCCGAGGCCGGCGGCGCGTCCGCGGCGGGCCCGGCTCCGGTGCCGGGCAGCCCCTGCGTCGTGGCGAGAACGGCGAGCGCGACGGTGACGACGGCCAGGGTGGTGCCGAGCACCATGGTCCTCCTGCTCCACTCCCGGCCCGCACGGCGCAGCGTGGCGGTGTACGCCCCGCGCGGCCGGGGGCCGGGCTCCGTCGCCGCGCCGGGACCGGGGTCGTCGCGGAGCACACGGGTGAGCGCCTCACGGACCACCTGCCGGGTCAGCCGCTCCCGCACGTCCTTGCGCAGCAGTCCCTGCACAACCCGGGTGAGCGGGCCGGACCGCACAGGGGTGCGCAGCGGCAGCCGGTCCACTCCCCTCAGTGTGGCCTCCGGCCGTCCGCGGTCCCGGAACGGCGGGCGCCCCTCGAGCATCGTGTAGAGGATCGCGCCCAGCGCCCACAGGTCCGCGGCGGGACCGATCCGCTGGTCGCGGGCCTGCTCCGGAGAGGCGAACGACGGTGCCGTGAGCCGGGGCGCCGAGGTGGCGCCGGCCAGCCCGTACCCGGTGACGACGACCGGGCCGCCTTCGCGCAGGAACACCTGGCCGGGGCTGAGCTCCCCGTGCGTGACGGCCCCGGCGTGAGCGGCGTCCAGCACGTCCAGCAGTTCCAGCGCGATGCGCGCGGCCCTTACACACGTGAACGTGCCCTGCTCGGCGAGGACTTCGTCGAGCGGAGTGCCGTCGATCCAGGCGGTGACGGTCCACAGGGAGCGGCCCTCGTCGACGGCGTCGACGACCGTGGCGATCCGGCCGGGGCACAGCCGGGCCATGCTCTCGGTCGCCCTCAGGACACGGGAGGGGGCGCGGTGGGCGGCCTCACCGGTGTCCTGCGGCAGCTCGGTCAGGGTGACCAGGCACGGGCGGCCCGACTGGAGGTCGTCGGCGTACCAGCTGACGCGATTGGTCTCACGATGCGTGATCTCGACCAGCCGGTACCGGCCGGCGACCTCCTGGTCTCTGGAGACGTGCGCCCTGCCCATGGCCATCCCTCGTCGAACCGCTGGATCCCGCTGTCCCCAGTGGTACGGGGGAGCGGGCAGGGTCCGTTCAAAGATCGGCTCAGCGAAGCTCGAAGTGTTCGGTCCAGGCGATCATGTCGCCGGTGGTGGCGTTGCCGCCGCACACCACGAGACCGAGCCGGGCTCCCTCACCGACCCGTTCCAGCACCCGCCGCGCGGCGGGCAGCAGACAGCCGGCCGCCGGCTCCGCCCACACCTTGGCGTGGTCCGCGAGCTCCAGGGATCCCCGCACCGCCTCCCGGTCCGGCACCACCAGCACCTCGGTGACCAGTTCCGACACATGCTCGTACGTCAGCTGGGAGACGGCCGGGGCACTGAGCGTGGAGACGATCGACGTCAGCTCCACCGGCACCGGCCGGCCCGCCGCCAGGGCCGCGGACATCGCCTGCGCGCCCTCGGTCTCCACGCCCCAGACCCGCACCCCGGGCCGCAGCGCCCGCAGGGCCGCCGCGACACCGGAGATCAGGCCGCCGCCCCCGATGCTCACCAGCACGTCCGTGAGGTCACCCGCGTCCGCGGCGAACTCCAGCCCCACGGTGCCCTGACCGGCGATCACCTCCGGGTCGTCGAAGGGGTGGACCAGGGTCAGCCCTTCCTCCTGGAGCCGTCTCATGAGCCCGAACGCGCCGTCCATGTCGTCGGTCACACGCACCGAGGCGCCCGCGGACTCCGCGGTTTCCACGGCCCGAACGGGCGCCGTACGCGGCATCACCACCGTGGCCTTCACATCGAGTGCGGCGGCCATCACCGAGAGGGCGATCCCGTGGTTGCCGCCGCTCACCGCGACGACCCCGGCGGCCCGCTCTGCCTCGCCCAGAGACAGCAGCTTCGCCGCCGCGCCGCGCACCTTGAACGAACCGGTGCGCTGGAGCAGCTCCAGCTTCGCGGTGACCGGCACACCCAGCAGCGCCGACAGCCCGGAGCTCGGCACGGTCGGGGTCCGCACCACGTGCCCGGCGATCTGCCCGGCCGCGGCCCGGATGTCGGCGATCCCGATCACGACTGCCACCTCTCCGGCGCGGGGGGCTGGTGATCCGCGCCAAGTCCCACCCTGACCTTCTCAGCGGTCGGGGTCAACAATGATCAGTGCTGCTGGGCCTTGTGCGGTGTCGCCTCGCTGGGCCGCACCACGACGTGACCCTCACCCTCCAGTTTCAACTGCACGGCCTCGCCCGACCCGCCGCGCAGCATCGAGCCCACGGACTGGGAACGCTGCAGCGAGGTGGCCAGCCCCGCGGTCCAGCCGACGATCGCGTCCGTGTCGACGAAGACGGGGGAACGCGGTGACACCGGGATGACCAACGGGTTGCCGTCGCACACCAGGCCCAGCCGGCCGTGCCCGGTGAAGACACTGTTGAACAGGCCGCCGCCGGCGATCCCGGAACCCTTCACGGTCGCGATCCGGTACGACAGCGAGGAGTCGAAGCACAGGACGTTGCGACCGTTGACCGTGAACTCGTCGCCGGGGTCGACCTCGACGACGAAACAGTTCTGCGCCTCGTGGGCGAACCAGGCCTCGCCCTGTCCGCGCACCTCCATCAGCGGCAGTCCCTCGCCGGTCACCGCGCGCTTGAGCATGCCGCCCACGCCCTGGCCCCTGCGCTCGAACCGGAGATCGCCCCGGTAGGCGACCATCGCTCCCTGACGGGCGAGCATCTCGCCGTCGACCGTGTAGCGGAGGCACTTGGTGTTCTCGACCGACATGCCCGAGGCCGAGGCCGGCTGCACCATGTGCTGACTGGAAAACAGGTCACCCTTCATGGAGGCATCCTCGCCCGGACTCGTCCCCTCCGCCAGGATCGTGTGCGCACGGCACGGCGCGCGGGGCCGCCGTCAGGCTCCGAAGAGCTGGGTCCAGTACGTACCCGCCCGGCCGCCGCCCGCGAAACCGACGCCGATGTGGGTGAAGCCGGCCTTGAGGATGTTGGCGCGGTGGCCAGGGCTGTGCATCCATCCCTCCACGACCTCGGCGGCCGAGCGCTGCCCGCAGGCTATGTTCTCGCCGACCGTCCGCCGCGCGGAGCCCGCGGCGGCGGCCCGGTCCCGGGGCCCGCTCCCGTCGGGAGCGGTGTGGGAGTAGAAGTCGCGGGCCACCATGTCGGAGCTGTGCGCCTGCGCGGCCGCGGTCAGCAGGGGATCACGGGACAGCGGTGGCAGCCCGGCCCGGGTGCGCTCCCGGTTGGTGAGGTCGACGACCTCACCAACCGCGCGGTCCAGACCGTCCGGGGTCAGTGGAGCAGCCCACAGCGCCGTCCAGTACGTGTCACCGGACCCCGGGCCGGCGGCGCACGCCACGGCGGCGTGGGTGAAGGCCGGGTCGCACACGGTGCGGCGGGCCGCTTCGTGGCGCAGACAGTGGTCGACGAAACGGTCGACGGTGAGAGGGCCGGCGACCAGGTGTTCGCCGACGGTGAGATAGGGATATCCGGCGGTGACGACGCGCTGGTGCACGGAGACGCCGTCCACGCCCTCGACGCCCAGCCGCTCGCCCCGCGCCATGGTGACGGCGTGCTCCCGTGCCGCGCCGGCCAGCCGCCCGTCAAAGGCGACCGGCGGCGAACCAGCGGCGCTACGGGCGGAGTTCACCAGCTCGAGGAAGCCGTCACCGGCGGACGGCGGCGCGGCCGGGCGCGGCGGTACGACGGGTACCGACCGGGTGGAGACGGCTCCGTCGTCGTCCGCCACGTCCACGCCGAAGTCCCGGGCGAGACCGGCCAGTCCGTCGGCGTACCCCTGTCCCAGGGCCCGCAGTTTCCAGTCCTCGCCGCGCCGGTAGATCTCGGCGAGGAGCAGGACGGTCTCCGCTCCGGGCCGCGGCGGGGCGAACCGGGCGAGCGGACGCCCGCCGGCGTCGGCGACCTGGAGCACGGGGGCGGCGCGCTCAGCGGCGTGCCGGGTGCGGCGGGGCTGATGGCGACCGTGACCCGGGCGGTGCCGGGGCGCAGCGCCCGCGGGTCGACGGTCAGTGTGTCCCCGCTCAGCCGGGCGCCCGGGGCGGACGGCTGGTTGAAGAACACGAAGTCGCTGTCGCCGCGCACCTTTCCCCCGTCGTCCGTGATCAGCGCGGACACGTCGAAGGGACCGGGCACCCGGACGGTCACCGCGCCGCCCGGGAGGGTCAGATTGCCGCCGGGAACCAACTCGCTCATCACGCCGCCCTGATGATGTCGTCGTGCACACGGACCGGTGGGGGTGTCCGGAGAACGACGAGCGGCGGACGCGGGTTCCCGCCGCGCACTTGCCCTCAGCGGCGCAGCGTCTCCGTCCAGTTCGCCGGGACCCGGCCCGCCGGTCCGGGCGCCGGCTGGTCGGCCGGATGGCTCACCGGCGGGGCGAGCTCGGGACCGGACTCGTACAGCTCCTTGGTGGTGTAGTTCCAGAACCAGGCCTCGCCCGGCTCGTAACTGCGGACCACGGGATGCCCGGTGGACTCGAAGTGCGCCGTGGCGTGCTGTCCGGGTGAGCTGTCGCAGCAGCCGATGTGGCCGCAGCTCGCGCAGCGCCGCAGATGGAACCACCAGCCGCCCGTGGTGTCGCAGTCGGCGCATCCCGCGCCGGTCGGCGGGACGCTGGGGTCGATGGCGTGCTCACTGGTCATGCGGGCTCCTCAGGGGTGTCGTCCGCCGGGGGCTGGTGCGGTGAGCGGGAGAAGCACCTGGAAGCGGGTTGGCCCGGCTCGGAGCCGGAGTGCAGGCCTGCCGTGGTGCTTGGGGAGCACGATCCGCCGGGAGATGTCCAGGCCGAGGCCGGTGCTCCCGCCCATCGGCTCGGTGGTGAACAGCGGGTCGAGGACGCGGTCACGGATCTCGGCCGGGATCCCTGCCCCGGTGTCGCGGAATTCCACCAGCAGCCGGTCGTGTTCCCGCGCGGCGCGCACGGCCGGGGTGCCCCGCCGTCCGCGTGGTGCGTGGCGGCGACCGCGTTGTCGATCAGGTTGGCCCACATCTGGCTGGACTCCGCCGGGTGCGCCGGGATCCTGGGCGGCGTGCGGTCGTAGTCCTTGACCACGTCGAGGAGTTCGTGCACATCGGCGACCTGGAAGCGGGGTGTGGTCGAGCCGCGAGCACCGCCTGGCGGCGCCGGCGAGGTGCGAGATACGGTTCGCGGGGTCCAGGGCCCGTTCCAGGAACCCGATGCCGTTCATCCGCGGCATCCGGTGGTCGGCGAGGAGCACGGCGCCGAGGTCACCGCGCACCGTCGGTTCGTCGCAGCGCGTCCGGCGCGGACTCGCCGGACCCCGCGCGCACGACGCGGTACGACGCCCCGTAGCGCCGTCTGAGGTCCCGGGCCACGGCGCGGGAGACGCCCGGTCGTCGTCCACGGTCATGACGACGGTCCGCGCTGCGTCGGCGGCCTCGGTCATACGTTCCCCACGTCGGCGTAGGCTCCCCGGCACGGCGGACCCGGTTCAGCCACCGCGCCGACCCTGCCCATCGTAGGTGCGTTCGCCCCGGTTCGCTCGGAAAGGCGTTGTCCTCGACGGCCACCCGCTCCCACCTCGAAGTCATGAGGAGGGCGTAGGGAAGACTGGACCCCGCGTAATGGACACGACACCGGGAGGAACCGCATGACGCGCCCGATCACGGCAGGGACCGACGGAACCGAGGAGAGTCTCGCCGCGCTGGACTGGGCGGCCAGGGAGGCGGTGCGCCGGGGACTGCCGCTCAGGGTGGTGCACGCCTGGCGGTTCCAGGAACACGACGCGGTGGAGACGGGGGACAGAGCGACCCAGGAGCAGTGGGTGCGCGACTCGGTGGGGGAGGCGGCCCGCACCGTTCGCGAGCGGCACCCGGAACTGTCCGTGAGCACGGACGTCCTGGAGGGTGACGCGGTGGAGACGCTGACGGCGGTCGCCGCGGACGCGGAGATGCTGGTGCTCGGCTCACGCGGGCACGGCCGGATCATGGGCTTCCTGGTCGGCTCGGTCGGCCAGCAGGTGATCGTCGGGGCGGGGCGGCCGGTGGTCTTCGTCCGCGCCGGGGACCAGCCGTCGAACGAGGTCGCCGGGCACGAGATCGTGGTCGGACAGCAGGGGGATCCGGAGGACAGCGCGGCCGCGCTGGGCTTCGCCTTCGAGACCGCCTCCCGGCGCGGGGCGACCGTGCGCGCGGTGCGCGCCTGGGCCCTGCCACCGGTGTTCGCCTACAGCCCCGCCTCGCTCCAGCTCCTCGACGAGGCCGGGGGACTGGAGCCGTACGAGCAGAAGGCCCTGGCGGCGGCGCTCGCACCGTGGCGGGAGCGCTACCCGGACGTGCACGTGATCGAGCACGTGGAGATGGGCAGCGCCGGCCAGGTGCTGCTGTCGGTGGCCGGCACCGCCCAGCTGATGGTCGTCGGCCGCCGCGCCCGCCGTACGGCCGTGGGCACCCGGATCGGCTCGGTGGCCTACGGCGTCCTCCACCACGCGGACTGCCCGGTGGCGGTCGTACCGCCCGCCTGAGCCCGCCGCCGGCTCAGTCGTCCGTCGGCTGCAGCGTCGCCCGGGCCCTGGGCAGGATGTTCTGGATGTAGTCCTCGACGGCCGTGCCGAGACCGATGTCGACCTGCGCCCGTTCGGACAGGTACCAGCGGTGCTCCAGAAGCTCGTGGTAGATCTCCGCGGCGTCCATCGCACCGCGCAGCTCCGGCGGCACGGAACGCACGGTGGGCCGGAAGACCTCGCGCACCCAGCGGTGGGCGAGGACTTCCGGACGGGCGCCGAGGGGATCGCCCGGGGCGTAGTCGTCCTGGGTGGCCATCCAGCTCTCCAGGTCGTTCAGCAGCCGCCTGGCCTGGTTCTCCTCGGCGTCAAGACCGGTCAGCCGCAGCAGTTGCCGCTGGTGGTGGCCCGCGTCGACGACCTTGGGCACGAAGGTCACGGTGTCGCCGTTGGAGGCGTGCTCGATCTGCATCTCGGCCACGTCGAAACCGAGGTCGTGCAGGCGGCGGATGCGGCGCTCGATGTAGTGGTACTTGCCCGCCGGGTAGACGGACGTGCGGGTCAGCTCCTGCCACAGGCTCTGGTACCGGGCGCAGATCTCGGTGCCGAACTCGATCGGGTCGACGGAGGGGTGCAGCGCCCCGGATGCCTCCAGGTCGAGCAGCTCGCCGCTGATGTTGACCCGCGCCAGATCGAGGTCGTACTCGCGCTGGCCGACGCTCAGTTCCGGGTGCAGGTCCCCGGTCTCGGCGTCCACGAGGTAGGCGGCGTAGGCGCCCGCGTCCCGCCGGAACAAGGTATTGGACAGTGAGCAGTCGCCCCAGGCGAACCCGGCCAGGTGCAGCCGCACCAGCAGCACGGCGAGCGCGTCCATCAGCCGGTGCATGGTCGCCGGGCGCAGCGTCGTCTCGAACATCGACCGGTACGGCATCGAGCCGCCGAGGTGCCGGGTGACCAGGACGCACTCCAGGGGTTCCCCGCCGGGGTCGGTGCGGCCGGTGACCACGGCGAGCGGGTCCACCGCCGGGATGCCGATCCGGTCCAGGCCGCGCAGCAGTTCGTACTCCCGCAGCGCGGGCCGCTCGGCGAGCTCCTTCACCGCGATCACCTCGTCACCGGCGCGTGCGTAGCGCACCACGTGCCGGGAGATGCCGCGTGGCAGCGGCACCAGGTACTCCTCGGGCCACTCCTCCAGCGGCAGGTGCCACGGCAGTTCCAACAGGAGCGCGGGGTGCTCCGGGTTGGTGGCGTTGATCTGCAGTGCCATGGCTGAGGTGTCCTCGTCTCGCGGGTGAACGTCACCTCACCCTATTGCGCCCGCTCACGGGCCAGCCGTGCAGCGTCCGGTACCGGTCCCCGGTGCAGCGGGCCGTGCCCGGGAAGCAGCAGCTCGCCGCCCAGCTCCGCCAGGACGTCCAGCGAGGCCACGGCGGTGGCGCGCTCGTGGTGGAACATGTCGGTCAGCATCTGCGGTCCCTCGGTCCGCGAGGTGGGGTGACCGGTCACCAGGGCGTCGCCCGACACCACCACCCCCGTGTCCGGGAGGTGGAAGGCGCAGTGCCCGGCAGTGTGGCCGGGGGTGTGCACGGGCACGGGCCTGCCGGGCAGATCGAGCGGACCCGGCTTCGGGAACGGTTCGGGCGCGGTGACCGCGACGTTCGCCGTCCCGCCGCTGCGCAGGACGTGCGCCGCCCAGGGCAGCACGCCCGGCCGCCAGCCGTTGCGCAGCACCTCCCCGACGCCCACCTGATGCAGGAAGTCCCGCCGTGCGTGCGGGATTTCGGCCTGGTGCGTGTACACGGGCGTGCCGTACGCGGAGCTCAGGTACTCGGCGGAGCCGAGGTGGTCGTTGTGGGCGTGGGTGATCAGCACGGCCGTCACCGCCCGAGGTGAACCGCCCACGTCGGCCAGGGAAGCGAGGAGCCCCTCGCGGTCGCCGGGATAGCCGGTGTCGATCAGCGTGACGGCGTCCCCTTCGGTGAGGATCACCCAGTTGGTGTGCGTGCCGTGCACCAGATAGGTGCCGTCCGCGACCTGCCGCACTGCTGCCCGCATGACCGTCCTGAGTCCGAGTCGTACCTGCCCGACGGGTGAAGGAAAGCAGATCACGGTGCGGACACCGGCGGGGGCCCGGCCGCGGGGGCGCCGGCACAGTAGCGGTGCCCGGACGCATCCCGAACAGGAACCGGGTCACCGCCGTCCTGCGCACCCCGTACTCGTACAGAAGGAGGACCACCGCCAGCGAGGCGGCAACGATCACCGCGTACTTGACGGCCATCGGCGCGGACCACCCGACCACGCCGTACGCGAAGGCGACCACGACGGGCTGGTGCAGCACGTACAACGGCAGTGCGGCGAGCCCCTGCGGCCCAGTGTGGGGGGAGCGGTGACGGGGAGGACAGCATTCCGGCCGGTCAGTTGACGCCGCGCGGACGGAACTGGACGCTGATGCGAGGTCCGGCGGCGCGCGTGCTCTTGGGTACGCAGTGCTCCCAGGTGCGCTGGCAGGACCCGCCCATGACGATCAGGTCGCCGTGCCCGAGCGCACGGCGCACGGTGTCGCCCCCGCCCGTGGGACGCAGCAGCAGATCGCGCGGTGTGCCCACGGAGAGGATGGCGACCATCGTGTCCTCGCGGGCGCCCCTGCCGATCCGGTCGCCGTGCCAGGCGACGCTGTCCCGGCCGTCGCGGTAGTAGCACAGCCCGGTCGTGGCGAACGGCTCACCCAGTTCGCCGGCGTAGTGCGCGCTGAGCGTCTCGCGTGCCCGGTCCAGCACCGGGTGCGGCAGCGGGGCGCCCGCGCGGTAGTGGGCGAGCAGCCTGGGCACGTCCACGACCTGGTCGTACATCTGCCGGCGCTCCGCGCGCCAGGGGACCTCGGCGGCCAGCAGGGCGAAGAGCGCGTCGGACCCGCCGAGCCATCCCGGCAGGACGTCGATCCAGGCGCCCCGCCCCAGTTCGGTGCGGCGCACCCCGTCGAGCGGCCCCAGCCGCAGCTCGTCGGCCTGGTCGAACAGGGACGCCTGGAGTGCCGGGGGGTGGTGCGTGGTCATGGTCCCAGCGTACCGCTGATTCGAAAATATGTTCTACATGTGGTGAGGGGTTCGCGCTCGGGGGCTTTCGATACACCGGTGTATCGGATACGTTTCCGTATCGAACGGAAGGAACAGCCATGGCGACGGACGGTACGGAGGGGCGCGTCACCAGGCGCCGTCTGCGCACGCGCGCGAAGCTCCTGGACGCCGCGTTCACCGTGTTCGCCGCCAAGGGCTTCGGACATGTCTCGATCGAGGAGGTCTGCGAGGCCGCCGGCTACACCCGGGGCGCCTTCTACTCCAATTTCACCGGACTGGACGAGCTGTTCTTCGCCCTGTACACCGAGCGCGCCGAGCTGATCGCGGAGCAGGTCTCCGATGCCTTCGCCCTGGACGGCCCGGACCTCGATGTGACCGCGGCAGTGGACCGCGTCACCGAGGTCCTGCTGCTCGACCGCGACTGGCTGCTGGTCAAGACCGACTTCCTGGTGCACGCCGCCCGTGACCCGCAGGTGGCACGCGGCCTGCTGGAGCACCGGGCGCGCCTGCGGCGGACCATCGCGGACCGGCTGGCCCGGGCCCATGACCACACCGCGCTGCCCGCCGTGCTCGGCGGGGCCGAGGGTGCCGCGCACGCGGTGGTCGCCGCCTACGACGGTGTCACCGTCCAACTGCTGCTGGACCGGGACGTCACGCGCGCCCGGGCCTGGCTGAAACAACTGCTGACCGCGTTGCTCACCGAATGAAGGAAGGGACGGTCGCCATGGATGCCGACGTCATCGTTGTCGGAGCCGGACTCGCGGGCCTCGTCGCGGCCCACGAGCTGACCAGTCAGGGCCGCAGGGTCGCCCTGGTGGACCAGGAGAACGCCGCCAACCTCGGCGGCCAGGCCTTCTGGTCCTTCGGCGGGCTGTTCCTCGTGGGCTCACCCGAGCAGCGGCGCCTGGGCATCAAGGACTCCTTCGACCTGGCCTGGAGCGACTGGCGCGGCAGCGCGGGCTTCGACCGCCTCGACGACGAGGACACCTGGGCGGTGCGCTGGGCGCGGGCCTACGTCGAATGGGCGGCCGGGGAGAAGCGGTCCTGGCTGAACGGTCACGGCATCACCTTCCTGCCCACCGTCGGCTGGGCCGAGCGTGGCGACCTGCGCGCGGACGGCCACGGCAACACCGTGCCCCGCTTCCACATCGCCTGGGGCACCGGAACCGGCGTCGTCGAACCGTTCGTGCGCTACGCCCGGCAGGCCTCGCGCGACGGGCTCCTCACCTTCCACCACCGCCACCGGGTCGACGAACTCGTCGTCGGGGACGGTGCCGCGCGCGGGGTGCGCGGCACCGTACTGGCGGAGGACGACGCACCGCGCGGGGTCGCCTCCAGCCGGGAGGCGATCGGCGAGTTCGAACTCACCGCCCAGGCCGTCATCGTCACCAGCGGCGGCATCGGAGCCGACCACGACATCGTCCGCCGGTACTGGCCCGAGCGGCTGGGCACCCCGCCCCGCGAGATGGTCACCGGGGTCCCGGCCTACGTCGACGGGCGGATGCTGGACATCAGCGCCCGGGCGGGGGTGCGGCTGGTCAACCGGGACCGCATGTGGCACTACACCGAGGGCCTGCAGAACTGGGACCCCATCTGGCCCGGACACGGCATCCGGATCCTGCCCGGACCGTCCTCCATGTGGTTCGACGCCCTCGGCCGCCGGCTGCCCGAGCCCTGCCTGCCCGGCTATGACACCCTCAGCACGCTGAAGCACTTGCGCACCACTGACGACCTCGCCGCACACGACCACTCCTGGTTCATCCTCACCCAGAAGATCATCGAGAAGGAGTTCGCGCTGTCGGGCTCCGAACAGAACCCCGACATCACCGCCAAGGACCGGACCGGATTCCTGCGCGAACGGGTACTGGGCAAGGGCGCCCCCGGGCCGGTCGACGCGTTCCTGCGCAAGGGCGCGGACTTCGTGACCGCGGCCACGGTGGAACAGCTCGTCGAGAAGATGAACGCCCTCACCGACGAACCCCTGCTCGATGCCGCCGTCGTACGGCGTCAGATCGAGGCCCGCGACCTGCAGTTGGCCAACACCTACAGCAAGGACGCCCAGGTGCAGGGTATCCGCAACGCCCGCCGCTACATCGGTGACCGCCTCGGCCGCGTCGCGGCCCCCCACCGCATCCTCGACCCCGCGGCCGGTCCGCTGATCGGCGTCAAGCTGCACGTCCTCACCCGCAAGACCCTCGGCGGCATCCAGACCGACCTGGAATCCCGCGCGCTCGGCGCCGACGGCCGGCCGGTCGAGGGGCTGTACGCGGCCGGCGAGGTGGCGGGGTTCGGCGGCGGCGGCGTCCACGGTTACAACGCCCTGGAAGGCACCTTCCTCGGCGGCTGCCTCTTCTCGGGCCGTGCCGCCGGGCGGGCGGCGGCCGAACAGACAGCGTAGGCAACGCGGTACGGCCCGCTCCTCAGTCCTCGAGGAGGCGGGCCAGTACCGCGGCGTGGCTGTGCCCGGTGTCCCTGGACGCGGTCAGCAGCGTCACGGCTCCCTTACCGGCCAGTTCCCTTACGTGTCCGAGGAGTTCGGCCGCCTCCGGAGCGGCCAGTTCCGCCTCGTAGCGCCCGCGGAACTCCTCGTAGGAGCCCTCGTCGCCGTGATACCAGCGGCGCAGCTCCGTCGACGGCGTCAGCGCCTTGGGCCACTCGTCCACCTCTGCCGCGTCCTTCGCCAGACCGCGCGGCCACAGCCGGTCGACCAGGACGCGGACGCCGTCGTCCGGCTCCGGCGGTTCGTAGACACGACGCACGCGCACGCTCATGGTCCGCCCCTTCCGGTGGTGTCCGGCGAGCCTACTGCGGCCCGCGCGGCCGGGCACGGCGAGCGTCTCAGGAGCCGCCGCCGGCCCGCCGCGCGGCGATGCGCCGCTTCAGCGCACGCCGTTCCGTCTCGCTCGTGCCGCCCCACACCCCGATGGACTGCCCCGTGTCCAGCGCCCATTCCAGGCACTGCTCCCGCACGGGGCAGCGCCGGCAGAACGCCTTGGCCTGTTCCGCCTGCAACAGGGCGGGTCCGGACGTACCGATGGGGAAGAAGAGGTCAGGGTCCTCGGCCCTGCAGGCCGCGCTGCTACGCCAGTTGGCCATCAGAATTCACCTGTGATCGGAGTCGGTAACACCCCTTTGGATGCCTTGCTCCCTTCGGGTCACCTGCCGGTACGAGGTGAAACCGCGTGACCGTGTGCGCGCGGTCACTGTTCGCGCAGCCCCCAGGGCGAGCCGTACGCGGTCAGCAGTTCCAGGAACGGGCCTGCCGGGAACGCCTCCGGACCGAGGACACCCGAGCCCGACCAGGCACCGGTGGCGACCAGTTCCAGGGCGACGACCGGGTTGACGGCGGTCTGCCACACCACGGCCTGGCAGCCGTACTCGGTCATGGACCACTGGTTGTCGACGACGTGGTACAGATACACCTCGCGCGGCGCCCCGTCCTTCGTGCCCCGCACCCAGGTGCCGGCGCACGTCTTGCCGTGCATCCGCTCGCCGAGAGTCGCCGGGTCGGGCAGACAGGCGGCGACGACATCCCGTGGGGAGACCCGCACCGGCCCGTCCGGGCCGGGCACGGTCACCGGCTCGGTACGGTCCAGACCCAGCAGGTGCAGCGTCCTGAGCGTGTCGACGAACTCGCGGCCCAGGCCGTACTTGAAGGTGACCCGGCGCGCGTCGACCCGGCGCGGGACGAGCAGCACCTCCTCGTGCTCGACGTTCACGCACTCCACCGGCCCGATGCCCTCGGGGAAGTCGAACACCTCCGGCTCGCTGAAGGGTTCGGTGGTGAACCAGCCGCGGTCCTTCTCGTAGACGACCGGCGGGTTGAGGCATTCCTCGATGGTGGTCCAGATGTTGAAGGAGGGGGCGAAGTCGTAGCCGTCCACCGTGAGGTTCGCACCGTCGCGGACGCCGATCTCCTCGATCGAGTCGAAGAGTTCGTCGGCGGCGTACCGGGCGAAGACGTCCGACAGGCCGGGCTCCACCCCCATGCCGACCAGGGCCAGCGCACTGGCCTTCTCCCACGCGGCGGCCTGCGCGAACTGCTCGTCGCCGAGCTTGACCCCGCATTCCTCGTACGGCCGCTCGGCGTGTGGCCGGGACAGGGACATCGCCATGTCGACATACGTGGCACCGGCCTCCCGCGCGGCGCGGAACAGCGGCATCACGAACCGGGGGTCGGTGGCGTTGAGCAGGACGTCGCACCCATGCTGTTCGAGCAGTGCCGTCACCTGGTCCTCGTCGCCGGCGTCCACGTGTTCGGCCCGGAACCGGGTGCCGTCCTCGCCGAGCGCCGCGACCGCGGCCCCGGCGCGGGCCGTGTCGTAGTCGGCCACGACCATCAGGTCGAAGAACGGCCGCCGGGCGGCGATCCGGGTGATGGCGGTACCTACTCCGCCCGCTCCCACAAGCAGTACACGCATGACGGCGCACTTCCCTTCTTCCTCATGGATCCCGGATGCGAACGCGGGGTCCGGTGGGGATACAACGCCGTGCGCCCATATAAGGTCAATGGTGTTGGCGTAAGGCTGGGCGGGGAGGAGAGGGCATGCCGAAACGTGTGGTTCCCGAGGAGCGGCGGCGGCGTCGCAGGCCCACCAGGAGCGGCCGGGTGCTCTCCGAGACGCTGATCGTCGAGACGGCGCTGCGGCTGCTGCGCGAGCACGGCAGCGCGGGCCTGACCGCCCGCCGCCTGGGTCTCGCCCTGGACTGCGACCCGAGCACCCTCTACCGCTACTTCCGCGGCATGGACGAACTGACCCTCGCCCTCGGTGACGCGCTGATCGGCCAGGCGCTGCGCGGCTGGCGGCCGGCCGGGCCGTGGCGCGACGACCTGCGGGACATCGGGCAGCGCATCCACACGGCCTATCTGTCGCATCCGCAGGCGGCGGTCCTCACGGCGAGCCGGGTCTCCGGCCGCGCCAACGAACTCGCGGCCGACGAAGCGGTGCTGGACGTGCTGCGCACCGCGGGCTTCCCCCTGCCGGAGGCGGTGCGCGTCTACCACGTCTTCATCGACACCACGCTGGCCTTCGCCGCCCTCGACGCCGCGTCCCTGGCGCTGCCCGGCGCCGCGCAGCGCGCCGACGAGGACAAGTGGCGCTCGACGTACGCCCGTCTTCCCGCCGCCACCCACCCCCGCATCGCCGAGGCGGCCCCGCTCCTGGCCACCCGCATGGTCACCAGCGCCTACCCGACGGCCCTGGACATGCTCCTGACCAGCGCCGGGAACAGGCTGGCGGAGCTCTAGCGGTACAACGACTCCGCCGCCGCCCCGGTCACCGCGTCGGTCACCGCCGCCAGCGCGGGGGAGTCCAGCTTCCACTGCTGCCAGTACAGGGGCGTGTCGACCGCGCGGTCGGGCGCGAACACCACGAGGCGACCGGCGCGGAGCAGGGGGCCGGCCTGAACCTCGGGGACCATGCCCCAGCCCAGGCCGGCGGCCACCGCCTCGACGAAGCCCTCCGAGGTCGGTACGTGGTGCCGCCGCGGGCTCGCCTCGGCGCGTCCCCCCGTCAGGCGGCGCACGAAACCGTCCTGGAAGTCGTCCCGCCGGTCGAACACCACCACCGGTACCCCGGGCAGTGCCTCGCGCAGCGGCCCGGCGAGCTGCTCCTTGGCGAACTCCGGGTTGGCCACGGGAAGATAGCGCATCCGGCCCAGGTGCCGCACGGAACAGCCCGGCACCGGATCCGGTGACGAGGTCACCGCGGCCATCACCGTCCCCTCACGCAGCAGGGCAGCCGTATGCGCCTCGTCCTCCCGGCGCAGTTCGAAGCAGAGCCGCGCCCGGGACGGCAGCCGGGTGAGGGCTCCAAGGAACCAGGTGGCGAGCGAGTCCGCGTTCACCGCGACCGACACCCGGGTCGGCTCCCCGGCCCCGCTCAGCCCCAGCTCGGCGTACGCGTCCCGTTCCAGCCGGGCCACCTGGCGGGCCAGGCGCACCAGCACCTCGCCCGACTCGGTCGGCCGCACCGGCTTGGTGCGCAGCAGCAGCACCCGGCCCGTGCGCTGCTCCAGTGCCTTCACCCGCTGGCTCACCGCGGAGGGCGTCACATGCAGCGCGGCCGCCGCCGCGTCGAACGTCCCCTCGTCCACCACCGCGAGCAGCGTCCGCACCTGGTCCAGGGGAAGGTCGGTCATCACAGTGGCTAAGGGTACGTAAGAATCCTTAGCTGTACTGCACCGCCGTGGCGGCCATAACGTCCTCGGCATGACCAGCGCCCTGACCACCGCCGCCGCCGGATTCGGCACCGGCCTCTCCCTCATCGTCGCCATCGGCGCCCAGAACGCCTTCGTCCTGCGCCAGGGGATCCGCCGCGACGCCGTGCTCGCCGTCGTCGGCATCTGCGCCCTGTCCGACGCGGCGCTCATCGCCCTGGGTGTCGGTGGCGTCGGTGCGGCGGTGGTGGCCTGGCCGGGCGCGCTGACGGCGGTCGGCTGGATCGGCGGCGTGTTCCTGCTCGGCTACGGCGCCCTGGCCGCCCGCCGGGTGCTCCGCCCGGCCGCCACCGGACTGCGGACGGAGGGCGGGGGGGGGGGGGGGGGGGGGGGGGGGGGGGGGGGGGGGGGGGGGGGGGGGGGGGGGGGGAGGAGGAGGCGACCCACCTCCTCGTGCGCTGC
>NZ_JBVIIM010000012.1:0-30323 GCF_055569765.1 Streptomyces sp. NPDC031365 | reverse complement strand
AGCGGCGGTCGTTCGGTTGGTTCGCCGCTTTTTCCCCCCTCCCCCCCCCCCCCCCCCCCCCCCCCCGCCCCCCCCCCCCCCCCGCCACCGGACTGCGGACGGAGGGCGGCGCGGCGGGCTCACGCCGCCGCGCCGTGCTGACCTGCCTCGCGATGACCTGGCTCAACCCGCACGTCTACCTCGACACGGTGTTCCTGCTGGGCTCGGTCGCCGCCGGTCACGGTCCGCTGCGCTGGACGTTCGGCCTGGGCGCCGTAGTGGCCAGCCTCTGCTGGTTCGCGGCGCTCGGCTTCGGTGCCCGTCTGCTGAGCCGCTTCCTGGCCCGCCCCGCCGCCTGGCGTGTGCTGGACGGCCTCGTCGCCGCCACCATGGTCGTCCTGGGGCTCACGCTCATCGCGGGAGCCTGAGCGCCAGGGCGGTCGCCGGCGCCGCGACGGGTGCGCGACCGGCTACACCGGCCCGCTGCGCCGGTGCACCGCGTACTGGTCCATCAGCTTGCCGCGCGTCGCCTCGAGCCGGTTGGCCAGCACCTCGGCGACCTTGCGCACCAGCGTCAGTCCGAGCTGCGGATCCTCCTCGCAGAGCCGGAGAACGGCCGCCGCGTCGAACTCATAGGCGCGCACCGGGCTGAAGGCCACGGCGCCGAAGTCCCACTCGTGCGGCGGGAAGAGCCAGGACCAGCCGAGCAGATCGCCCGCGCCGAGGCCGGCGACCGTCACCCGGTGCAGCTCGTTGACCTGCTGGTCCAGCGAGACCGCGCCGGAGCGGATCACCCAGAAGCGGTCGGCGGTGCCACCCGACTCGAAGATCCGGGTGTCCTCCGGGAAGGACACCTCCCGCGCGAGTGTCATCAGGCGCTCGCGCTGAGGAGGGGGGAGGGCCGTCAGGAGTTTGATCGCTTTGGTCATGGCGCGGGGCTCCTCGCCGGGCAATCGGTTCCGGTGCATTCCCTACGTTCATTTCAGCCGCTGCCGCTGTTCGAGGCACCTCAGCGGGCCACGGTTTTCGCCGGGCATGAAGAAGCCCTGGCTGGACGGGGGAGGCCAGCCAGGGCAGTAAGGGGTGGTGTCCGGAGGACAGGGCGTCGACTCCGTCACCAGGTATGTATGAACGATAAACCATTCAGTCGGCGTTCCGGTAATCGGGTCGGATGACCTCTTTCGTCATGGTCTCAGTCGGTACGCTCGTCCACCACCCGGACCGTGTCCAGGCCCGGATCCGACGGATCGGGCAGATACCTGCCCGTGTCCAACCCCGTGCGCAGATACCGGAGCGCGGGCACGAAGAACGCGTCCCGCGGCAGCGTCGCCTGCTCCATCCGCAGGTCGCCCGGCGGAGTGAGACTCAGCCGCCTCTCGCGGTGGTAGTCCTCCAGTGCTTCCGTAACCGCGGCCCGGTGGTGATCGACCGCCATGTGTCCCGGGTTCCCGGCACCGGACGGTGTCCATCCACACGCCCCGCCGTTCAGCCGCGCGCCGCGTGTCTGCCCGGCGTCAGGATCTCGTCCAGCACCCGCAGCACGACCCCGTAGGCCACCTCGCGCATGTCGGCGTCACGCGCGGCGGCCGGGTCGCCGGAGTCCTCCCGTACCAGCTCCTCACCCCGGGCCCGCCAGGCCCGCTCCTCCTGCGCAGTCCAGGCCCTCGCCCGCTGGATGCGCCGCAGCAGTTCGTCCGAGTCCACCACATCGGTCATAGGGACCGCGTACCCGCGTGTGGCATTCGAATGACAGGTGTACGGGAAACGGCGGGGAGGTTTGCCGGTAACGGGACAGGTGAGCCGAAAAGGGAGGTCCGAGGCATTCTTCGTCGACCATCGTCCGCCACCGACTCCAGGGAGCCGCGGTATGAGTGAGGACTACACGACCGAACCCGTTCTCCGGCCACCCGGTGCGCGCCGGACGGTACCGGCCCGGCCGGCCGAGGTGCGCGAGGCCGTCGAGCGGGCGGTGACCGAACGCTGCCGCGCCACCCACACCGTCTGTGACACCGATGCCCTGGCGGATGCCCTGCTCGTCGCCTCCGAGCTCACCACCAACGCGATGGTGCACGGCGGGGGAGTCACCGATTTCCGGGTCGACGTCAGCGGTCCCGGAGTACGGCTGTCGGTCAGCGACCGCAGCGACGAACTGCCCGTCGTGGTACCCGGCACCGACCAGCGGGGACGCCGCCGCCCCGGGGGTCACGGCTGGCCCATCGTGTGCCGGCTGTCCCGCGACATCCGGGTGTCCGATCTGCCCGCCGGCGGCAAGTGCATCACCGCGGTCGTACCCCTGGTCTGAGTCCCGGGCAGATTCCGCGGCAAAGCGGAGTTTGTTCTACCGGAGTCAGGGCAATCGGAGGTTCGTGCTTCGGACCGGAGGCGCGCCAGCGGGAGGGTACGGCCGCTGAGGACCCTCCGGGTGTCCCGGCGGCGGCCGTCCCGCGGTAGTCCCCTGAAATCACCGTTCGGGAGCGAACCGCATGCTCATTGACACGTCCGCCCATCGTCCCGGCTCCTCCGACACGACGATCGCCCCGCCCCGCCGGCGGCACGACGACGCCCCCGACACCGCCGCCCTGTTCATCCGGCTGTCCTCGCTGGAGGACGGCCCCGAGCGGGACGCGGTGCGCGACGAACTCACCACCGCGTGGCTGCCCATGGCCCACCGCATCGCCGGCCGCTTCCGCGACCGCGGCGAGTCCCTCGAGGACCTGCGCCAGGTCGCCGCCCTCGGACTGGTCAAGGCCATCGACCGGTTCGACCCGAGCCGGGGAGCCTTCGAGAGCTATGCCGTCCCCACCATCACCGGCGAGGTCAAGCGGCACTTCCGCGACCGGATGTGGGCGCTGCGCGTGCCCCGCCGGGTTCAGGAGCTGCGCAACAAGGTGCGGGTGGCACGGCGCGAGCTCACCCAGAACCCCGGGAGTCCCGAGCCGTCCGTGGCGGCCGTCGCCGCGCACACCGGACTGACCGAGGAGGAGGTCGCCGCCGGGATGGAGGCGCTGGAGAGCTTCAGCACCCTGTCGCTCGACGCGGAACTGTCGTCCGACGACGACGGCTACAGCCTCGCCGACACCCTCGGCGCCGCGGACGCCTCGTACGACGTCGTCGTCGACCGCGAGTCCGCCAAGGAAGGGC
This sequence comes from Streptomyces sp. NPDC031365, assembly GCF_055569765.1. Lineage (NCBI taxonomy): Bacteria > Bacillati > Actinomycetota > Actinomycetes > Kitasatosporales > Streptomycetaceae > Streptomyces > Streptomyces sp. NPDC031365. The sequence goes on along the minus strand of NZ_JBVIIM010000012.1, from coordinate 27,203 downwards.
TGCGCCGGTTGCCGGAGCGCGAGCGCGCCATTCTCTACATGCGTTTCTTCGAAGACATGACCCAGAGTCGTATCGCCGACAGGCTGGGCATCTCCCAGATGCACGTCTCCCGCCTCATCAGCCGCAGCTGCGCCCGAGTGCGCGCCGACGCGATGGGACAGCGGAAGAGCCCGCGCCCCGTCGGCGGACACTCGGCGACGGCGTGAAACGGCACGCCCGCCCCGGACCGGAACACGAGAATGCGAGACACATGCTGAAGCCTCACCCCACCGTGCTGCGCCGCCTCGTCGAGGAGTACGAGGCCCTGGCCGCCACCGGAACCGGCAGCGCCGACCGCGTCGCGGGCGGCGAGGACCCGCGGATCGGTGACCTGGCCTACACGCTGTGCGTGTCGACCGGAACGCGGGACGTGCAACAGGCACTCACCACCGCACACCGCTGGCTGGCGGCCGACGTGCGGGACGTGCCGCACGCCGCCCGGCCGGCCGCCGTATGACTCGCCGGGTTCGGGGAACCCGAAGCCGATGAGCGAATCCGAGATTCCCCCGGAAGGCCGGCCCGTGGACGTCTATCTCGACCTCCTGCGGGTCCGGATGGACACCGAGGACTACCGGCTTCTGCTCCGTGTGGTGGAGCCGGTCCTCGAGGCGATCGACGAACACCGGCTGTCGGGCATGGACCTGGCGCTGGACAGCGGCGACGACGAACTTCCGCAGGAAGTCCGCGACGAGGCCGCCCTCGTCATCGCCACCGCCGTCACCGGGCGCCTCGACAACGAGGTGGTCGAGCTCGAGGTCGACGAGACGGGGCCGGTCAGAGTGGTCACCGACGCGGCGACCGCCGCCGATCCGTCCCGCCTGGACGAGATCGCCGGATTCATCAGGGACCGGCACCGCCAGAACGAGGAGCTACGCGGCATAGCCGAGGCAAGCGGCCTCCCGACAGACTTCTGACCGCGCCCGGTGCACACGGTGCACGACGACGCGGGCAGGTACGCGAGCCCGCGCACCCCGCGCACCCCGCGCACCCCGCGCACCCCGCGCCCCCCGCGCACGCGGTGCCGGGCGGCACGGGTCACCGTCCTCGGTGTCCGACGGGGTGCCGGGCCCCACGGGCGGGGTCTGACGCACCGCCGTGCCTTCGGGGAGCGACGCGGTGCCGGGCGGGGGCGGTTTCCCCTGCCGGACCTGACGGGGCCTCGCGTGCGCGGGGAGCGGTGCCGTTCCGGGTCAGCGTTCGGGTGTCGATACCCGTACGTCCAGGGGACGGGCGAGACCCACCACGGCCTCGTCCAGGCGTTCGAGATGCCGCAGCACCCGTCCGGTGATCCGGCCGTAGCGGGCCGTGCCGTCGTCGCCCAGGAGGGACGCGATGCTCGGGCCCGTCTCGACGGGCGCGGAGACGTGCTCCTCCGCGACCCGGGCCGTGATCGTGCCGATGTTGCGCACGGTACGTCCCGCCGCCCCGCGCAGCCGGGGATCCGCCGCGATCGAGGGATGGGTCGGCAGCAACTCGGCCGTTGCCGCCAGTGAGCGGGCGTGGTACGCGCAGGTCTCGAGGAGGGCCACCACATAGCGCGCGTTGGTGCGCCGGGCCCGCAGCGGGGTGACCGGGTGGGTCAGAGGCTGGGTGGCACCGCGCAGGTCGCCCAGGGCCTGGTCCAGCTCCCGTGCCTTGTCCAGCAGGTCGTCGGCGGGCCCGCCGCTGAGCTGACCGACCGCGGCCTCGGTGACCTCGCCGAGCCGTTCCAGCACGGTGACCAGCAGATCGTTGGTGCGCCGGTCGGTGTTCACGGGCAGCACCAGCGCTGCCGCGGCGACCCCGCAGGCCGCGCCCAGCGCCGTCTCCTCCAGGCGCAGCACCAGCACCTCCCAGCTGTAGGTGTGCAGCAGCGTGTACAGCAGCCCCAGCATCGCGGTCACGAAGAACGACATGAGCGTGTAGGACAGCGGCGCCGTGTAGAACATCAGGAAGATCAGCACCAGCACCAGCAGGAACGCCGCCAGGGTGTGACGGCCCACCACGGCCGCCAGCGCCATCCCCGCGACCACACCGAACACCGTGCCCAGCAGCCGCCGGTAGCCCTTGACCAGGATCTCGCCGGTCGAGGCCGTGTTGATGAAGACGATCCAGCAGGTCAGCACCGCCCAGTACCAACGGTCCGTGGACAGCAGCTCACCGCCGATGATGGCCAGCGTCGAGCCCACGGCCACCTGCACGGCGGCGCGCGTGGTGGGCCGTCGCAGCCCCCGGTGCGTTGTGTCCGGCTCCGTCTGCTCGCCGGCGTCGATGGCGGCGTCCTCGGCGTCCAGCTCCTCCCGGGACCTGGCCGTCGCCGGGCTGTCGTCCGACTCGTCCTGCGGACCGTCGAGGGCGACCCGCAGCCCCATGACGGCGCGGGCGCTCTCCCCGACGGCCCGGAACACGTCCTGCACGGCGGGCGACGCGGGCGGCAGATGCTCTCCGTCCCGGTAGGCGAGCAGCCGGTTGCGCACATGGGCCACGCCCGTCCCGCCCGCCCCCGCCCGCAGCACGAGCGCGCGCAGCGCGAACAGATCCCGGCGCAACTGGGCCGTGGCCTCGTCCGGCCCGGGCAGCCGGCCGACCTCAGGGGCGGGGGCGCCGGGCAGATGCAGGGTGAGGGTGTCCGCCCGTTCGGCGCTGCGGGCGGACAGCAGCAGCAGACCGAGCCGCTCGGCGGCGAGCTCGGCATCCGCGATGCGGCGCTGCACCAGCCGCGCCGTCGACTCGTCGGGCGTACCCTCCTCCAGCCGGGTCTGGATCATGAGGGCTGTCTCGTGCAGCCGGGCCGTGCCCTCCCGCACGTCCTCCAGCGCCTTGTCCACCTGGTCCGGCCCCGCGTCGAGCAACGCCAGCTGCGCGGAGACCAGCCGGCCCAGCCGGGCGCGGAAAGCCTGGCGCAGCCGCTGGAGCAGACCGGCGGGAGTCACGGGGACGACACCGAACCGCACCAGTGCGCTGCTCGCGAAGGCGACCGTCATGGCCGCCCACAACCCTGGCAGCTGACCGGCGGAGGCACCGACGAACAGGGACACGAAGTAGACCTGGAAGCCGATCAGACCGAGTCCGGTCCCGCGGTCGCCGAACCGGCGGCCGTACACCGCGCAGAAGATCAGGACGACGAAGAAGGCGTCCCCGACGACCGTCCGCTCGCTGAGCACCGCGCCCAGTGACACGGACGCCAGCGCGACCGGCAGACCGAGGGCCAGTGTGACCGCCTGGGCGGAGCGCTGCCGTTCCCGGATGGCGAAGGTGGCGACCATCGCCGTCATGGCTCCCGTCACCAGCCGGGTGACACCGAATCCCAGCGAGGCGAGCACGGCCAGCGTCAGCGCGATGGCCCCCACCGTCCGCAGTCCGGCCGTCAGCCGCAGCAGACCGGGGTCGGACGCCGCGAGGTGGTCCCGCACCCGCGCCCGCCCCGACCGTCCCGCCGCTTTCACGCCGCCGCATCCTCCCCCGCCGTCACCGGCCCGGATCCCGGCGTCGCACGGTGCGAGCCGCCCCCTGCCCGGTGCGTCACCGGGCCGCCCGGCCCGCTTCCTCGACGTGCGCCCGCACCTGCTCCGGCGTCAGATAGGCGTCGAGGTACTCGAAGTCCCGCAGGTTGCCGGGCCGGTGCGCCTGGAACCCGGTACGTACGAAGTCGTCGCCGGCGACCGCGTTCAGCAGCCAGTCGGTCATGACCCGGGTCTTGGCGACGTTGGTGCGCAGCGCCGACCAGTGGTAGCCGCGGGCCACCGCCTGGGCGGACAGACCGTGCAGTTCGATGCCGAACGGCTTGGACACCGCGTCGGTGCCGCCGAGATCCACCACGAGTCCGAGGTCCTTGTGGACGTACGGCTGCGTCGGCCGGTCCCGCAGGGTCGCGATGACGTTGTCGGCGGCGTGCCTGCCCTGCCGGAACGCGTGCTGCGCGGTCGGCGGGCACACGGCGCCGTCGCCCTTGGCCACATCGGGCACCGCGGCCGAGTCGCCGAGCGCGAACACCCCGTCGTGGCCCGGCAGGCGCATGTCCGAGCCGACCGCGAGCCGTCCCCGGACGGTTTCCGCGCCGAGCGTGGCGATGAGCGGGCTGGCGACGACTCCCGCGGTCCAGATGAGGGTGCGGGTGGACACCACCCGGCCGTCGGTGAAGGTCACCTCCTCGGCGCTCGCCTTCGCGATGGAGACCCCCAGGGAGACCTCGATGCCGCGCCGGGTCAGGATCTCGTGCGCGCTGCGCCCGAGCTTCTCGCCCAGTTCCGGCATGAGCTTCGGTGCGATGTCGATCAGGTGCCACTTGATCAGGCCCGGGTCCAGCCGGGGATAGCGCTTGACGGCGGCGTGCGTCAGCCGCTGGAGGCAGGCCGCCGTCTCGGTGCCCGCGTAACCGCCGCCGACCACCACGAACTGCAGCCGCGAGGCCCGCTCCGCCGGATCGTGACTGGCGTCCGCCAGGTCGAGCTGGGAGATGACGTGATCGCGGAGGTAGGCGGCCTCGGCCAGCGACTTCATCCCGAAGGCGTGGTCCGTCAGCCCCGGGATGTCGAAGGTGCGGGTGACGCTGCCGGGGGCCAGCACGATGTAGTCGTACGGCTCGTTGACGATCTCACCGTTGACGATGCGGACGACACAGACCTTGGACCGCAGGTCCACGCCGATGGCCCCGCCCGGGATGATCCGGGTGCGGTACCGCTCGCTGCGGCGCAGGGAGAGCGCGACCGACTGCGGGGCCAGCACACCCGAGGCCACCTGGGGGAGCAGGGGCAGATAGAGCTGGTAGGAGAACGGCGTCACCAGCGTGAGGTCGGCCTCGTCGGGGGCGAGCCTGCGTTCCAGCCGTCGCACGCACTCCACGCCGGCGAAACCCGCGCCCACCACAAGGATCCTGGGTCGTGTCACGGTGTCCATCCTTCCTGCGGCTTCAGGCGGTCCGCCTCGGACATCGATGCCTGACGCGTGCCCCTGTTCAGCACCACGATGCCCGCACCGGCGAGGGAACGCACCGGGAAGCCACGGCGGACGTACCGGTCGCCCCCGCGTCAGCCGCGCAGATGGCACAGCAGGAGACACACGTCGTCGTCCCGCTCGGAGTCGCTCAGCAGCGGATGGAGTATCCGGTCCGCCGACTCCTCCAGATCGGCGTCCAGATCGGCGGAGCCGTACGCCCCGAGGGCGTCCGCGAGCCGCTCGATCCCCGGGTCGATGCCCCGGGCCCGCCGCTCGACCAGCCCGTCGGTGTAGAGCGCCAGCGTCGAACCGGGCGTCAACCGCTCGGTGTGGTCGGCGATGTCCTGCTGAAGCGGAATGCCGAGCATCGCGCCCGGCTTGGCGTCCAGGACCCGCACCCGCCCGTCGGGCAGCCGCAGCACCGGCGGTGGATGACCCGCCGCGGCCCACGTCAGGGTGTGCCCGTCCGGATGGAACCGCGCGATGACCGCGGTGGCGAACAGATCCGGCTGGAGATGCCGCAGATACCCGTGCAGCCGGGTCAGCAGCCGGCCGGGCCCGCCGCCGTCGACGGCGTAGGCGCGCAGCGCGGTGCGCAGCTGGCTCATCATCACCGCCGCGTGCAGCCCGTGCCCCGTCACATCACCGATGACGGTGATCAGACTGCCGTCCCGCTGGCGGAACGCGTCGTACCAGTCGCCACCGATGTTCAGCCCGTGCGTGGCCGGCAGATAGCGCGCCGCCAGACTCAGGCCCGGCGCCGTCGGCAGCTCTGTGAGCAGGGCGCGCTGCAGCGTCTCGGCGATGTCCCGGTTGTGCTCGAACCGGCGGGCGTTGTCCATGGCGATGCCGGCCCGCCGGGCGAGCTCGATCAGCATCACGGCGTCGTCCGGGTCCCAGCGCTCACCGGGCGGCGACAGCGTCAGCACACCCAGCGGAGTACGGCGTGCCAGCAGCGGGAGGCACAGCAGGGGCCGCACGGGATCCAGGGCCGAGGGCGGCCGGTCGTCCACCCCGGGCAGACCCCCGGGATGGTCGGCGGCGTACTGCGGGCGCCCGGTCCGGGCCGCGAGGACCGCCGCACCGGGGTGGGTGGTGGGACGGTGCCGGTCATCCTCGTGGTCGTCGAACAGCCATACGTCGACGTCGGCGGCGTACCGCGGCACGAGCAGCTCGGGCAGCCGGCGCACGATCTCGTCGTGGTTCAGCGAGGCGTTCAGCGCGGCGCTCGCGTCCGCCAGGAACGTCAGTCTGTGCCGGGCGTTCTCCGCCTCCTCGCGGGCGCTGCGCTCGGCGGCGAACGCCTCCTGCTGCGCCCGTCCCGCCGCGTCCAGCTCGGCGTGCAGCGCCACGACGCCCTGGTTGGTCTGGTGCAGCTCCTCCCGGTGGAAGGCGACCAGTTCCTCCTGCTCGGTGAGCTTCTCCAGCACCACGGCCATGTCCTCGTCGGCGCTCAGCAGAGCCTCGGACAGACCGGCCGGATCCTCCGTCGACGGACCGGTGCCGACGGCCGGATCCGGTTCGGGGCAGCGAGCGGTCACCGTCCACCGGGCGCGGCCGTCGGCGTCCGGGCCGAGGGCCGGCGTCACCACGGCGTGCAGGCCGGCCGTCCCGGCGGCGGAGCCGGGCCCCTCCAGGGTGAGTGTCCAGGTGCCGCCCTTGGTGAGGCACTGCCGCAGCCGGCCGCTGAGCTCCGCGGTCAGCCGGGCGCGTTCCACGGTGGGCACCCCGTACGCCGCGGCCAGCCGTGCCACGGCGACACGGGCGTGTGCCGCGTCCGTGACGGTGCCGATCCGCCAGGTGCGCGTCATGGGCGCTCCGGCGACGGGACGGGGGCCAGCACGGCCACGGCGGTGTCGTCCCGCACCGGTCGCGCGGAGCTGCCGGCGTCCCGGACGGTCACGGCGGCCGTCACGGCCGGGTCGGCCGGCGGATGCCCGGTGTCCGGGGGCGGCGTCCAGCGGCCGGGCAGACCGTCCGTGTGCAAAATCAGCAGGCTCCCGGCGGACCAGGGGACCTCGTCCTCACGCACCGTGTGGGGCTGGTGAACTCCGACGATGCCCGGCCGGGACAGCAGGGACCGCCAGCGGTCGCCCTCCCGCAGCCGGGCCGTCACATTGCCGATCCCGGCGAAGCGCAGCCGGCCGGTCCAGGTGTCGAGCTGGGCCATGGCGACGGCCGCGCCCCGCGTACCGGCCAGCGCCGCGTGCAGCTTGTGCAGCGCCTCGGCGGGGGCCAGCCGGGCCCAGTGGCGCAGCTCCTCGACGGCGGCGGTCGACGCACGGGCCGCCTCGCTCCCGTGCCCCAGTCCGTCGGCGAGCATCAGCGTCGTACGGTCGCCGGACCTGACCCAGGCCCAGGCGTCCCCCGAGAAGTCCGCGCCGGCGAACGGGACATTCACGCCGCCGGCATGCACACCGAGGCCGCCCGCGGGATCCTCACCCCGGCCCGGACGGCCGGCGACGGGGCCGACGCGCGCCACCGCCACCGTGCCTCGGCCGGGCACGCTGTGCAGGCCGAAGTCGTCCGCGAGACGCCGGCAGGTGCCGAGGCCCGCGCCGAGCGAACCGCTCGAGGAGAACCCGTCCCGCAGCGCACCGGCCACATCGGCGATCCCCGGCCCGTGGTCGATCGCGGTGATCTGCACGGCCCGCCCCGGCCGCCCCTCCCGCGGCAGGGGCGGGTCCACGACGTCGATGAGCACCCCGCCCGCCTGCGCGTACTTGAGCAGATTGGTGGCGAGCTCGGTGGCCACCAGGGACACGGCGGCGGTGCGCCGCTCGTCCAGCCGGGCCAGGGCCGCGGCCTCCTCCGCCGCGACCCGCACGTCACGCACACGGGTCGGGTCCTGCACCGGTACGTCCCAGACGCGGGGCATCAGACGTCCTCGCGCGGACGCCGCGGCCGGGACACCCACGAGGTCACCCGCACGGTGGTCCCCGACCCGGGGGCACTGTCGACCGTGAAGTCGTGCACCAGGCGCCGGGCGCCGCCCAGCCCCATGCCCAGCCCGCCGCCGGAGGTGTAGCCGTCGCTGAGCGCCCGGTCGAGATCGGGGATGCCCGGCCCCGAATCGCTGAAGGTGAGCCGCAGCCCGTCGGCCCCGCCCGTGGTGGTGACGTGCGACGCCTCCATCAGGCCGCCACCGCCGTGCACCAGGGTGTTGCGTGCCAGCTCGCTGGCGGCGGTCACCAGCTTCGTCTGGTCCACCAGACCGAAGCCGAGCTTGGCGGCGGCCTGCCGCACATGCTGACGTACCCACACCAGATCCATGTCCGACCGGATGGGCAGGCGGGCTTCCACGCCCGCGGCAGTGTGCATCACGGACTCTCCTCGCGCACGCCGCCGGCCCGGAGCGGCACGATGGGCTGCGCGAGGAGCTCCATCGCCGCCTCTGTGGTGAGCGCGGTCCGCAGCCCCGGCAGCGTCAGCCCGAGCTCCACCAGGGTGATGGCGACCGCGGGCCGCATGCCGGCCACCACGGTCCGCGCGGCAAGCAGCTCGGTCTGGGCCGCGATCTCCGCCAGCACCCTCCCGAGGAAGGAGTCGACGATCTCCACGCCGGAGATGTCGATGACCACCCCTGCGACGCCGCTGCTGACGATGGTCTCGGAGAGGTCCTGCTGGAGCTGGTCCGCCATGCTGTCGTGCAGGTCCCCCTGCAGGGTGACCAGCAGCACGTCCCCGAGTCTGAGTACCGGCACATGTCCCGCGACCGGGCGGGAGATCCCTTCGCTCACCGTCGGCCCGCACCGTCGGGCGCCGCGTTCACGATGTTCGCTCCCAGCTCGTGCAGGCAGTACCCGAGCGCGTCGGCGAGGCTCGCCCGGGTCTTCACCGTGCCGAGGTCCAGGCCGAGGTGCACGATGGTCTGCGCGATCGCCGGACGGATACCGGACACCACGCACTCCGCGCCCATCAGCCGGGCCGCGGCGACCGTCTTCATGAGGTGCTGGGCGACCAGCGAGTCGACGGTCGGCACACCGGTGATGTCGAGGATCGCGAACCGGGCGTGCTGCTCGACCACCGCGTCCAGCAGCGTCTCCATCACCACCTGGCTGCGGGCGCTGTCCAGCGTCCCGATCAGCGGGACCGCCACGATGCCGTCCCAGAGTTTGATCACCGGCGTCGCCACCTCCAGCAGCTGGAGCCGCTGCCGGTCGATGAGCGCCTGCCCCTCGCTGAGCGCCGTCTGCATGGCCACCAGACGCAGGGTGCCCAGCAGCACGCCGAGCACGGTCGAACTCTGCCGCAGCCGCTCGGGCTCCTCCTGTCCCAGATCGGCGACCAGGAGGTTCTCCACCGGCGGCAGCAGTGCGGCCAGCTCGGACGACACCTGGGTGGCGGACAGCCCCGCGCGGGAGCGGGCCGCCCCCATCCGCGCCAGCTGCTCGCGCACACCGGTGAACCCCGCGGCGTCCGGGTCCTCGACCCGCTGTGCGTCGGCGACCTGGGCCAGCGCGTCGACGACCGCCTTGCCGGCCTCCACCGCCTCCTCGCGCGAGACCGTGAACACCGCACGGAACAGGGGCTCGTCGGCCCACCGCTGGGCGATCTGTTCGCTGCGGCGCCACAGGAAGTCCCTGACCTCCTGCGCCGGTGTTCCGGGTGTTCCGCCCGTTTCGTGCTGCGGCACCTGTTTTCTCTCCTCGTCGTGGTCGTGTCGCGCCCAGCCCGCCCCGGGCACCGGGGGCTGGCTCGTGGTCAGGGTTCCGGGTCGGCCGGGGGCGTCTCCGGCTGACGCTCGACCCGCTCCAGCGCCTCCTCGACGCTCTCCGACACGGGGACGGTGATGCTCACGCCGGTCAGGTCCAGGATGCGCCGCACGGCGGGGGCGGGCGAGATGATGTGCACGCTCCCCGGCAGCTCACGCGCCTCCTGGTACACACGCAGGATGATGTTCATGCCGGACGAGTCCATGAAGGGGACCGCCGACAGATCGAGCAGGAAGTGCCGGCGGCCGTGATGGAGCTGGTTCGCCAGGTGGTGCTGGAACTCGGTCGCCGTGTCGACGTCCAAGTACCCCTCCACCGTAAGAAGGGCCACCTCCTCACGTGGAAGGGTCACCTCTACGGACAACGGGTCCTGGGCAATGGGCACGAGTACCTCCAACAGGTGATCAAGCTCTTCGTCGCGCAGCCGCGCGTACCCCCGAATGGCCCGCTCATTCCTCCACGCGCCCGATGCCCGGGCCGCCGCACTCATCCCACGCGGATTCCCACGATGCACGTGTCGTCGTCCGTGTCCGACCTGCTGTACGTGAGCAGGCGGTCGAGCCGCTGGTCGAGCGAGGCCGGAACCGTGACGGCGGTGGTCAGCAGATGCGTCAGGGACTCCTCCACCGTACGGTCCCGGCGCTCGATCAGACCGTCCGTGTACATCAGCAGGTTGTCCCCGGCGGCCAGCTGCACCTCCGCCTCCTCGTACGCCGCCTCCGGTACGGCACCGAGCAGCAGCCCGCGCACCAGCGGCAGCGGCGCGGCCTCGGAGCCCCGCACCAGCACCGGCGGCAGATGGCCCGCCCGTGCCCAGCGCAGGGTGCGCGTGGCCGGGTCGTACAGGGCGCAGACCGCCGTGGCGGTGACGCCGCCGGTCAGATGGTGCGTCACGATGTTCAGCCACGACAGCAGCTGCCCGGGGCCCGCCCCGGTGACGGCCAGCCCGCGCAGCGCGTTGCGCAGGACGACCATGCTGGTCGCCGCTTCTATGCCGTGACCGGCCACGTCACCCACGCACAGCAGCACCAGACGGGACGGCAGCACCACGGCGTCGTACCAATCGCCGCCCACCAACTGCTCGGCCTCGGCGGGCCGGTAGCGCACGGCTACGTCCAGGTCGGGCACCTGCAGCGGCGCCTGGGTGGGCGGCATGATGGCGCGCTGCAACTGCAGCGCCAGCCGGTCCCGCTCGCTGGCGTGCTGTTCGCTGTGCGCCAGCTGGTCGCGGGTGGCCGCCAGCGCCACCTCCGTCCAGTGCTGGGAGGAGATGTCCTGGTAGGCGCCGCGGGTGGTGAGCAGCCGGCCGTCCGTATCCAGCACCGGCTCGGCGACCACCCGGATGTGCCGGGTCACCCCGTCGGGCCGCTGCAGCCGGAAGGCCGCCGAGGCCGGCCGCCGGTGGTGCAGCAGCGTGCGCAGGAAACGGCCGATGGTGACGGCGTCGTCCGGATGGGCGTGCGCGGGCAGCTCCTCCAGCGGCACCGGAGGGCTCGACTGCGGGCGCCCGTACAGGTCGAACAGCTGACCGTTCCAGGTGATCTCCCCGGTCAGCAGGTTCTCCTCGAAACCGCCGATCCGGCCGAGCCTCTGGGCATGCTGGAGCAGGCTCGCCAGGCGCGCCGTCTCGTCCTCGATGCGCCAGATGAACAGGATCCCGTCGCCGTGCCGACTGACGCTGATGTCCGCGACCGCCGCCAGCGGCACTTGGTCCACGAGCGCGGTCAGATTCATCCGCCGGGCCCGGAACGGCTCACCCGTGGCGTACACCCGCTCGATCCGCTGAAACAGCTCGCTGTCCCCGGCGGCCATCGGATACGCCTCCAGCAGCAGCGCACCGCTGACCATGGCACGGGGCCGGCCCGCCGGGTCCAGGAAGCGGCCGTTGACGTGCTGGATGCGGAAGTCCAGCAGGTTCCCGGCGGGGTCCAGGTACGGCACGAGGACGAGGGCCGGGTCGTACAGCCCGTCCGCCAGATCCATCAGTTCCGCCGCGTCCGGCAGCGCCCGCGGCTGCCGGGTTGGGCCGCCCGGCGGTGTGTACGTCTCCAGGGTGTGCGCGCACAGCTCGGCCAGGGCCTCGACCTGGCGGACGATCTGCGGCGGCTGCCCGGGCAGCGGGGCGGGCCAGACGATCTCCAGCACGCCGTACACCCGCCCCCCGGTACCGGCGGGCACGGCTGCCCTGCCCCCGTCCGGGTAGTGGTGCCGGCCGACGCTGGGCAGGCCCCGGTCGCCCGTCGACGTGATCCACAGGCCGTCGCGCTCCGCCAGCGCGCACCGGGCGACCGTCGCCACGTCCGGTGGTACGTAGTACCAGCGCGCCGCCTCGGCCGGTGAGAACCCGGCACTGCCCGCGAGGGTGAGCGACCCGTCGGCGCCCGCCGCCCAGATCGCCACGGCCACCGCGCCCAGGGGGCGCAGCGCCTGCTCGAGCAGGGAGTCGGCCACGGCCTGCGTGTCGTCCGCGGCCAGCGCCCCGCTCTCGGCCGCCCGCAGCCGTACGGCCGCGGGCTCAGGACCCGCCGCCTGGGCGGCCCGGGTGGCGGCCAGGAAGGCGTCCGTCACCTCGGACATCCGGTCCCGGGCGGCCTGGTTGATGACCTCGACCGCGAACTGAAGCTGGGTCGTCCCCGCCTGCTCGGTCAGCTCGGAGAGCTGCCGGGCGGCCTGTGCGGGACCGCACCCCAGGCGTTCGACCAGGATGCCCTTGGCCAGTTCGATCAGCGCCCGGCCCTCGGCCTCCGCCTGCGCGGCCCGCACCTCACGGCTGAGCCGCTCCACCGTGGCCGCGAGTCTGCCCACGGGCGACTCCGCGGACACCCCGGCGGGCCCGGCCGGCGGGTGGTCGGGCCGGGGCCCGGGCTGCTCGCTCGGATGTTCCCTGATGCTCACGGTGCGCACGCTCCTCGGCGGCTGCGGGGCCCTGCGGCGGGGTTCACGCGGGCAGCCAGCGGCGGACACAGGCGATCAGGGCCTGGGTGTCGACCGGTTTGGTGACGTAGTCGCTGGCCCCCGAGGCGAGACTCTTCTCCCGGTCCCCGGGCATCGCCTTGGCGGTGACGGCGATGATGGGCAGCTCGGCGTACTGCGGCATGGACCGGATCTCGGCCGTGGCGGCGTAGCCGTCCAGCTCGGGCATCATCACATCCATCAGCACGAGCGCCACATCGGGGTTGTGCACGAGTCTCTCGATGCCTGTGCGGCCGTTCTCCGCGTGCAGGACACGGAAGCCGTGCAGCTCCAGGATCCCGCTGAGCGCGAACAGGTTGCGCGCGTCGTCGTCGACGACGAGGACCGTCCGGCCGGAGAACGAGCCGTCCACGACCGTCTGCGGGGCTGTCCGGTGCGCCTCGTCGCCGCGCACCAGCGACAGCACGTCGCCGGGCTCCTCGGCGGACAGGTGCAGGGCGATGCGTTCGCGCAGTTCGTCCAGGCTGGACAGGAACTCCAGCGCCGTGCCCTCGGCACGGGAGCGCAGGGTCTCCTCCATCGCCGCGTCGGCCCGGTGACCGCTGTGCACCAGCACCGGGACGCTCGCCAGGGCGGAATCGCCCCGCAGCGCATCCAGGAACCGGGTGACCTCCGCCTTCATGCCCAGCTCCAGCACCACGCAGTGGCACGGGTCGGCGGCCAGCGCACCCGCCGCCTCCTGGGCGCCGACGGCGGTGATGACGTCGACCGACGGCCGGGAGGTGCCGTTGCCCCGGGTGACGTCCTGGACCACGCTCTCCGCGACCAGGGTCAGCAGGCCACGGGGCCGCTCCTCCACGACGAGCAGCCGCCGGGGACGCTCCCCGGATCCGGTCCCCGCCTCGATCGCGGGCAGGGGCGAGGACGACGCGTCCGGCAGCGCCTCGGCCGGATCGTGGTCCGCGCCCCGGGCGGGCCGCAGCAGATCCTCGAAGTCAGGCCTGGCCACGGGCAGGAACAGGGTGAATGTGCTGCCCTGGCCGGCGACGCTGTCCACCACGACGGCGCCACCGAGCAGGTGCGCGATCTCCCGGGTGATGGACAGACCGAGCCCCGTGCCCCCGTACTTGCGGCTCGTCGTGCCGTCCGCCTGCTGGAAGGCACCGAAGATCGACTCCAGGTGCTGCTCCGGGATGCCGACACCGGTGTCCCGCACCCGGAAGGCCACCACCGGACCGCCCCGCAGCACCCCGGCGGGCACCTCGTCGTCCGGCGCGGGTTCGATCCGCAGCTCCACCCCGCCGTGCTCGGTGAACTTCACCGCGTTGGACAGCAGGTTGCGCAGCACCTGCCGCAGCCGGGAGTCGTCGGTGAGCAGGTCCGCCGGCGCGCCCGGGGCCGTCGTCACCGTGAAGTCCAGGCTCTTCTGCATCGTCATGGGCCGGAAGGTGGCCTCGACGTACTCGACGAGCCGGCGCAGCTCCACCCGCTCGGGGCTGACGTCCATCTTGCCGGCCTCGACCTTGGACAGATCCAGGATGTCGTTGATCAGCTGCAGCAGGTCCGAGCCCGCCGAGTGGATGATCTGCGCGTACTCGACCTGCTTGGGACTGAGGTTGCGTGAGGGGTTCTGTGCGAGCAACTGGGCCAGGATCAGCAGGCTGTTCAGCGGGGTACGCAGCTCATGGCTCATGTTCGCCAGGAACTCCGACTTGTACTTCGAGGCCAGCGACAGCTGCTGGGCCCGTGCCTCCAGCTCCTGCCGGGCGTGCTCGATCTGCAGGTTCTTCGCCTCGATGTCCCGGTTCTGCGCAGCCAGGAGTGCGGCCTTCTCCTCCAGCTCGGAGTTGGAGTGCTGGAGTTCTTCCTGCTGGGACTGCAACTCCGCCGAGCGTTCCTGAAGTTCGGCGGTGAGCCGCTGCGATTCCGCCAGCAGTTCGTCGGTACGGGCGTTGGCCACGATGGTGTTGACGTTGACGCCGATGGTCTCCATCAGCTGGACCAGGAAGTCCCCGTGGATCTGGGTGAACGGGGTCACCGAAGCCAGCTCCATGACACCCAGCACCTGGCCCTCGACCACGATGGGCAGCAGCACCAGCGCCCTCGGCACCACCTGGCCGAGGCCGGAGGAGATGGCCATGTAGTCCGGCGGGAGCTCGTCCACCGTGATGGCGCGGCGGCTGCGGGCGGCCTGGCCGACCAGGGTGCGGCCGAAGGCGATACGGGTGGGCCGGACGTCGTCGTCGGGGTAGCCGTAGGAGCCGACCAGCCGCAGACCGGGGCCGTCCTCGCCGTCCTCCACGAGATAGAAGGCGCCGTACTGGGCCGACACCAGCGGTACCAGCTCATCCATGATCAGCTCGGCGACCACGGGCAGGTCGCGGTGCCCCTGCATCAGACCGGAGACCCGGGCGAGATTGGTCTTGAGCCAGTCCTGCTCCTGATTGGCCCGGGTGGTCTCGCGCAGGGACTCCACCATCGCGTTGATGTTGTCCTTGAGCTCGGCGACCTCGCCGGACGCCTCGACGGAGATCGAGCGCGTCAGATCGCCCTCGGCGACGGCGCTGGTGACCTGAGCGATCGCGCGGACCTGCCGGGTGAGGTTGCCGGCCAGCTCGTTGACGTTCTCGGTGAGCCGCTTCCAGGTGCCGGAGACGCCCTCGACCTCGGCCTGGCCGCCGAGGCGGCCCTCGGTGCCGACCTCGCGGGCGACGCGGGTCACCTCCTGGGCGAAGGCGGAGAGCTGGTCGACCATCGTGTTGATCGTGGTCTTCAGCTCGAGGATCTCACCACGCGCGTCGACGTCGATCTTCTTCGACAGATCGCCCCTGGCGACGGCGGTCGTCACCAGCGCGATGTTGCGCACCTGACCGGTGAGGTTGTTGGCCATGGAGTTGACGTTGTCGGTGAGGTCCCGCCAGGTGCCGGCGACATGCGGCACATGCGCCTGTCCGCCGAGGCGGCCCTCGGTGCCGACCTCGCGGGCGACGCGGGTGACCTCGTCGGCGAAGGCGGACAGCGTGTCCACCATGGTGTTGATGACATCTGCCAGTGCCGCGACCTCGCCCGCGGCCTCCACCCGGATCCGCTGCGACAGGTCGCCCCGGCCCACGGCGGACGCGACCTGGGCGATGGAACGGACCTGACCGGTCAGATTGGACGCCATCACGTTGACGTTGTCGGTGAGGTCCTTCCAGGTGCCGGAGACACCCCGCACCTGGGCCTGGCCGCCGAGGCGGCCCTCGGTGCCGACCTCGCGGGCGACGCGGGTGACCTCGTCGGCGAAGGCGGAGAGCTGGTCGACCATCGTGTTGATGGTGTTCTTGAGTTCGAGGATCTCGCCGCGGGCGTCGACGGTGATCTTCTGCGAGAGGTCGCCCTTGGCGACGGCGGTCGCCACCAGCGCGATGTTGCGCACCTGGCCGGTGAGGTTGCCGGCCATGAAGTTCACCGAGTGGGTGAGGTCGCGCCAGGTCCCCTTGACTCCCTGCACATCGGCCTGGCCGCCGAGGCGGCCCTCGGTGCCGACCTCGCGGGCGACGCGGGTGACCTCGTCGGCGAAGGCGGAGAGCTGGTCGACCATCGTGTTGATGGTGTTCTTGAGTTCGAGGATCTCGCCGCGGGCGTCGACGGTGATCTTCTGCGAGAGGTCACCCTTGGCGACGGCCGTCGTCACCTGCGCCACATTGCGGACCTGCGCGGTGAGGTTGCCCGCCATGGCGTTCACCGAGTCCGTCAGGTCGGCCCAGGTGCCGGAGACACCCGGCACCTGCGCCTGCCCGCCCAGCGCCCCTTCGGTGCCGACCTCGCGGGCCACACGGGTCACCTCGGAGGTGAACACCGACAGCTGGTCCACCATGCCGTTGAAGACCTTGGCGATGTCCCCCATGAGGCCGTCCGCGTCGTCCGGCAGCCGGGTGCCGAAGTCCCCGTCCCGTACAGCCGTCAGCCCCGCCAGGAGCCGCATCAGCTCCTCGTCCCCCGGAGCAGCGTCGGTCCCCTCGGTGCTCTTGCTGGTCATGCGCACCCTCGTTCCGGCGGAATCAGTGCGCGTTTCCGCAGTTCACGGATCTGCGCGATGAGAAATACGCCGAAGGCTAACCCACATGGAGAGCACCGAACAAAGCGTGGCCCGGGCCCCGCGGAACGGTCCGGGAAAGGCGCGGCGCGCATGCATGCACCTGGCCCGGAGGGGTACTCGGGCGTATTTCGCCGGGCGCGGGCGCCGGATCACCGGCGCGGGATTTGGGGTCCGCGCCTTTCGAATGTACGGGCGCCCACCGGGTATTTGCTGCTGTGGAGGAGGGCGGGCGGACACCCGGCCCCTCGCTCCGCGCAGCGGACGTACACCCGGGGAGGCAACGAGCAGTGCCCATCGACAGCATCTGGTCCTACGCGTCGGACCTGAACCACGTCGCGGAGCAGGATGTGACGGGTTACACCGTCCTCGCGAGCGACGGCACCATCGGCCATGTCGACCGGCAGGCCGACCACCACGGGATGCGGCACCTCGTCGTCGACACCGGAGTGTGGGTGTTCGGCCGCAGTCTCCTGGTGCCGGTCGGTGTGGTCGCCGCCGTGGACGCGGGGGAGCGGAGGCTGACGGTGGCCTGCAGCCGGGCCGAGGTGAAAGCCGCGCCCCGGTTCCGGACCGACAGCGAGACCATGGACCCGGCCTACCTCACCGCGGTCGGCGACTACTATCACCGGCTGCCGCCCCGCGAGCGGCCCGTCG
The DNA here is from genome assembly GCF_055569765.1 of Streptomyces sp. NPDC031365. Classification (NCBI taxonomy): domain Bacteria; kingdom Bacillati; phylum Actinomycetota; class Actinomycetes; order Kitasatosporales; family Streptomycetaceae; genus Streptomyces; species Streptomyces sp. NPDC031365. The sequence continues at coordinate 9,887 of NZ_JBVIIM010000012.1, read as the reverse complement.
GCTGAGCGCCCGCGCCGGGCGGCTCACCACGGCAGGAAGACGTGGATGTCCTTGCCATGGTCGTCGCCGACCACACTGACCTGATCGCACAGCGTGTGGATCAGGTGCCAGCCGATCCCGCCACCGCCGCTGTGGGGATGGAAGGGCCGGGGAGCCGGCTCCGTGGTGCTGGTGTCGTGCATCACCACGTGCACCCCGTCGAACGTTCTGCGCAGACGCATCTGGAAGGGGCCCGGCGCGTACTGGACCGCGTTGGCGGCCAGTTCCGTCACCACCAGAAGAATGTCGTCCCAGTGTTCCGGAGCCGACGGCGCCGACACACGGGCCAGATCGAAGAGGAACTCCTCCGCGACCATGCGTGCGTCCGTCACATCGTGCAGCTCCCCCGGGAAGCTGGCGATGCGGCTCGTGATCTCCTCGCCGGCCAGTGTCCTGTCCCTACGCGGCTCGGGTGCCATCTCGCCTTCCGTGCCCCGGCACAGCGGGGCAGTCGTCCACGTCCTGTGCGTCCTTCCGGTCTGTGGGTTCCCGTGCGGGCGGAGCCTACGCGCCCGCTTGCCCGTGCGCGGCCGGTGACAAACCCGTCACCGGCCGGCGGTACCAAACCGTTCAGCGGAACACGTTGTCCGAGTCGTCCCAGCCCGGGGACACGTCGGGCGCCGACCTGCGCCCCGGACGGCTACGCGACTGGTACATGGCGTCGATCTCCAGCGCGTAACGACGCACTATCTCGTCGCGGCGCAGCTTCATCGACGGTGTGAGCAGCCCGTTGGTCACGTCGAACGGCTCGGGCAGCACCCGGAACACCCGGATCGACTCCGAGCGCGACACACTGCTGTTGGCCGCGGCGACCGCCCGAGCGACCTCCTCGCGCAGCGCGTTCTCCTCCCGGGCCTCCCGGGCCGGTGCGTCGCCCGGCAGGGACAGCGCGGCCCGCGAGTCGGCCAGGAAGTCCGGGTCCAGTGTGATCAGGGCACCCACACACGGCCGGTTGTCGCCCACGACGACGGCCTGATGCACCAGCGGATGCATCCGCAGCCGGTGCTCCAGAGCCGCCGGCGCCACGCTCTTGCCGCTGCTGGTGACGATGATGTCCTTCTTGCGGCCGGTGATGGTGAGATAGCCCTCGGTGTCCAGCCGGCCGAGATCCCCCGTGGCCAGCCAGCCGTCGCGCAGCACCGCCCTGGAGGCGGCCTCGTCGCCCACGTACCCCTGGAACACCGACGGCCCGCGCACCAGGATCTCCCCGTCGTCGGCCACCCGGATCGCGGTGCCCGGCAGTGCCTGTCCGACGGTGCCGGACTTCTCCCGCCCGAACGGCTGCATCGTGGCCCCGCCGCTGGTCTCGGTGAGCCCGTAGCCGTCGTGGACGTAGATGCCGATCCCCTCGTAGAAGAGGGAGAGGTCGCGGTTGAGCGGCGAACCGCCGGACGTGGCCCGCTGCACCCGGCCGCCCAGCGCAGCCCGCAGTCTGCGGTAGACGGTGCGCTCGTAGAGGGCGTGCTGCAACCTCAGGTCCAGCCCCGGCCCGGAGCCACGTCCCAGCCGCTGCCGCTCCACCGCGGCGGCGAAGTCCCGGGCCGTGCCGGCGGCGCGCTCGAACAGGGCAGCGCGGCCCTGCTGCTGCGCCGTGCGCAGGAAGTTCTTGTAGATCTTCTCCAGCAGCGAGGGCACCGCGTACAGATAGGTGGGCCGGAAGGTGCGCAGGGCCGACGACAGCGACTCCCCGGCGAGGTCGGGCTCGTGTCCCATCAGCAGACCGCCGCGGACGCACAGGCTCTGGATCATCAGGCCGTACACATGGGAGAACGGCAGGAAGGCGAGGACGGCGCCCCGCTCCCCGGGCGGTGCCACGGTGTGGCCCCACCCCTCCAGCAGCGTGTCGCAGATGAACGCCACGCCGCGGTGGCTCAGGGCGCAGCCCATGGCATGGCCCGAGGTGCCGGAGGTGTAGGCGATCGCGGCCGTGGAGTCCGGGAGCACGATGCGGCGCATCGAGTCGACCGTGGCCGACGGGATGTACTCGCCGCGCGCCGCCAGCTGCTCCAGCCCGCCCGAGTCCAGCTGCCAGACGTGCCGGAGCCTGGGCAGCGCGGCGCACACCGACCCGACGGTCATCACACTCTGCTCGTCCTCCACCAGCACGGCGACACAGCCGGAGTCCCGGAGGATCCACTCCACCTGCTCCCGCGATGAGGTCGGATAGATCGGCACGACCTCGGCGCCCACCGTCCACAGGGCGTGGCACAGAAAGGTCCACTCGCATCGGGTGCGCGCCATGATCGCCACCCGTGCGCCCGGCGAGATCCCGGAGGCGATCAGGCCTTTGGCCAGGCCGACAACCTCGTCCCGGAACTCCAGAGCGGTGATCTCCTCCCAGGTGGAGGACTCCGGGCCGGTGCGACGGGCGAGTACCGGCAGGGTCGGGCTCTGGTCCGCCCTCGCGAAGAGACTGTCGGCGAGACCGCCGGTCAGGGGCGAGGCGGACGGGGGAGCGAGAGCGAGGTCGCTCATGCAGTGCTCCTGACATGTACGGGGTGTGACTCGGCCGATGAGGACGGTCATCGGCGGTGCCTGAATGTAGTCCAGCCCGACCGCCCCCGCGCCGGGATCGCGACAAGTGTGTCCGCACTGATGATCTCGCCGGTTTCGGGGGACCCGGACCGCATGACCTACGTCAACCCAGATCCCGAACCAGAACGCAGCACCGGTCTCGAACCGGGCGGCGGCGTCCCCCCGGGCGAGACACCGCCCGCGGAGAGCAGCATGCCCGAGGCGGGCCCCCGGGGAGCGCAGAACGGGGGAAGGGGCTGGGGCAAGGGGCCCCTGACCGCGATCCTCGCCCTGGCGGTCCTGGTCGCGGCCTTCTTCCTGGTCTACGCCCTGATCCTCATCCTCTGACCCCGTTACGTCCTATGCCTGGGTGTGCCGTACACACTCCGTGACGACATCCCTCAGACTGTCCGTGCGCCGCATCAGCTCCCGCTGCACCTGGGCGCCGTTGCCGTCGCGCAGCAGCCGGGCGCATCCCTCGCGGGCGCGCTCCAGGTCCCCGTCGGCCTCCAGGGCCTCGGCACAGTGCTCGAGAAGGCCGCGTACGACCGCTTCGGCGGGCATGCGCCGCAGCGTCCTCGGGTGGAGCAGTTCGCCGGTCAGGCCCGAGCGGGCCGCCTGCCAGGCGGCCAGCCGGAGCAGGCTGACGCCCGGATCCAGCGGCTCCCGGCCGGCCTTCCACTCGCGCGCCGCGGTCTCCACCAGCCCTCGCGCCAGGGTCGCGATCAGCCCCGCGGTCTCCGCGTGCAGACAGACGTCGGAGACCCGGATCTCCACCGTCGGATACCGCTGGGACAGCCGGGCGTCGAAGTAGATCATGCCCTCGTCGAGGATGACACCGGTGGCCACCATGTCGGCGACCCGCCGGTGGTACCGCTCGGCCGAACCGAAGATCTCCGTCGGACCGGCGGAGGGCCAGCGTTGCCAGACCCGGCTGCGGTAACTGTTGTACCCCGTGTCACTGCCCTGCCAGAACGGCGAGTTCGCGCTCAGCGCCGCCAGCACCGGCAGCCAGGGCCGCAGCCGGTCGACGACCGCGGTGCCCTCCTCGTCGGACTCGACGGAGACATGGACGTGGCAGCCCATGACGAGCTGTTCCCGGGTGGCGATGCCGTACTGCTCCTCCATCCACCGGTAGCGCCGGTTGACACCGATGGACGGGCTGACCGGCAGCGGCGACGTGGCCAGCGCGGCGACGGCGCAGCCGATCTCCCCGGCGTGACCGGCGGCCTCCTTGCGGCAGCGGACGATCTCCGCACGCAGACTTTCCATGGACGACTGCGGATGCGTGGCGAACTCCAGCATCTGCTCGTGCAGTTCCTTCTCGAAGACTTCCTGCCCCGCGTCGTCCCGCTCGGCCCGGGCGAGCACCGCCGCGGACATCGCCCGCGGTTCGCCCGACTCCGGATCGACCAGGAGGAGCTCCTCCTCCACTCCCACGGTGCGCACGTGGTGTCCGCCCTTCTGCGAGCTGCCGCGACGACGCCGAGATGCCCTCGGTCGTACGGTCCCGAATGCCCCGCGGCGGCCCGGGGACACCTGGGCGTCGTCGCCGGGCCTCACAGAGGGACGGGCGCCAGCCACAGCGTCGCGAGGGGCGGCAGGGTGAGCCGGATGCGGCCGTCCTCGGGCTTGACGGGGCCGGGGCCGGTGACGTCCCCGCCGCCGTAGCGCGCGGCGTCGGTGTTGAGGACTTCCTGCCAGGCGATCACGTCGTCGCCGGTGGCGAGCGGGTAGTCCTGCCGGACCACGGGGGAGAAGTTCGACACCGCGAGCAGGGGCCGGCCCTCGGCGTCGTACCGCAGGAACGCGAAGACGTTGTCGTCGGCGGCGTCCACCGCCACCCACCGGAAGCCGGCCGGGTCGGTGTCGCGCTGCCACAGCGCCGGGGTCGCCCGGTAGTGGGTGTTGAGATCGCGGACCAGGTCCTGCACCCCGCGGTGGTCCCCGGCGGAGTGGTACCCGTCGTCGAGCAGCCACCACTCCGGCCCCTGCTTTTCGCACCACTCGGCACCCTGGGCGAACTCCTGTCCCATGAAGAGCAGTTGCTTGCCGGGATGCGCCCACATGAAGGCCAGGTAGGCGCGGACATTGGCGCGCCGCTGCCACCAGTCGCCCGGCATCTTGGACACCAGCGCCTGCTTGCCGTGCACCACCTCGTCGTGCGAGATGGGCAGACAGTAGTTCTCGCTGTAGGCGTACACCATCGCGAACGTCATGTCGTGGTGGTGGTACTTGCGGTGCACCGGCTCGTGGGAGACGTACTCCAGCGAGTCGTGCATCCAGCCCATGTTCCACTTCAGTCCGAACCCGAGGCCGCCGGTGTCGGTGGGCCGGGTCACGCCGCCCCACGCCGTGGACTCCTCCGCGATGGTCACCACACCGGGGCAGCGCCGGTAGACGGTGGCGTTCATCTCCTGGAGGAACGCCATCGCGGCCAGGTCCTCCCGGCCGCCGTAGGCATTCGGCTCCCAACCGCCGTCCTCACGTGAGTAGTCCAGGTAGAGCATGGAGGCGACGGCGTCCACCCGCAGCCCGTCGATGTGGAACTCCTGGCACCAGTACACAGCGTTCGCGACCAGGAAGTTGCGCACCTCGGTGCGGGCGAAGTCGAAGGTGTACGTCCCCCAGTCGGGGTGCTCCGCGCGCCGGGAGTCCCCGGGCTCGTACAGCGGGTCCCCGTCGAACCGGGCCAGCGCCCAGTCGTCCTTCGGGAAGTGCGCAGGCACCCAGTCCATGATCACCCCGATGCCGGCCCGGTGCAGGGCGTCGATCAGGTACTTGAAGTCGTCCGGGGTGCCGAGGCGGGCCGTGGGTGCGTAGAACCCGGTGACCTGGTAGCCCCAGGAAGGGCCGAAGGGGTGCTCGGCGACCGGCATCAACTCCACATGGGTGAAGCCCATGTCCTGGACGTACGCGGGCAGCGCCTCGGCGAGCTCGCGATACGTCAGTCCCGGCCGCCACGACGGCAGATGGACCTCGTACACCGAGAAGGGCGCCTCGTGCACGGGCGTTTCGGTCCGCGTCGCGAACCACTGTGCGTCGCCCCACTCGTAGTGCGAGGCCGTCACGACGGACGCCGTGTTCGGCGGAGCCTCCGTGCGGCGCGCCATCGGATCGGCCTTGAGGAACCGGTGGCCGTGGCGCGAGTGGATCTCGAACTTGTAGCAGGTGCCCTCGCCGACGGCCGGCAGGAACAGCTCCCACACCCCGGACGAGCCGAGGGAGCGCATCGGGAACGCCGTACCGTCCCAGTGGGTGAAGTCGGCGGCGACCCGCACTCCTTGCGCGTTGGGTGCCCACACCGTGAAGCGGGTGCCGGAGACGCCCTGGTGGGTCATCGGGTGCGCGCCGAGCGCCGTCCACAGCTCTTCGTGCCGGCCCTCACTGATCAGATGCAGGTCGAACTCGCCGAGCGTCGGCAGGAACCGGTACGGATCGTGCGTTTCCACGGCCTCGTCCTCGCCGTAGGCCACCGCCAGTGTGTACGCGGGGATCCGGTCCAGCGGCAGGACGACGGAGAACAGACCGTCGCCCTCCGAGACGAGCGGGGTGCGCCCGCCGTCGACGAGCACGCTCACCGCACGGGCGAAGGGGCGCAGCGCCCGGAAGGCGACACCGCCGGGCACCGGATGGGCGCCGAGCAGCGCGTGCGGATCGTGGTGGGCGCCCGCCAGCAGGCGCCCACGGTCGGCCGGGTCGAGGGCGGGTGCGGCCTCCGGGGCCGCGGGGGCGGACGGGACGGGCCCGGCCGATTCGGAAAGCGGGGTGTCGTGCAGGGCCACGGCTTCAGTCTCCTCTCACGGCGAGGCGCTCGATCGCCGCCATGGGTACGGGCAGCCAGTCGGGTCGGTGCCGGGCCTCGTACAGCACCTCGTACACGGCCCGGTCCGTCTCGTAGGCGCGGAGCAGGCCGTGCTTCTTGCGCGGGTCCCAGCCGGCGCGGGCGGCGTAGCCCGCGCAGTAGGCCTCGCGGCAGCGACGCGCCCATTCCGGGCGCCAGGGGCGGCGCTGGCGGGCGGCGTAGTCGAAGGAGCGCAGCATCCCCGCGACGTCCCGCACGGGGGAGTGGGCGCTGCGCCGTTCGGAGAGCGGCCGGGAGGGCTCGCCCTCGAAGTCGATGACGAACCACTCGCGCCCGGCCCGCAGTACCTGCCCCAGATGCAGGTCGCCGTGGATGCGCTGGGCGGGCGGCCCGGCGTCGCAGGTGGCCAGCGCGGCGAAGGCGGCCCGCAGCCCCGGGACGAACGGCTGGAGCGCGGGCACGGCGTGCGCCGCGGCGGTCAGCCGTTCGGTCATGGCCGCCGCCGTCCGCCCGTTCTCCCCCGGAGTGCCGATGGGGAACGCCGAGGACAGCGCCAGATGGACATCCGCCGTCGCCCGGCCCAGCGCGTGTGCCTGCGCGGTGAAGTCGTCACCGGCGGCGAGCGCGTCGAGGGCCAGCGTCCAGCCGTCGGAGGCGTTGCGCAGATACGGCTGGAGCACGCCGAGCGTCGCCTTGAACGGATACGTGGTGCCCAGCCAGGCCACCGGGGCGGGGACCCGGTGGCAGCCCTGGCGGGCGAGCGCCCCCGGCACCTCCAGATCGGGGTTGACGCCGGGCTGGATGCGCCGGAACACCTTCAGGATGTACTCGTCGCCGTACACGAGCGAGGAGTTTGACTGCTCGGCGGTCATCAGCCGGGGTACCAGTCCGGCGGGCACCTGCTGGGTTCCGTCGCACTCGAAACGCAGCGGACCCGCGGTGCCGGGGCGGCGCAGCCGCTCCAGGAGCAACTGGGCGGCGCGCGGGTCGTGGAGGGCGTCGTAGACGGTCATTCCGGCCAGCCGGCCGTCCACCACCCTGCCGATGAGCGCCTTGCCGAGCCGCGGTGCGGGGTGCTCCCGCACGCCGAGGAGCAGTTGGTAGCAGTCACCGGCCGGGGTGGTGCCCCCGGGAGCGGGCACGCCGCCGTGAGCGGCGTGCACCAGGACGTGCAGACAGCCCGGGAACAGCTCCGTCATCGACAGCACACCGAGGTCGGTGACGGGCCGGTCCTTGCCGGCGAACCAGCGCTGCAGCGGCAGCCATTCGCGCAGCAGCCCGGTGAGCGACTCCGTGGACTCGGAGGGTGCGCTTCGCGGGCGCAGGAATGCGGTCTTCGTCATGGTGACGCCTCCTCTCGCCGGCACACGCTCACAGTCGTCGACCGATGCGGGATGCGACTCGGGTGAGCCGGAACCAGTAGAAGCCGTGTCCCCCGAGGGTCAGCAGGTAGGGCAGTTCGCCGATGGCCGGGAACCGCACCCCGCCGAACAGCTCGACCGGGTGCCGTCCCTCGAAGGCGCTGAGGTCCAGCTCGGTGGGCTGTGCGAAGCGTGAGAAGTTGTTCACGCAGAGCACCAGGTCGTCCTCGTGCTCGCGCAGGAAGGCGAGGACGGCCGGGTTGGAGGACGGCAGCTCGGTGTAGGAGCCGAGACCGAAGGCATGGTTCTGTTTGCGGATCTCGATCATCCGGCGGGTCCAGTGCAGCAGCGAGGACGGGGACGCCATGGACGCCTCGACGTTGGTGACCTGGTAGCCGTAGACGGGGTCCATGATCGTGGGCAGGAAGAGCCGGCCCGGGTCGGAGGAGGAGAAGCCGGCGTTGCGGTCGGGGGTCCACTGCATCGGTGTGCGCACCGCGTCGCGGTCGCCGAGCCAGATGTTGTCGCCCATGCCGATCTCGTCGCCGTAGTAGATGATCGGTGAACCCGGCAGTGAGAGCAGCAGGGCGTTGAAGAGCTCGATCTGGTTGCGGTCGTTGTCCAGCAGGGGGGCCAGGCGGCGGCGGATGCCGATGTTGGCGCGCATGCGGGGGTCCTTGGCGTACTCCGCCCACATGTAGTCGCGTTCGTCGTCGGTGACCATCTCCAGGGTCAGCTCGTCGTGGTTGCGCAGGAAGATGCCCCACTGGCAGCCCGAGGGGATGGCCGGGGTCTTGGCAAGGATCTCGGAGACGGGGTAGCGCGATTCGCGCCGCACGGCCATGAAGATGCGGGGCATCACCGGGAAGTGGAACGCCATGTGGCACTCGTCGCCGCCGACGGAGTAGTCGCCGAAGTAGTCGACGACGTCCTCCGGCCACTGGTTCGCCTCGGCCAGCAGGACCGTGTCCGGGTACTGCGTGTCGATCTCCTTGCGCACCCGCTTCAGGAAGGCGTGCGAGGCGGGCAGGTTCTCGCAGTTGGTGCCCTCGGCCGCGTACAGATACGGCACCGCGTCCAGCCGGAACCCGTCGATGCCCAGGTCCAGCCAGAAGCGCAGGGCCGCCAGGATCTCCTCCTGCACGCGCGGGTTCTCGTAGTTGAGGTCCGGCTGGTGCGAGAAGAAGCGGTGGAAGTAGTACTGCCCCCGTACGGGGTCGTACGTCCAGTTGGAGGCCTCGGTGTCGACGAAGATGATCCGCGCGTCCGGGTAGCCCGTGTCGTCGTCGGCCCACACATAGAAGTCGCCGTAGGGACCGTCCGGATCCTTGCGCGACTCCTGGAACCACGGATGCTGGTCGCTGGTGTGGTTCATGACGAAGTCGATGATCAGACGCATGCCGCGCTGGTGCGCGGAGTCCGCGAACTCGACGAAGTCGGCGAGGTCGCCGAACTCGGGCAGCACGGCGGTGTAGTCGGCGACGTCGTAACCGCCGTCGCGCAGGGGCGACTTGAAGAACGGCGGCAGCCACAGGCAGTCGACACCCAGCCACTGCAGATAGTCGAGTTTGGCGGTCAGACCCTTCAGGTCGCCGATGCCGTCACCGTCGCTGTCCTGGAAGGAGCGGACGAGGACCTCGTAGAAGACGGCACGCTTGAACCACTCCGGGTCCCGGTCCCTGACCGGTGTGTCCTCGAAGGTGTCCTGCACTGGCTCGTTCACGGTCATGACGTTCCTCGCCCTCCGTTTCGCTGTGCGGCGGGCGGTCGCTGGACGTGCAGAACATGGGCGGGAGCCCGCCCCGGCTCCAGCCGCACGTAGTTGGCGCTGCCCCAGTGGTAGGTCTCGCCGGTGAGCTCGTCACGTACCGGCACCGACTCGTGCCAGTCCAGGCCGAGTCGCGGCATGTCCAACGAGACCGTGGCCTCCTGGGTGTGGTGGGGGTCGAGGTTGGCGATCACCAGCACGACGTCCGGGCCGCTGCGCTTGCTGTACGCGATGACGGCGTCGTTGTCGGTCCGGTGGAACCGGAGGTTCCTGAGCCGGCGCAGCGCGGGGTGGGCCCGGCGGAGGGTGTTGAGTTTCGTGATGAGGGGGGTGATGGTCCGCCCTTCCTTCTCGGCCGTTTCCCAGTCGCGGGTGCGGAGCTGGTACTTCTCGCTGTCGA
>NZ_JBVIIM010000011.1:0-234976 GCF_055569765.1 Streptomyces sp. NPDC031365 | reverse complement strand
CCCCCCCCCCCCCCCCCCCCCCCCCCCCCCCCCCCCCCCCCCCCCCCCCCCCCCCCCCCCCCCCCCCCCCCCCCCCCCCCCCCCCCCCCCCCCGGACCGTCCCCGCATCCGAATTACTTTCCGTGGCTCCCTGTGCGGCGCGGGCTACGGGCGCAGCACCACCTTCGTGTAGCCCTCGATGCGCTTGTCGAACTTGTCGTAGGCCGACGGCGCCTGGTCCAGCGGCAGTTCATGGGAGACCACGAAGCTGGGCGCTGCCCGGCCCTCGATGATCATGTCGCGCAGCTGCCGGTTGTAGCGCTTCACGTTGCACTGCCCCGTGCCCATCTTCAGGCCCTTCTCGAAGAGCTTTCCGACCGCGACGAGGAGCATGCCCTGCTTGGACTGCTCGTCCGGCGCCCCGGGGTCCGACGGGACGTAGAGCCCGGGAATGCCGAGCATTCCGGTGGCCCGGACCGTACGGACCAGCGAGTTCAGGACGGTCGCCGGTTCCTCGCGGTCCGTGTCCGTGCCGCCCGCCGACGCCTGGTAGCCGACGGCGTCGACGCCCTTGTCGGTGCCCATGCCCTCGGTCTGCTCGTGGATCTGCTCGACCGGGTCGCCCTCGGCGAAGTTGATCGGGACCGCACCGATTTCCTCGGCCTTCTGCAGCCGCTCGGGGACCCGGTCCACGACGAACACCTTCCTCGCGCCGCGCAGCAGCGCCGAGTAGGCGGCCATGAGACCGACCGGGCCCGCGCCGTACACCGTCACGCTCTCGCCGGGGCGGACCTGGGCGAGTTCACAGCCGTGGTAGCCCGTGGGGAAGATGTCGGCGAGCAGGATGAAGTCGTTCTCGTGTTCCTTTCCCGGCGGCAGTTTCAGGCAGTTGAAGTCGGCGTAGGGAACGCGCAGGTACTCCGCCTGACCGCCCTTCCACGGGCCCATGGCGACATAGCCGTAGGCGCCGCCCGGGAAGCCGGGGTTGACGGTCAGACAGTAGCCGGTGTATCCCTCCACGCAGTTGGTGCAGAATCCGCAGGCGACGTTGAAGGGCATGACCACACGGTCGCCCTCCTTGAGGGAGGTGACGCCCGGGCCGACCTCCGCGATGGTTCCCATGTTCTCGTGGCCGAAGGTGATGCCGGGCTCGGCGTTGGTGCGCCCCTCGTACATGTGCAGATCGGAGCCGCAGATCGCGGTCGAGGTGACCCGTACGATCACGTCGTTCGGATGCTGGATGGTGGGATTGTCGACTTCTTCTACCGCGACCTCGAACGGTCCCTTGTACACGACGGCCTTCATGGCAACGACCTCCACTCGATGGCGTATGTGTCCCGAGTCGCGCCTCTCCCGATGCCCCGCGTGACCGATATCTCATGATTCTCCGGTCTGTCCTGGAGGGCAAGCCGGTAGTGTCCGCATGCATATCGTTCGACGGGAACGACATGAGGAGCGACGAGAGACGGAGAGGGGCCGACATGGCGGCGCAGCGGCTGGGAACCCTGCTTGTCCCCGTGCCCGGACTGTCCGGCACCACGTACCCGCCCGGCACGACGGTGACGGTCCGTGGCCGCGGTGCGACGGTCGACGGTTTCGTGAAGGGCGACTGGCTGCCGCTGTCGTGGTGGGAGTTCTCCGACGGCCTCCGCGAGGACATCGCCGACCGCTGACCCCGCCGCCGACCCCGCCGCGGGCGACCGGTCGGCGCCCGTGTCACCGTCAGCCGTCAGTCGTCACTCACCCGGACCCAGTCCAGCGTGCGCTCCACCGCCCGCTTCCAGTCCTTGTAGCCCTCCTGGCGCCGCTCCTCGCTCCACTGAGGGCTCCAGCGCTTCGACTCCTGCCAGTGAGTGCGCAGCTCGTCGGTGTCACGCCAGAAGCCCACGGCGAGCCCGGCGGCGTACGCGGCGCCCAGCGCGGTGGTCTCGGCGACCACGGGACGGCTGACCGGCACGCCCAGTACATCGGCCTGGATCTGCATGCACAGGTCGTTCGCGGTGACGCCGCCGTCGACCTTGAGCACGTCCAGATGCACGCCCGAGTCCTGCTCCATGGCCTCGACCACGTCACGGCTCTGGTAGCAGATGGCCTCCAGCGTGGCCCGTGCGATGTGACCCCCGGTGTTGTACCGCGCCAGCCCGACCATGGCGCCGCGCGCGTCGGAACGCCAGTAGGGGGCGAACAGACCGGAGAAGGCGGGGACGAAGTACATCCCGCCGTTGTCCTCCACCGAACGCGCCAGCTGCTCGCTGTCCGGGGCACTGCCGATGATCTTCAGCTGGTCGCGCAGCCACTGCACGGCCGCGCCGGTGACGGCGATGGAGCCCTCCAGCGCGTACACCGCGGGGCTGCCCGCGAACTGGTACGCCACCGTCGTCAGCAGCCCGCTGCGGGAACGCACCAGCTCCTCGCCGGTGTTGAGCACCAGGAAGTTGCCGGTGCCGTAGGTGTTCTTGGCCTCGCCGGGGGAGAAGCAGACCTGGCCGACCGTCGCCGCGTGCTGGTCGCCGAGTACGCCCGTGATCGGGATGGCGGCGCTCAGCGGCCGGGAGGTGCGGGCGTGGCCGTACGCCTCGGGGTCGGACGAGGGGTGGATCTCCGGCAGCATCGAGCGGGGAACGCCGAGGATGCCCAGTAGCTCGTCGTCCCAGTCCAGGGTCTCGAGGTTCATCAGCATGGTGCGGCTGGCGTTGGTCACGTCCGTGGCGTGCACACCGCCGTTGGGTCCGCCGGTGAGGTTCCACAGCACCCAGGCGTCGGTGTTGCCGAACAGGGCATGGCCCGCCTCGGCGGCCTCGCGCAGCCCGTCCACGTTCTCCAGGAGCCACTTGATCTTGCCACCGGAGAAATAGGTGGCGGGCGGCAGGCCGGCCTTGTGGCGGATGACGTCTCCGTGGCCGTCGCGTTCGAGGGCGGAGGCGATACGGTCGGTGCGGGTGTCCTGCCAGACGATGGCGTTGTAGTACGGGCGGCCGGTGCGCGGGTCCCAGACCACGGTGGTCTCACGCTGGTTGGTGATGCCGATGGCCCGCAGATCGGTGGCCGACAGGCCGCCGTCGCGCAGGGCGTTCTGGATCACCGTGTTGGTGCGCTCCCAGATCTCCACCGGGTCGTGCTCGACCCAGCCGGACCGCGGCAGGATCTGCTGGTGCTCGAGCTGGTGCTTGGCCACCTCGTTTCCCGCGTGGTCGAAGATCATGAATCGGGTGCTGGTGGTCCCCTGGTCCACCGCGCCGACGAATTCGGGCATCGCTGCCTCCTCCTGGTTGACGACAGGGCCGCCTGGGGGTCTACGGTTCCTCGGTGGCCGGGCCTTCTTCCTGTGCCCCCGCCCTGGCGTTGATCACCGGCTTGATGATCAGGTCGTACACAAGGACACCGACGACTCCGCCGATCAGTGGGCCGACAATGGGAATCCACCAGTAGCCACTGAACCATCCGAATGTTCCGGGAAAGGCGATGTCGCCCCAACCCTCGAAGTACGTGAACAGCCGCGGACCGAAATCTCGCGCGGGATTGATGGCGTATCCGGCATTGGTGCCGAACGTCAGCCCGATGGCGACGACCACCAGGCCGATGAGGAAGGGGTGGAGATTCGACAGGGGAGCCGTATTGCGCATGTCGATGAGGGAGCAGATGAGCAGAAGGAGAATCGCTGTTCCCACGATCTGGTCGAGCAGCGGGCCCCACCAGGAATCACCGAAGTACTCGGCGGGGAAGGTGGCGAAGATGGAGTAGGTCGCCAGTGATTCGTCCCGTGGGAGGCCCGCCTTGGCATCGGCCGCGTCGATGGCCCACCGGTAGCAGGCGTAGACCAGTGCGGCGGCGACGAAGGCGCCCACGACCTGGGCCAGCCAGTAAGGCAGCACCTTGCGCCAGGGGAAGTCCTTGCGCGCGGCGAAGGCCAGCGTCACCGCGGGATTGATGTGTGCACCGCTGATACCGCCGGCCACATAGACACCGAAGACGACGGCGAGGCCCCAGCCCCATGCGATGATGAGCCAGTTGGCCGGCCCGAATTCCACGAATTGTCGCCCTGATCCGGGTAGGCCGACGACGGCGACAGCCACCGATCCCGCGCCCAGCAAAAGCAGGACGAATGTCCCCAGGAATTCGGCGAGCATCTCACCGCCGATGCCTTCTTTGTAACCACGGCGACGTGGAGCTGCAATGCGTTCAGCCATCGGCTCTCCTCGGCAGGAATGGCGTGGGCCCTCCCCCTATCCGCAGCGTAGGCCGTGTGCGGTGATCGGGCGCGCGGGGCGGCGTATTTCCTTCCAACAGCCCAATGCACCGCACCTTGAGCCTCGATACCGCCACCTCGCGCCGCAGCTCCCGCCGCGTATCGGGCCCGTTCACCCTCGTTACGCGGATGGAAACGGCTGTTCGGATACGACAGCAGCTTCTACTTGAGGTGACACACCGCCACCCGCAGCGGCGTGCCGTCCTCGCCCGTCACCTCCACCGCGAGGAAGCCCCGGCCGGCCTCACCGGCCGCCGGCCCCGCGTCGTGCGCCTGCACCGGGCGCAGTTTCGCCGGGAACGCCGCCGTGTCGGCAGCGCGCTGAGCGTCGCCTCGGGCCCACCGTCAGTTCCGTACGGCTCAGGAGACCCGTATGCCCCGGCTGTCCGGGTGCTCCGACAGGGCGAGGTGCCAGTCGTCGTCCAGCGTGCCGGCCAGATCCTCCAGCGCGCCGGGATCGCCGACCTCCTGCACACCGAGCAGCACCGGATCGAGTTGCGTGATCACGGCGGCGAGGGCGGCCAGTTTCGACTCGTACGCGGCCTCGTCGCCCGGCCCGAAGGGACCGCCGGGCCGGTGGAGATTCTCCAGATTCCAGGTGCCGAGGAGCATTCCAAGCTCCTTTCAGCCGTGGGCGGGCTCGTGGTGAGGCCAGGGTGCGCGCCCGGCCCGTTCCGCGACAGAGCCGCGACGGGATGTCGCGGTTCGGCTCACCCCGGGCCGGACGGGCGTCGTACGTTGACGTGATGACGCCTTCTGCCGTGGAGAGTCCCGCCGGGCTCATCATCACCGGGTGCACCGTCCTCACGCACGACGATCAAGAACGGATCGGGTTCGCGGAGGACGCGGCCGTCGTCGTACGTGACGGGGTCGTGGCCGAGGTGACCACCACCGGTGCCGTCATGGGTCGGGCGGCCGACGAGTGGATCGACGGCCGGGGGCAGGCCGCGCTGCCCGGTCTGATCAACTGTCATACACATGCCCCGATGGTGACCCTGCGCGGTCTCGCCGAGGACCTGCCGACCGAGGAGTGGTTCAACGACGTCGTCTGGCCGGTGGAGTCCAACCTCACCGAGCGGGACGTCGAGCTGGGGGCGCGGCTCGCCTGCGCGGAGATGATCCGGGGCGGCGTCACCTGCTTCGCCGACCACTACTTCGCCATGGACGCAGTCGCCGCCGTGGTCGCCGAGTGCGGGATGCGGGCGCTGCTGGGAGAGGCGTACTTCTCCTCCCAGGGGGTTCAGGGGCGCGAGCGGTCACTGGAGTTCGCGCTGCGGCACCGGGGTGCGGCCGACGGTCGGATCACCACCGCGCTCGCCCCGCACGCCCCCTACACCGTGGACGACGCCGACCTCACCGCCACCGCCGCACTGGCCCGCGAGCACGGGCTGCCCGTCCATCTGCACGCCGCCGAGAACCGCGACCAGACCGATGCCTCCCTCGCCCGGCACGGCGTCACCCCCATCGAGGTCCTCTCACGCACCGGCATCCTCGACACGGACGTGCTCATCGCCCACGGCACCGGCATCACCGAGGACGACCTGCCGTTGCTGGAGCGGGCGAGAGGGCGTACGGCCGTGGCGACCGCGCCGCGCGGATACCTCAAGTTCGCCTGGCCCACCACCACACCGGTGCGGGCGCTGCGTGACATCGGCATCCCGGTCGGACTCGCCACGGACGGGGCCGCCTCCAACAACTCCCTCGACGTGTGGGAGTCGATGGCGCTCACCTCCCTGATCCAGAAGTCGACCGAGGGCGACCCCCGCTGGCTGACCTCCCGTCAGGCACTGCACCACGCGACGCTGCAGAGCGCCCGCGCGGTCGGCCTCGGCGACAGCGCCGGCAGCATCGCGCCCGGCCGCCGCGCGGACCTCGTCCTCGTCGACCTCACCGGCCCGCACACCCAGCCCGTCCACGACCTCGCCGCGACCCTGGTGCACAGCGCCCACGCCGCCGACGTCCGCACGACCGTCGTCGACGGCCGGATCCTCATGCGGGACCGGGAACTGCTCACGATCGACGTGCCCGAGGTGGTGCGGGAACTGGAGGAGCGGCTGCCCGCGCTGACCGACCGGAGCCACGGACGGCGGATCCAGGAGTACGGCACCTGAGAATCCTCATGTCCCCGCTGCCTCTCACAGGCCCTCGCGGCCTCTTGCGGGCCTTGAGACCGTCTCCGCGCGCGCCGAGTGGCCCGCGGTGCGTGAGGAAGTGAGGAAGTGCCGGGCCACGGAGGAGGCCGTCACCCGCGCGCGGGACGCGCCGAATGACATCGGCTGCCCCTGTGCCAGGTGGACCGGGAGCCCGGGGGGAGGGAGGGGGCGGCCGGGGTCTTCCGTACCTGTTCGGCCTGCGAACGCGGCCCCGCCCCGACCAGCAGCCGGTGCGCGTCGGGTCACCCGCGGAACGTCAGTACGTCCGCGGTCAGGACGAGTGCGACGACTGACACGGCGAGTGCGAGGGATGACTGCCACGGCGAGTACGAGGA
Source organism: Streptomyces sp. NPDC031365 (assembly GCF_055569765.1). Classification (NCBI taxonomy): domain Bacteria; kingdom Bacillati; phylum Actinomycetota; class Actinomycetes; order Kitasatosporales; family Streptomycetaceae; genus Streptomyces; species Streptomyces sp. NPDC031365. The sequence goes on along the minus strand of NZ_JBVIIM010000011.1, from coordinate 228,263 downwards.
TCGATACGGAGGGTGATGGATTACTCCGTTGAGTGGAGAGCCCGCTCACACTTGGCGGTGAACGGGTGTCAACTACGTCTCAGTACCATCACTGGGCAAGGCGTTCGCCCCATGGTTGGCGTTTAACTCTACGAGTACAGCGCAACATGGAGGTGGCAGGGTGAACGGGCGAACGGTGCTCGAACGCTTCCCCGCAGGTGGACCGCGCGGCTCGTGGCCGGCGGAGGAGTTCGCGCATGCGCGGCGCCTGGAGGGGCTGCCGGCTGAGGTTGTCATGGACCTCGCGACCGACATGTTCCTGGTGATCGTCCGCGCGGACGGCGGCGGTGATGTGACGGCCTGAGCGGACGCCGCGCGCGGCGCTTGCGCGCGGGCAGGGGCCGTTACGGGCTGTTACGCGGTGACCGGGCGGGACCAGGCGGGAGTGGTCCCCGTGAGGCGGCAGACGGCCAGATAGAGCGGTATCGGCGGCGTGTAGGGGAGAGTGCCGTCGGGCCGGTGGATCAGGCCGGGCAGGCCCGGGGCCTCCGCGTCGGGCAGGACCGCGCCGGCCGCGTAGTGCGCGGGGGCGGGCCATTCCAGGGCGTAGTCGGAGTCGGACGGCACCAGCCACCACCAGTGCGCCTCATCGGCGTAGACGCACCCGACCCGGGGCAGCCGGGGCAGTACGAGTGGGCCGAAGCGGGCGGGAACCGCCACGGCGTCACAGCCCATGGGGGCCGTCATGCCCTCGGGGACCGGCAGGCGCCGGGAGGCGGCTCGTGGGTGCCGTCCGCGCTGGAGGCGGACCAGCGAGTTCAGGCTCAGTACGCGCGTGCCCGAGGCACCAGTCACGCCGCTCCTCCGTTCCAGCGGACGGGCTGCTCGGGGAGAGCCGTCCGCTGCGGGGCCCGGGGGACCGGCCGGTGGCGCTGGGCGGCTTCGTCGGTGTCGCTGTCGTCGCCGTTGTCCGGGCCGCCGGGCGGGCCGGGCTTCGGGCGGGCGCCCCAGCCCAGGTCGTCGCAGGGCTCGGCGGGATGGTGCGGGGCGTCCGTGTTGTGAGGGAGGTCGGCCCAGACCAGCAGCCCGGGACCGTGCTCATGAGCGCCCCAGGAGTGACACAGGGCATCGACGAGGAGCAGTCCCCTCCCGTGCTCCTCCTCCGGCTGCTTCCGGGTGTTCGCCCGCGGCCTGTCCGGTGCGCAGCCCTCGTCCCGTACGGCTATGCGCACCAGGTCGCCGCCGTCGTGCAGCTCGCAGACTATGTGGCTGCTCGCGGTGTGCACGATGGCGTTGGTGACGAGTTCGGAGACGACCAGTTCCGCCGTGTCGCAGGTGTCCTCGCACACCGACCAGCCGGTCAGCCGTGCCCTCGTCAGGCGTCTGGCCTGAGCCGGGGAACCCGGATGAGCGGCCAGTTCGAAACGGAACCGGCGCTCGGCAGCGGCCCTCGAAGGGGTGGGTGCCGAGGTGGTGCCGAGGCCGACGGAACCTGCGGCGGCGTCTGTTCCTAAGGGCGCGGACGGAATCACGCTTGCCACTATCGCCCCGCCGTGAACACTTGGCAAGTGTCACTCTGAAAAATGCAGAGTGCTGTGTGACGATCTGGACGGCCGTGGCACACTGCTCGCAACAGCACCTCGCGCGGCGCCAGTTGGGATCGCCGAAGATCTGTTCGAACGTAGGTTCGATCGGGTGGGTCTTCGAAGAGATCTTCGAATGGCGCCGCCGGGCTGTCAGGAATCGTTCGAGGGAGGTGGAGTGTGAGTGAACCCCGGTCCGCGCCGACGGTAGGGCAGGTCGTCCTCGGCCGGCGCCTGCTGGACCTGCGGGAACGCGCGGGGCTCAAGCGCGAGGAGGCCGCCCGCATCCTCCGGGTCGCCCCCGCCACCGTGCGCCGTATGGAGATGGCCGAGGTCGCACTCAAGATTCCGTACCTCCAGCTCCTGCTGAAGGCGTACGGCGTTTCCGACGACGAGGCCGACGCCTTCGTGCAACTGGCGGAGGACGCCAACCGCCCCGGCTGGTGGCAGCGCTTCCACGACATTCTTCCCGGCTGGTTCTCGATGTACGTCAGCCTGGAGGGCGCCGCCTCCCTCATCCGCGGTTACGAACCCCATTTCGTCCCCGGAGTGCTCCAGACCGAGGACTACGCGCGCGGCGTGCTGCGCTCCGGTGCCATAGGGCAGACCCGGCCCGAGGACATCGAGCGCCACGTCGACCTGCGCATGCGACGGCAGGAACTGCTCACCCGTAAGGACGCGCCCCGGCTGTGGGTCGTGATGGACGAGACCGCGCTCCGCCGCCAGGTCGGCGGCCCGGAGGTGATGCGTGCCCAGATCGACAAGATGCTAGAGGCCACGAAGCTGCCCAATGTGACGCTGCAGGTCGCGACCTTCGCCGGCGGGCCGCACCCCGGCACGTACGGGCCGTTCGTGCTGTTCCGATTTGCCATGCCCGAACTGCCGGACATGGTCTACAGCGAGTACCTGACCGGCGCCGTCTACCTGGACGCGCGGACCGAGGTGGCGACCCACCTCGAGGTCATGGACCGCATGGCGGCGCAGGCCGCTACGGCACATCGCACGAAGGAGATCCTCCGGGACCTCCGCAAGGAGCTGTAAATGGAACTCATGGAGTCCCGTAAGTCCCTGTCCCCGTCGCGGGTCCGCACCGAACGGATCTACAACGGCATGCCCGCGCGGGAACTGGGCAGCGAGGGCTGGCACAAGCCGTGGAGCGGCGGCAACGGAGGGAACTGCCTGGAGGCGATGAAGCTCGACGACGGCCGGATCGCCGTACGCCAGTCCACCGATCCGGACGGCCCCGCACTCATCTACACCTCCGCCGAGATGACGGCCTTCATCGAGGGAGCCAAGGCGGGAGAGGCGGATTTCCTGCTGTCCTGATGCCCGTGGCTCGCTCTACCTTTGCGTTTGTTCCCCTTCTGACTTGGCACTGACTTGATCATTAACGCTTGCAGAAACTTATGGAGTCCGTCATGACCGGGCAGCACCCCGTGGAGATCGACACGAGCCGGCCGCACCCCGCACGCATGTACGACTGGTACCTCGGAGGCAAGGACAACTACCCGGTCGACGAGGCCATGGGCCGGCAGATGCTGGCCCTCGAACCGCGTGTGCCGGTGATGGCACGGGTGAACCGCGCGTTCATGCAACGGGCCACGCGCTGGCTGGCCGGCCAGGGCGTACGCCAGTTCCTCGACATCGGCACCGGCATTCCCACGGAGCCCAACCTGCACCAGGTGGCTCAGGGGGTCGTGCCGGACGCCCGCGTCGTGTACTGCGACAACGACCCCATCGTGCTGGCCCACGCGGCCGCGCTGCTGCGCGGCACGGACGAGGGAGCGACCGAGTACCTCCAGGCGGACGTGCGTGATCCGGACGCCATCCTGGAGGGCGCGCGGAAGGTTCTCGACTTCAACGAGCCGGTCGCGCTGTCCCTCATCGCGCTGCTCCACTTCGTCCCCGACGAGGACGGCGCGCACGAGCTGGTCGGACGCCTGGTGGCGGCCCTCCCCTCCGGCAGTCACCTGGTCATCACCCACGCCACGGCCGACTTCACCCCCGAGGAGTCGAAGGCGGCCACGGAGAAACTCAGGGCAGCAGGCGTCACCCTGGCCCTCCGTTCCCGAGCGGAATTCACCCGCTTCTTCGCCGGCCTCGACCTCGTCGCCCCAGGCGTCCGGGTCCCGCACGAATGGCACCCGGACCTGGGCGACCCGGTACCGGGCCAGGAGGACGGCGTGATCCCCGGCTACGGAGCGGTGGGCCGCAAACCGTAACCACCACCGAGGGCGCCCGCGAACCATGCCCGCCGCGGGCGCCCGAGCCCACCGAGAACCGCTCCCGCCACTCAGGCGCGCAGCCGTGCCCGCCTGAGCCCGGAGTGAAGCCGAGTCAGGAGGGCGGGCGCGGCGGCACGCCCTCACGCCGGGTCCGCGCAACCTCCCCGGCCGACGGCAGCACAGGTCACCCTGCCCGCACCGGGAGTGCGCCAAAGCGCTGCCCCGCAGGCCCACTCACACCGTCATCGGACGGTCGTACGGCCCGATCGGCGCCGGCAGCCGAGTGCGACCGCCGGTGAGACAGCGGTCCACCGCCGCCGCCACAGCCCGCCCCTCCGCGATCGCCCACACGATCAACGACTGTCCCCGGGCGGCATCCCCCGCCACAAAGACCCCCGGCACGTTCGTGTCGAAATCCGCTCCCCGCGCGATCGTGCCACCCGGCTCCATCTCCAACCCCAGCCGGGCGACCAGCCCGTCCTCCCGGTCGGGCCCGTGGAACCCGAGCGCCAGCAGCACAAGATCCCCACGCAACGCCCGCTCCGTCCCCGCCACAACCCTCCGCCCGCCGTCGACCTCCACGAGGTCCAGCGAGCACACCCGCCCCTCCGCGTCCCCGACGAACCGCAGCGTGGACGCCGCGAACACCCGGGCATCCGCATCCGCCTCCGGCGCCGTCCGCAACACCCCCGCCTCCTCATGTGCCGCCAAGATCCGGTACACCTTCGGATACGTGGGCCAAGGCTCCCTGTCCTCGTCGCGCGAAGTGCCCGGCTGTGGGTAGATGTCGAGCTGGGTGACCGACGCCGCGCCCTCCCGCACGGCCGTCCCCAGACAGTCCGCACCCGTGTCACCACCACCGACGATGACCACATCACGGCCCGCCGCGGACAACGGCGACGACTTCAGATCCCCCTCGCACACCCGGTTGGCCAGCGGCAGGTACTCCATCGCCTGGTGAATCCCCGCCAGCTCGCGCCCGGGCACGGGAAGTTCACGCCATGCGGTCGCCCCCGTGGCGATCACCACCGCGTCGTACCGCGCCCGCAGCTCCGCCGCGTCCACATCCCGCCCGACCGTCGTGGACGTGCGGAACCTCGTTCCTTCCGCCCGCATCTGCTCCAGGCGCCGTTCCAGATGACGCTTTTCCAATTTGAACTCGGGGATGCCGTACCGCATCAGCCCGCCGATCCGGTCGTCCCGCTCGTACACGGCGACCGTGTGCCCCGCCCGCGTCAGCTGCTGGGCCGCGGCCAGCCCGGTGGGGCCCGAGCCGATGACGGCGACGGTCCGGCCCGAGAGCCGGTCCGGCGGAGCCGGAGGCGCGAAACCCTCCTTCCACGCCCGGTCGGCGACGGCGCACTCGACGTTCTTGATGGTGACCGCCGGCTGATTGATGGCGAGCACACAGCCCGCCTCGCACGGTGCCGGACACAACCGCCCCGTGAACTCCGGGAAGTTGTTGGTGGCGTGCAGCCGCTCCGCCGCCGCCCGCCAGTCCTCCCGTGACACCAGGTCGTTCCACTCGGGGATGAGATTGCCCAGCGGACAGGCGTCGTGGCAGAACGGGACACCACAGTCCATGCAGCGGTCGGCCTGACCGCCGATGATGGGCAGCAGCGCACCAGGGACACAGACCTCGTCCCAGTCGCGGACCCGCTCCGCCACCGGCCTGCGCGGCCACTCCTCACGGGGCGTGGTCAGAAAACCCTTGGGATCGGCCATGGCCGTATTCCTTGCGTGCGCGGGTGACAGGCCGTGCGTCGGCCGGCGGCACTCCTCCGGCCACGATACGTCCGCTCGGTCCCGCACGCAGCGGCCCCGTCACCCGGTGAGAGCCAGCACGTAGGCCAGCGCCGCCCCGGCCGAGGCGAGCGTGCGAACGTGGTTCCACATCGTCCACTCGCGTACATAGACCGGCCAGTGGGCGGCCGCCTCGGTGCCCCCCGGTTCCAGCCGGGCCAGCGCGTCGTTGCGGGGTATGTTCGCGACCACGGTCAGCCCGAACGACCCCACCAGATACAGCGCACCGCCCACCAGCAGCTCGACCGCTCCTTCCTTCGGCCACAGCACGAACGTCACCACCGTGAGCACCGCGCACAGCACGGCCGAGCCCAGGAACACCAGCATGAACCCCGGCCGCACCGCGGCCACGTTCACCGCCTGCATCGCCGCCACACCCTGTGCGGGCGGCAGCGCCGCGAGCCCTCTCATCACGAAGGTCGAGAAGGCGCAGAAGACCCCAGCCGTCAGCCCGGTCCCGAGCACGCCCAACACCGTCAGCACGAAGTACAGCCCGTCGATCATGTCCTCACCCCCGTCCGCCGGCCGGGACCCTGCCCGGCCGGCCCGTCACCACCAGTGAACCGAACCGGGACCCACCCGGCCATGGCCGAGCGGCGCGGACGCATACGCGAGCGTCCAGCACCGCACGGTGAACGCCCCGGGCGTCACACCGTGGAATCCAGCCCGCCCTCCGAGCACCCTCTCAACCGTCTCCGCCGCCACGGTGATCCGCCGCCGCACCCAAGCACCGCGGCACCCGCTCCTCAGCAGGCGGTCGCACGGTGTATCCACATGCCGTACGGACGCCACGACAGCCGCGGTCACCGCCCCCTCGGACAGCGCACACCCGCCGCGCTCCGGCCCACCCGCCCGCTGCCCCGGACCGAGACGTACGTGGTGACGGTCCGGGCACGCTCGGCCGGGCAGCCGGGCAGCCGGGCAGCCGGGCAGCCGGGCAGCCGGGGAACAGCCGCCGTATCTCCGCCGCGAACGCGCTTGCGAACCGCACCCCCTCTGCCGCCCGCCGCCGGACGTCCCGTAGCCGGCGCCGCCGTCGTGCCTCCGTGTCCGCGAGACAGCGCCGCTCGGCCTGGACGAGTGCCTCCTCCTCGAGGGCGTGGGGCGCGCCATACGTACTCCCTTCTCCACGCGCCCCGGGCCACGTTCGGTACACCGGGCTGACGCATCATGGCCGTGTGCGACTCGAGGCGATCACCTGGGACCGGCTCGGCGACATCCTCGCCGACCGCCTGCTGGAGCTGGAGACGGCCGACGGCGGGCCCTGGCCCCGGGTAGCACTCGACGGCGCCCCGGCCGCCCGCCCGGGTGACCTCGCCGAGCGGGTCGCCGGGGCGCTGCGGATACGCGGCCGTCCCTCCCTGGTCGTGGACACCGCGGGTTTTCTGCGCCCGGCCTCGGTCCGGCTGGAGTACGGCCACCAGGACGTGGAGTCCTACTACAGCGGCTGGTACGACACCGGAGCCCTGTGGCGCGAGGTGTTCGACCCCCTGGAACCCGGCGGGAGCGGACGGGTCCTGCCCGACCTGTGGGACCCCGTCACCGACCGGGCCACCCGCAGCCCCTATGCCGAACTCCCGCCCGGCGGCGTGCTGCTGCTGCACGGCCCCTCCTTCTGCGCCACTGGTTCCCCTTCGACCTGCGCATCCATGTCCTCCTCTCCTCGGGCGCCCTGCGCCGTCGTACCCCTGAGGCCGACCACTGGATGCTGCCGGCCTTCGAACGCTACGAGCAGGAGACCGACCCGGCCGGCACGGCCGACGTGCTGGTGCGGGCCGACGATCCCCGCCGTCCGGCCTGGCGCGGCTGAGGCCGGCCGGCGCGGCAGGACGGCTCGCCCGGCACGACCCGTCCTTCCGGGTGCCGTCCGCGCCCGACGCGACGAGAATGAAGGGCGTCGGGACTCGCGGTGCGATCCGCGCCGCGCCGGCCGTCCGGAACCGGGAGGTACTCCATGACCACCGCCGGAGACATCATGCACCGCGGTGCCCAGTGGATCCCCGCTCACGAAACCCTCGACCGAGCGGCCCAGCTGATGCGCGAGCTGAACGTCGGAGCCCTGCCCATCAGCGACGAGAACGAGCGGCTCTGCGGCATCCTCACCGACCGTGACATCGTCGTCGGTTGCGTCGCCATGGGCCACGATCCCGCCAGGGTCACCGCCGGCGAGATGGCCAAGGGGACCCCACGCTGGATCGAGGCGGACGCAGGTGTCGACGACGTCCTGCACGAGATGCGGACCCACCAGATCCGCAGGCTCCCCGTCATCGACGACAAGCGCCTCGTCGGCATGATCAGCGAGGCCGATCTCGCCCGGCACCTGACGCAGGACCAGATCGCCACCTGGGCCGAGAGCGTCTACGCCAGGTCCGCCACGGGCTGACCCGGCCTCCGGGGCCGGCCCGCTGTCAGAGCCAGCGGCTGCGCCGGAACGCCCGGTACAGCAGCAGACACGCCACCGATATCACGGTGATGACCATGCCGTAGCCGTATCGCCAGTGCAGCTCCGGCATGTGGTCGAAGTTCATTCCGTACACCCCGCACACCATCGTCGGCACGGCCACGATCGCCGCCCATGCGGTGATTTTGCGCATGTCCTCGTTCTGCGCGACGGTGACCTGCGCCAGGTGCGCCTGGAGGATGGAGTTGATCAGCTCGTCGAAGGCCGCTATCTGGTCCTTCGCCCGCAGCAGATGGTCGGCGACATCACGGAAGTACGCTTGTATTTCCGGTGCGACCACTCGGATCGACCGGGTGGCGAGCTCCTCCAGCGGCCGGCCGAGCGGCACCACCGCCCGTTTCAGTTCGAGGAGTTCCCGCTTGAGCTGGTAGATGCGTCCTGGATCGACCCGCGCGCCGTGCTCCGCGAACACATCCGTCTCGACCTGGTCGATGTCCTCCTGGACCGATTCGATGACGGTCAGATAGTCGTCGACCACATGGTCCGCGATCGCGTGCAGCACCGTGGACGGGCCCTGAGCGAGCTGCCCCGGATCCGACTCCAGCCCCTCGCGCAGCGGTCCCAGCGAACCGTGCCGTCCGTGCCGCACGGTGACCACGAAGTCCTCCCCGAGGAACACCATGATCTCCCCGGTGTCCACCACCTCGCTGTTCGCGGTGAGTTGCTCGTGCTCGACGTAGCAGACCGTCTTGAACACGGCGAACAGCGTCTCCCCGTACCGCTCCAGCTTGGGCCGCTGGTGGGCCTCGACGGCGTCCTCGACCGCCAGCGGGTGGAGGTCGAACAGCTCGGCGATGCCGGCGAACTCCCGGTCGGTCGGCTCGTGCAGTCCCAGCCAGACGAATCCCTCTCCGGTTTTGCGGACGTTCTTCACCGCGTCCACCAGATCCCCGCGCGCCCGGACCCGGTGACCGTCCAGGTACGTCACGCAGTTGACCACCGAGGAACCCAGCGGGGACCGGGCCGGATGACTCAGATCCACGCGAGGACGCCGCCGGGCCAGCCGGGCCACCCGGCGCAGCCCGCCGACCCCGCCGAGACTCGTGACCTTCCGCAGATTCCCCGCCATGGACATCCGGCCCCCTTGCGTGATTCCCCCGCGCCGTTCCACTTCCCGCGCTGGGCCGTCAGTCTGCCAGCCTTGAACGGATCGCGTGCGGGCCTGTGGACAGCGGTCATCTCCGGGTGTTCCCGCCTGTGGACGACGGGCGTTCGCCCTGGTGGCGCCCGCTTGTCAGGCGAGCGGCGGCGGGCGGCCCCCGGTCCGCTCCACTGCCTGCGCGCCCGCCTCGCAGCCCTCCGCCGCCGCTTGTTCCGCGTCGGCCCCCGCGAGCAGCGCCGCGAGGAACGCGCCGGTGAAAGCGTCGCCGGCGCCCGTGGTGTCGCAGGGCGTCGCCGGAACGGCGGGGACCCGGGCGTACACCTCTCCGGACCGTGCGAGCAGCGCGCCCTTGGCGCCCTGCTTGGTCACCACCAGCGGGACGCCGAGACTCAGCCGCGCCGCAGCGTCCACCGCATCGGACGAACCCGTCAGCAGGCACGCCTCGTCGCGGCTGGGCAGCAGCACGTCCACGCCCTCGACGAGCGCCAGGAAACGGTCGGTGCCCAGTGTGACGACGAACCCGGCCGACGCCGGATCCAGACTCACCGGTACCCCCCGCGCACGCGCCGCCTTCAACGCCACCGCGACGAAGGCCCGGCTCGGTTCGGTGAACAGCAGATAGCCCGACAGATGCAGCCGCGTCACCCCTTCCAGCAGCGTGTCCGACCAGTCGGCGGGACCGAGCCGCAGCGACGCTCCGCTGTCCGTGAGGAAGGTCCGCTCGGCTGCCGCACCCTCGTCGACCAGACAGATCACCGTCCCCGTCGGTGCCTGTCCGTCCACGACCAGCAGGGGGCGGACCCCGCAGGCGGCCAGCTCTCTCTCGTGCCAGGCCGCCGTGTCCGCGCCCACCCGGCCCAGGAGCCGCACCTCGGCGCCGCCCCGGCGCGCCGCCCAGCAGGCCACATTGGCACCCGCGCCGCCCGGGACCGTCCGGATCGCGGCCGCCGTGTCCGTCCCCGGAGCGAGCGGTCCCCGGTGCCGGGCCACCACATCCGTGATCACATCACCGACGACCAGCAGCGCTCCGTCCCGCACGGCCTCCCTCACTCCCCGGCGGCCCAGGCCGCCGCGACGCGCGCCGCCAGACGTACGTTGCCCCGCACCGCGGCCAGGTTCGCGGCGAGGGAGGCGCCGTCGGTGCGCCGGACCAGATGGCCGAGCAGGAACGGGGTGACAGCCTGGCCGGTGACCCCCTCCGCCTCGCACGCGCGCAGCGCCTCGTCGAGCACCCGCGCGTGCACCCCGGGGTCCAGCTGCTCGTCCTCGGGCACGGGGTTGGCCACGATCAGCGCCGACTCGGGCCCGCCGAGCGCGTCCCGCGCCCGCATGACGTCCGCCACCTGCCCGGGTGTGTCCAGCCGCCAGTCCACCGCATGCCCCGAATCGGACAGGTAGAAGCCGGGGAAGCGGTCCGTGCCGTACCCGGCGACCGCCACCCCCAGGGTTTCCAGCCGCTGCAGGGTCGCGGGTACGTCCAGGATCGACTTCACCCCCGCGCACACCACGGTGATCCGCGTACGCGCCAGCAGGCCCAGGTCGGCCGACTCGTCCTGGGTCACCGTCCACTCACGGTGCACCCCGCCGAGCCCTCCGGTGGCGAACACCCGTACACCTGCCAGCGCCGCGAGCAGGGACGTGGCCGACACCGTGGTAGCTCCGCTCGCCCCGGCGGCCACCGCGAGCGGCAGATCACGATGGCCCAGCTTGCGGATGCCGTCCTCGTTCGCGACCCGCTCCAGTTGATCCTCGTCCAGGCCGACCAGGGGGCGCCCGTCCAGCACGGCGATCGTCGCCGGCACCGCGCCCTCCTGCCGTACGGCCGCCTCCAGCTCGACCGCCACCTGAAGATTGCGTGGCCGGGGCAGCCCGTGCGCGATGATCGTGGACTCCAGGGCCACCACCGGCCGGCCCGCGGCGATCGCCTCCCGCACCTCTTCCGACACCCTGAGCACCACGCGCCTGCCTCCTGTCCGCCGCCTCTCTCTCATCTCTGGCGGGCCGCGCCCCGGGCCAAACCCCTTGCGTGCCCTCACGCGGGTCACGGAGTCTGGCAGACATGACGGACCACACGACTCGTCTCGACCACATCGTCCTGTGGGTGCGGGATCCCCTCGCAGCCGCCGGCTTCTACCATCAGGCCGTGGGCCTGGAGCCCGTCCGGCTCACCGACTACTCCGCGGGCGAGGCGCCCTTTCCCTCTGTGCGGGTCAACGAGGAAACGATTCTCGACCTCATGCCGCTGACCATGGCGGAACGCATGACGATGCTTCCCGGCGCCGCCGAAAGCTCGGGCCACCCCGTCAACCATGTCTGCCTGTCTCTGCCGGCCGACCGCTTCGACGCCCTCCGCAGCCGCCTGGAGGAGCAGTCCGTACCGCTGACGGACCTCTCGCACGACTCCTTCGGTGCGCGGGGGCGGGCCAGGCGCAGCTTCTACTTCCGCGACCCGGACGGCAACGTGCTCGAAGCGCGGCACTACGACTGACCCCGGACGCCCGGCGTGCCCGAGCCGTCAGAACAGCGGCTCGGGCAGCACACCCTCCAGGGCGAGCAGCTGCCGCTTGGTCTCCAGCCCGCCCCCGAACCCGCCGATGCCCCCGTCGCGCTCCACGACCCGGTGGCAGGGCACGATCACCGGAAGCGGGTTGGCGCCCATGGCCGTTCCCACGGCCTGGGCACCGCCCGGCTGGCCCACCCGCCCGGCCAGATCGCCGTACCCCACGACCCTGCCGAACGGCACCCCGGCGGCCAGTTCCCGCAGCACCTCGCGGTTGAAGCCCGATATCAGCGACCAGTCCAGCGGCAGCTCGAAGGAGCGACGCTCACCCGCGAAGTACGCCTCCACCTGGCGTATCGCCTCGGCCAGCAGCGCGGAGCCGGACTCCTCGGCGGACGCCGTTCCCAGCTCGGCCGGTTCGGTGCCGAGCCGGGACGCCAGCCGCTCCAGCGCGCTGTCGCGCGTCTCGTCCGTGGCGTGGAACACGACGTTGACCAGGCCCTCGCGGGTCGCGGCCAGCAGCAGCGGGCCGATGCCGGTGCCCACGACGGCCCACACGACCCGCTGCTCGTACTGTCCATGGCTGTCCATGCGCCCCACCGTACGACCCGCCACCGACAACGCCGGGCGGACGCCGGTCACATGGACGGACGATCAGCCGCCCACCGCGTCCCGCACCACATCGGGCGTGTTGGTGATGATCCCGTCCACCCCGAACCCGGCGACCCGCCGCGCCGCGACCGCGTCGTTCACGGTCCAGGTGAGCACCTCCATCCGCTTGCCGTGCGGCCCCCGGAAGCCGTGTACGGCGGCGACGTAGGGGGCGGACAGCGAGCCGTGCGAGGGGTTGATCTGGTCGGTGAAGGCCGCGTACGAGGGCAGGTCCGCGACGGGCGGCGTGCCCAGGAACCCGGTCTTCACCGCGGGCTTCAGATCATGGACCGTCCGTATGCTGTCCGCGCTGAAGCTCTGCACGACGAGCCGGTGTTTCACATGCCGGCGGTCGAGCCACCCCTCGTTGCTCAGGACCTTGAGGGTTTCGCGTTCGATGCCCGGGTAGAGCTGGGGGTTCTTGAGCTCCAGCAGCAGCTTCTGGTCGTACCGCTCCATGCGGTGCACGAACTGCTCGAGAGTGGGGACACGCGCGCCCGCGTACGCGGGGTCGAACCAACTGCCCGCGTCGAGTCGGGCGATCTCCGCCGCGGTGAAGTCCCGCACCTTCCACGGAGCCCGGTCGGGGAAGACCTCCTCGACGTCGGTGGTGCGCTGCAGGCTGTCGTCGTGAAGGACGACGAGTTCACCGTCCCTGGTGCGCTGGACATCGTTCTCCACCCACTCGACATCGAGGGCGGCCGCCTTGTCGACAGCCGCAAGCGTGTTCTCGGGTGCGTATGCGGAGGCGCCCCGGTGGGCGACGATCACGGGCCCGGGGCCGCCGTGGTCGGCGGCGGCCTGCGCGGGGGAGAGCGGGAGCAGAAGGGCGGCGGTTCCCAGGAGCGCGGTGGTCGAGGCGGCGACGGCGCGTGCGTGCATGCGTACTCCTCGCGTCGAACGATCACGGTCAGGTCAACTGTGACAGCAGACGGTCAACGCGAGACGGGTGCAGGATGGCCAGAGATTGAACGGAGACATCCGAAGCCCGCACACGAGTGCCACACACCTGGGGCAAGGACGTGTTTCTTTGCCGGAGAGTCGTTCGACCGTTCCGGTGGGGGTCATACTCTCTGCGTCAACCCGGACCGCCGTCGCGGTCCCGGGAGGGGGACACATCGAGACATTGCGGGACGTACCGGGCGGGAAGGGCAGCCGCGCATGCAGGGCACGGTCGACGGATTCAGCTACGGCCTGGCCACACCGCTGGCGGCCTTTCTCATGGCCTGCCTGGGCGGCGCCCTGGGGTTGCGCTGTACCACCAGATCCATGTCGGCGCCCCGCCGCCACCGACCCGGCTGGCTGGCCCTGGGGTCCGTGGCCATCGGCTCCGGCATATGGACGATGCACTTCATAGGCATGATGGGTTTCGCGATCGAAGGCACCCCGATCCACTACGACCGTGCCCTGACGTTTGCGAGTCTCGCGGTCGGCATCCTCATGGTGGGAACCGGGATCTTCATCGTCGGATACCGGGGCGCCTCCGGAACGGCCCTGTTCACCGGGGGCACCGTCACCGGTCTCGGCATCGCCTCGATGCACTACCTCGGCATGGCCGGCATGAGCCTTGACGGACGACTGGAGTACAACACCGCCGTGGTCGCCGCCTCCGTGGCCGTCGCCATGGCCGCCGCCACTGCCGCCCTGTGGGCCGCCGGGCAGGTGAGGGGCTTCCTGTGGAGCGTGGGCGCGAGTCTCGTCATGGGGCTCGCGGTCACCGGAATGCATTACACCGGCATGGCCGCACTCGACGTGCACGTCCACGGCACGGCCACCCCGGCCGACGGGGAATCGGCCGCCGCACTCCTCGGGCCCCTGATGGCCGGCCCGCTCGCCTTCCTCGTCCTCGTGGGCATCGTGGTGATCTTCGACCCGCTGATGGTCACGGGCGGGCCGGGCAGCCCTCCCGCCGAGCGCAAGCCCGGCATCCCCGCCCACCCGGTCCACCACCGCCCGGCGCGCTCCCGGCTGCGGCTCCGCGGCCCCGTGGAACACCGCTCCCGGACCCCGCAACGACGCTGATCCGGACCCGTTGTCAGTGGAGGGCCGTACGGTGGATGACATGCGGCCCGTTTCCCAGATCGAACGCACGGTGGCGCCCTTCGAGGTCGTCAGCCCCTACCAGCCCAGCGGTGACCAGCCGACGGCCATCGCCGACCTCGCCCGGCGCATCGAAGCAGGCGAGAGGGACGTCGTCCTGCTCGGCGCGACCGGTACCGGCAAGTCCGCCACCACCGCGTGGATGATCGAGAAGCTCCAGCGCCCCACCCTGGTGATGGCGCCGAACAAGACCCTGGCCGCCCAGCTGGCCAACGAGTTCCGCGAGCTGCTGCCGAACAACGCGGTCGAGTACTTCGTCTCGTACTACGACTACTACCAGCCCGAGGCGTACGTCCCGCAGTCGGACACCTACATCGAGAAGGACTCGTCGATCAACGAGGAGGTCGAGCGGCTGCGTCACTCGGCGACCAACTCGCTGCTCACCCGGCGCGACGTCGTCGTGGTGGCTTCCGTCTCCTGCATCTACGGTCTGGGTACGCCGCAGGAGTACGTGGACCGTATGGTCCCCCTCCGCGTGGGCGACGAGTTCGACCGCGACGAGCTGCTGCGCCGCTTCGTGGACATTCAGTACACGCGCAACGACATGGCGTTCTCCCGGGGCACCTTCCGTGTGCGCGGCGACACCATCGAGATCTTCCCGGTCTACGAGGAGCTCGCCGTCCGCATCGAGATGTTCGGCGACGAGATCGAGGCGCTGTCCACGCTCCACCCGCTCACCGGCGAGATCATCAGCGACGACCAGCAGCTCTACGTCTTCCCCGCCTCCCACTACGTGGCCGGCCCCGAGCGGCTGGAGCGCGCGGTCAACGACATCGAGAAGGAGCTCGGCGAACGCCTGAGCGAGCTGGAGAGGCAGGGCAAGCTGCTGGAGGCCCAGCGACTGCGTATGCGCACCACGTACGACATCGAGATGCTCCGCCAGATCGGCTCCTGCTCCGGCGTGGAGAACTACTCGATGCACTTCGACGGCCGTGCCCCCGGCTCACCGCCGAACACCCTGCTCGACTACTTCCCGGACGACTTCCTCCTCGTCATCGACGAGTCGCATGTCACCGTCCCGCAGATCGGCGCCATGTACGAGGGCGACGCGTCCCGCAAGCGCACCCTCGTCGACCACGGATTCCGGCTCCCCTCCGCCCTGGACAACCGCCCGCTGAAGTGGGAGGAGTTCCAGGAGCGCATCGGGCAGGCCGTCTATCTGTCGGCCACCCCCGGCCAGTACGAGCTCTCCCGCTCGGACGGCTTCGTCGAGCAGATCATCCGACCCACCGGCCTCGTCGACCCCGAGGTCGTGGTCAAGCCCACCGAGGGCCAGATCGACGACCTGGTGCACGAGATCCGCGCGCGGGTGGAGAAGGACGAACGCGTCCTCGTCACCACGCTCACCAAGAAGATGGCCGAGGACCTCACCGACTACTTCCTCGAACTCGGCATCCAGGTCCGCTACCTGCACAGCGACGTCGACACCCTGCGCCGGGTGGAGCTCCTGCGGGAGCTGCGCAGCGGCGAGTACGACGTCCTCGTCGGCATCAACCTGCTGCGTGAGGGTCTCGACCTGCCCGAGGTGTCCCTGGTGGCGATCCTCGACGCCGACAAGGAGGGCTTCCTGCGCTCGGGCACCTCCCTGATCCAGACCATCGGCCGCGCGGCGCGCAATGTCTCCGGCCAGGTCCATATGTACGCCGACAGGATCACCCCGGCGATGGAGAAGGCCATCGACGAGACCAACCGCCGCCGGGAGAAGCAGGTCGCGTACAACCGGGCGAAGGGCATCGACCCGCAGCCGCTCCGCAAGAAGATCAACGACATCGTCGCGCAGATCGCCCGCGAGGACATCGACACCGAGCAACTGCTCGGCTCGGGCTACCGCCAGGCCAAGAAGGACGGCGGCGGCGCCAAGTCGCCCGTACCCGCCCTCGGCAACAAGGCCGTAAAGAACGCCAAGGGGGCCAAGGGCAAGGCCGCGGAGACCGTGCCGACCGACCGCCCCGCCGCCGAACTCGCCGCGCAGATCGAGGACCTCACCGCGCGGATGCGCTCCGCCGCGGCCGACCTCCAGTTCGAGATCGCGGCGCGGTTGCGCGACGAGGTGTCGGAGATGAAGAAGGAACTGCGTCAGATGCGGGAGGCCGGCCTGTCCTGACGTCCGCGTACGGGATGTGTTGCAAGAACGACACAAAGTGCGGACCTGGGTACGTCACTGTCAGTGCCCCTGCGTAGGGTTCTGGTCAACCGCGGTTCCGCGGCAACAGGGGAAGTTCGAGAGGGGAATCAGCGCGTGACCGTCAACATGACCAAGGGTCAGGCCATCAGTCTGCAGAAGAACGACGGCGGCAGCCTGACCGCGGTGCGCATGGGTCTCGGCTGGCAGGCGGCTCCCCGTCGCGGCCTGTTCGGCTCGCGCACCCGCGAGATCGACCTGGATGCCTCGGCCGTCCTGTTCGCCGACAAGCAGCCGGTCGACGTCGTCTTCTTCCGCCACCTGGTGAGCGACGACGGCTCCGTGCGCCACACCGGTGACAACCTCGTCGGCGGTGTCGGCCAGGGCGGCGACGACGAGGCCATCCTCGTCGACCTGTCGCGGGTCCCGGTCCACATCGACCAGATCGTCTTCACCGTGAACTCCTTCACGGGCCAGACTTTCCAGGAGGTGCAGAACGCGTTCTGCCGCCTCGTCGACGAGACCAACGGTCAGGAGCTGGCCCGCTACACGCTGGCCGGCGGTGGCGCCTACACGGCCCAGATCATGGCCAAGGTGCACCGCACCGGATCGGGCTGGACCATGACGGCGATCGGCAACCCGGCCAACGGCCGCACCTTCCAGGACCTGATGCCGGCGATCCTGCCGGTCCTCTAGGCACCGAAGGCGAACCGGCCTCGGGCGGGGCCGGTGAGCGGCAACGATCCATCAATCGCGAAGCAGGGGGACGAAGGCGATGACGGCCGAGCTGGTGCGGGGACAGAACCACCCGCTCTCCCAGTCCCGTCTGGAGATCCGGGTTTCGGCCGGCACGCCGGTCGTGGCCGCGGCCGCGCTCGGGGACGAGAACGGCCGGATCCACGGAGTGGAGTGGGTGGCCCACCCGGGCGCCCCCACCCAGCCCGGTCTGGAGGTGTCGCGTCAGGCGGCCGCCGACCACCGTCTCGCGGTGGACCTGGACGCCATGACGGACGCGGTCCACCGCGTCAGTGTGCTGCTCGCCCTGCCCGTCCGGGACGGCGGCCCGGGGCCCGCCCGGTTCGGCGCCGTGGCGGCCCCTTTCGTCGCCGTCACCGGCCTGGACGGCGACGAGGTCGCCAGCTACACCATCACCGGCCTGGAGTCGGAGTCGGCCGTCGTCGCGCTGGAGCTCTACCGGCGGCAGGACGCCTGGAAGGTGCGCGCCGTCGGCCAGGGCTACGCGGGCGGCCTGGCCGAACTCCTGACCGACCAAGGACTCCCCGAGGCCGTACAACTCGCGGGCAGTATCAGCGACGCGGTCGCGCGGGGCCTCGCCCGCTCCGTGCAGGCGCCCCCGACCCGCACCTCCGACGGCGACCGCTCCCGGCAGGCGGCCGCCCCCGCGGTCGGCCCAGACCAGAGCAGCACCGTCCCCCAGGGCACGCCCGGCCCGGTAGCGCCGTCGTACGGCGGACAGCAGGCCGGCGGGCCCGCTCAGGGCGGACCGCAGCCCGCTTACGGCGCGGCCGGCGCGACGGACCCGTCGCCGCCCACCGGCGGAGGCCCGGTCGACTACAGCCACCCCCGTCGGCAGAACTCCGCCCCGCCGCCGCCCCCGCCCACCGCGCCGCCACCCCGGCCCGGGCAGCCCGCGCAGCCGGTCGCGGGGGACGCGACCGGCTGGTCCATGGAGGAGCGGCTCTACAACCAGGTCTGGGGCATGTTCGAGGACCTGGCCCGCACCACCGCCGCCTACCGGAGCGCCGTCGACTTCGCCGAGTCGCGCATGGACAAGGAACTCGAGCAAGCCCTGTCCGACCCGCGCAGCCGGATCGGTGGACAGGGCGACGCCGCCCGCGGGACCGCCCGCGCCCGGCACGCCCAGCTCGTCGGCCAGGCGCGGGAGTCCCTCGACCGCGACCTCGCCCAGCTCGTCGCCGAGGCCGAGGTGGTCGAACCCGCCCTGCCTCCGGCGTTCGCCCGCTGGGACAACCCCGCCTGGCACGCCTACCGGGTGCCGATGGAGATACCCATGGCGATCCGCCTGGGCGATCTCCGACTCCCGGAGGCCGACCCGATCCGCATCCCGATGCTGCTCCGGCTGCCGCTGGAGCGGGGCATGTGGATCGACAGCGGCCGGGCCGACTCCATCGACGGGTCGTTCACCGACTCGCACGACGCGCGGCGCCTCGCCATGGAGACGGCGGTGGCGCACGCGGCCCGGCTGCTCGCCGTCTACCCGGCGGGCGAGTTCACCGTGCACGTCGTCGACCCGGCCGGATCCGGTGCGCAGGCGCTGGCACCGCTGACCCGGACCGGTGTGCTGGCCACCCCGCCCGCCCAGGGCGCCGGGGGTGTCACGGAGATGCTCGGCCGGCTCACCGAGCGGGTCGACCTGGTACAGATGGCGCTGCGCGGAGGCGCGCCGGACGCGCTGCCGCCCGGCTTCGACACCTCCCAGCAACTGCTGATCGTCAACGACTTCCCGCACGGCTTCGACGACCGGGCCGTGAACCAGCTGCGCTACCTCGCCGACGAGGGCCCGTCCGTCGGTGTCCATCTGATGATGGTCGCGGACCGCGAGGACTCCTCGGCCTACGGCCCGCTGCTGGACCCGCTCTGGCGTTCACTGCTGCGGCTGACCCCGGTGCCCGACGACCATCTGGCCGACCCGTGGGTGGGGCATGCCTGGACGTACGAGCCGCCGCTGGTGCCGCCCGGCAGCCAGATTCTTGATCAGGTGCTCACCCAGGTCGCCGCGGCCCGCCGGGCCTGGAACCGGTGACCCCGCGCATCTCTTGACCGCGCGTACCCGTTGACCCAGCTCACGTAGAGCCCTCTGACCAGCGCTTTTGTATGTTTCTTTACGTAGGCCTTTGCCAAGCCTTGGTGATTGGGTACTCTTGACCGCACGGAGGGGAGTACTCCCTGTCTGTGCGGCGACCCCGTCAATACGGATCAGGCCAGATCCCGGGGCGTCGGCCCGAAGGACCGTCCGGACGCGCTCAAGCGCCGGAGGCCCGGGTGGAAGAGACCTCCGGCAGCGACGACGCTGACATTGCCTGTGTGACGTATCTGCCGGAGGCGCAGTGGATGTATCCCTGACCCTATGGGTCCTGACCATCGTGGGCCTGTGCGCCCTCGTCGCGGTCGATTTCTTCATCGGCCGCAAACCGCATGACGTGTCCATCAAGGAAGCCGGGATCTGGACCATCGTCTGGATCATCCTGGCTGCGCTCTTCGGGCTCGGCCTGCTGATCTGGGGCGGGGGACAAGCCGGCGGCGAGTTCTTCGCGGGCTACATCACCGAGAAGTCACTGAGCGTCGACAACCTTTTCGTCTTCGTCCTGATCATGGCGAAGTTCGCGGTGCCGTCGCAGTACCAGCAGCGGGTGCTCCTGGTCGGCGTCCTCATCGCCCTGGTGCTGCGCGCGATCTTCATCGCCGCCGGCGCCGCGATCCTCGCCAGCTTCTCGTGGGTGTTCTACATCTTCGGTGCCTTCCTGATCTGGACCGCCTGGAAGCTCATCCAGGAGGCCCGGACCGACGGGGACGACGAGGAGTTCGAGGAGAACAAGCTGCTCAAGGCGGCCGAGCGCCGCTTCGGCGTGGCCGACCGGTACCACGGCACCAAGCTGTGGATCGAGGAGAACGGCAAGCGGGTCATGACCCCGATGCTCGTCGTCATGCTCGCCATCGGCACCACGGACGTCCTGTTCGCGCTCGACTCGATCCCAGCGATCTTCGGCCTGACTCAGGACCCGTACATCGTGTTCACGGCGAACGCGTTCGCGCTGATGGGCCTTCGGCAGCTGTACTTCCTCATCGGCGGACTGCTGCGGAAGCTGGTCCACCTCTCCTACGGCCTGTCGATCATCCTCGGCTTCATCGGTGTGAAACTGGTGCTGCACGCGCTGCACGAGTCGGGGGTCCATGTCCCCGAGATCAGCATCCCCGTGTCGCTGGGCGTGATCTGCTCGGTCCTGATCGTCACCACACTCACGAGCCTCCGGGCCTCCCGCAAGCAGGCCGAGGCCGAGGTGCCCGCAAGCCGGGGTGAGGGCTCCCCGAAGAACAACATCGACGTCTGAACCCGTCGAGCGTGTCCACACCGGCACCGGGAGCGGTGGCCGATGATGTGCTGCCCTTCGCTCCCGGTGCCGGCCTGTCCGCACCCGTGCCGCCCGTCGGCGCCGACCGTGTTCCACCCGTACCAGGAGGCCATGCGTGCCCGTGAGGACCGCGAGACGATCAGGAGGACGCATCGAAGGGACACGCCGAGCGGCCGTGACACCCTCCGTACCCACCATGGTCGGCCGTCGTGCGGAAGGCTCCAGCAGGGTGCGACGCACCCTCACGGCTGGGACGATCACGAGATGACCGCAAGGCTCAGGTCATTCGCGACACAGTGGACGACCTCGGTACCGACCCTTGCCGTGGTGCTGCTGGTGCTGATCTGGGGCCGCGATCTGTCCGGCGGGATCGTCGCGGTGGTCACCCTGGTCCTCGCGGCGTCGGTGCTTGCGGCCGTGCACCATGCCGAGGTGGTCGCCCACCGGGTGGGAGAGCCCTTCGGCTCCCTGGTGCTGGCCGTCGCCGTCACCGTCATCGAGGTGGCGCTGATCGTTACGCTGATGATCGACGGCGGGGAGCAGAGCGCGACACTCGCCAGAGACACCGTGTTCGCGGCCGTGATGATCACCGTCAACGGCATTCTCGGGCTGAGTCTGCTGGTGGGCTCGCTACGTCACGGCACGGCGGTCTTCAACTCGGAAGGCACCGGAGCGGCGCTCGCCACCGTGGCCACACTGGCGACCCTCAGTCTGGTACTGCCGACGTTCACGACGAGCAAGCCGGGCCCGGAGTTCTCCACCGTGCAGCTCGCCTTCGCGGCTGTCTCCTCGCTGGTCCTCTACGGCCTGTTCGTCGCGACCCAGACGGTCAGACACCGCGCCTACTTCCTGCCCACGGTCAAGCAGGGCAAGGCGGCCGAACCGGTGGAGCACGCCCCGGCGCCCTCCACCCGCACCGCCCTGATCAGCCTGGGGCTGCTGGGCCTGGCCCTGATCGGAGTGGTCGGTCTGGCCAAAGGGGTCTCGCCCACCATCGAGTCGGGAGTGGAGGCAGCAGGACTGGGCCACTCCGTCGTCGGTGTGATCATCGCCCTGCTGGTCCTGCTCCCCGAGACCATCGCCGCGGTGCGCGCCGCGCGCCGCAACCAGGTGCAGACCAGCATGAACCTCGCGCTCGGCTCGGCGATGGCCAGCATCGGCCTGACCATTCCCGCCGTTGCGCTGGCCTCCCTCTGGCTCACCGGCCCGCTCGTCCTCGGCCTCGGCAACACCCATATGGTGCTGCTCGCCCTGACCGTGGTGGTGAGCGCCCTGACCGTGGTGCCCGGCCGGGCCACCCCCCTCCAGGGAGGGGTGCACCTGGTGCTGCTCGCCGCCTACCTCGAACTGGCGGTCAACCCGTAGGGACAGCCCGTCCGGAGTCAGTACGTGACGGTGATACGCCGGGCGGGCCCGTCGACGCGGACCACACCGCCGTAGGGGATCACCAGCTGCGGATCGGTGTGCCCGAGGTCCACGTCGAAGACGACGAGGGTGTCGGGCGCATAGGTCCTCATCGCCCGTGTCACGGCCGCACGCTGTTCGGCGGCGTAGGCCGCACCCTCCTCGGGAGCGTTCGGCCGCTCGAAGGACCAGGTCTTCGGGCGGCCCATCAGGAGCGCCGAGAAGCGTCCGAGCAGTCCCCGCTCACCCATGTTCCGCAGGGTTCGGAAGACCTCCTCCCCGCTCGGCAGCTCCTCCGAGGTCTCCAGGAACAGCACGCCGCCCTCGTACGCGGACAGGTCCCGCGCGACCCCACGGCCGGCCATCAGCATCCAGCCGACGATCTCCAGACAGCCGCCCCAGGTGCGGCCCTCCACCACCCGGTCGGCGTTCACCCAGGTCCAGCCCGAGCCGGGGCGGGTCTCCGGCTCCGCGTCGAACGTGGCGGGGTCCGCCCAGTCACGATTCACGTCGTTCCACCGTTCGGCGGGGCGCAGTTCGTACGGGCCCGGGGTGAACAGAGCCGCCCGCAGGGACTCGGCGGTCTGCGGGTGCATCGCCCCGGGGCGGCCCAGCTCGACCATCACGCTCCCACCGTGGAACGCGACCATCCCGGTCTCGCGGAGAAGGGCGAGGAGGTTGGTGTTGTCGCTCATCCCGAAGAACGGCTTCGGGTGGGCGCGGATCAACTCCCGGTCCAGCAGCGGCACCACGGTGATCTGGTCGTCACCGCCGATCGACGCGATGACCGCCCTGATGTCCGGGTCGGCGAAGGCGGCATGGATGTCGTCGGCACGTTCCCGGGGTGTGGAGCCCATCCGGCGCGTCGCCGGATACTCGACCGGCTCCAGCCCGTACTCCTTGCGCAGCCGTTCCAGACCCAGCTCGTACGGGAGCGGGAAGAGCCCGGGAAGACCGGAGGAGGGGGAGATCACGGCGACGCGGTCGCCCGGTGAGGGCTTGGGAGGGTACGAAGGGGTCGTCATGACGGGAGGCTAGGGCCGGGCGGGCCCGCGTCGCACCGTGATAAACCGGGGGAGCAGCGGTTCCGTCGAGAACCGTCCACCCCGACGGACCGGAGAAACCGTGCCCCGCAACCTGGCCAACGCCCCGATCATGATCCTCAACGGCCCCAATCTGAACCTGCTCGGGCAGCGCCAGCCGGAGATCTACGGTTCCGACACGCTCGCCGACGTCGAGGTGATGTGCGCCGAGGCGGCGGCCGGGCACAACGGCACGGTCGACCTGCGCCAGTCCAACCACGAGGGGCAGCTCGTGGACTGGATCCACGAGGCCCGGCTGAACCACTGCGGGATCGTCATCAACCCCGGCGCCTACTCGCACACCTCCGTGGCGATCCTGGACGCCCTCAACGCCTGTGACGGGCTGCCGGTGATCGAGGTCCACATCTCCAACATCCACCGGCGCGAGTCGTTCCGGCACCACTCCTACGTCTCGCTGCGCGCGGACGGCGTCATCGCGGGCTGCGGCGTCCAGGGATACGTGTTCGCCGTGGAGCGGATCGCGGTGCTCTCGGGCCCGGGACTGGCCCGGGCGTAAGCCCCGTCCGCACAACGGGCGCTCATGACGAAGTCGCCCGCCGCCCGTCACCACCCCCGCGCGCGCCACTCCGGCAGATGCGGGCGTTCCGCGCCCAGGGCGGTGTCGTCGCCGTGCCCGGGATAGACCCAGGTCTCGTCCGGGAGGGCGTCGAAGATCTTGTTCTCCAGGCCCGACATCAGAGACTGGAAGTCGTCGGGGCCTGTTGTTCTCCCAGGACCGCCCGGGAACAGGCAATCCCCGGTGAACACGTGCGGATGTCCGTGGGGATCGTCGTAGACCAGGGCGATCGAGCCGGGTGTGTGTCCGACCAAGTGGCGGGCGGTCAGCTCCACCCGCCCCACGCGGATCGTGTCGCCGTCGTCGACCAGCACGTCGGTCGGCACCGGGATTCCGTCGGCGTCGTCCCGGCCTGCGTGGGTGCGGGCACCGGTGGCCGCCACGACCTCGGCGAGCGCCTGCCAGTGGTCACCGTGCCGGTGGGTGGTGACGACGGACGCGATGCCGTCGTCACCGATCGTGCCCAGCAGGGTCTCCGCGTCGTTGGCCGCGTCGATCAGCAACTGCTCGTCGGTGGCCCGGCAACGCAGCAGGTAGGCGTTGTTGTCCATGGGGCCGACCGCGACCTTCGTGATCATCAGGTCCTTGAGTTCGTGCACGTCGGCTGGGCCGCCGACCGTCACCCGACCGCTGTACGTCATGACCGCCAGCCTATCGCCGGAACCGGCGGGGGACAGACCTCAGAGCGGGGGAAGCGGCGGAAGACCGCCGCCCTTCACCGCCAGCCCGGAGCCGTCCCTGCGGCCGGCGAGCCAGCCCAGCAGGTCGGCCGCCGTCCCCTCGACCGCGAGCGGACCGCCGTCCGCCCCGCCACCGGTCGTCCAGGTCCGGCCGACGTCCACGGCGGCCAGCGAAACCGGCGCCACGTCCTGATGGCCGCTGAACCGCGCCGCGAGAAACCCGATCTCCCGCTCCGTGAACGTGGCCGGCAGGTTTTCCAGCTCGTAGCCGATCGCGAGGTCCACGTGGTGCAGCTCCACCTCGACCCACCGCCGGAACGGCACCCGCTCCGCGCGGTCGGTGACTCCGTTGCGCAGTTCCACCGTGCGCGACCAGTCCGCCGGGGCGGCGCACACCGCGCGGAGGCGCTCAGCGCTCTCCCGCACGTCGGCGAGCTGGACGTCGAGGGGGCGCGTGGCGTCCCGCTCGATGTCGGCGTCCCGGGCCTCGCCCGAGACGTACATGGGACGGCCCTCCAGAACGTTCACCACAGCGTCCGCGTTGCGGGCGAGGTGGGCCAGCACATGGCCGCGGGTCCAGCCGGGCAGGCGTGACGACTCGGTCACAGCCGCGTCGTCCAGTGCGCCGACCGCGGTGAGCAGCCGCTCGGTGGCGGCGTGTACCGACGCCAGGTCATCAGCGTGATCAATCATGGTACTGACCCTAGCCCTGTCGCACCTGCAGGTGAAGGTGGTCGAGTGCGACCCGAAATCGAATGCACGTGCTATAAGCTCGGATGTGGCGTCGGGCATGCTGGAGAGCCGGGGTTTGTTGACAACCCGTGAATCCGAACCGGCGTTGTCAGTGGCTCCCCCTAGTCTGAGAAGGACGGGGGCCCCGCCCCTGTCACTTCTCTCAAGAAAGGTGCGGACCGGCGTGGCCGACCGTCTCATCGTCCGTGGAGCGCGCGAGCACAACCTCAAGAACGTCTCGCTCGACCTCCCGCGCGACTCGCTCATCGTCTTCACGGGCCTGTCGGGGTCGGGCAAGTCCTCGCTCGCCTTCGACACGATCTTCGCCGAGGGCCAGCGGCGCTACGTGGAGTCGCTCTCCTCGTACGCCCGGCAGTTCCTCGGCCAGATGGACAAGCCGGACGTCGACTTCATCGAGGGCCTCTCCCCGGCGGTCTCCATCGACCAGAAGTCGACCTCCCGCAATCCGCGCTCCACGGTCGGCACCATCACCGAGGTCTACGACTATTTGCGGCTGCTCTTCGCGCGCATCGGCAAGCCGCACTGCCCCGAGTGCTCCCGGCCGATCTCCCGCCAGTCGCCCCAGGCCATCGTCGACAGGGTCCTGCAGCTGCCCGAGGGCAGCCGATTCCAGGTGCTCTCCCCGCTGGTGCGCGAGCGCAAGGGCGAGTTCGTCGACCTCTTCTCCGACCTCCAGACCAAGGGCTACTCCCGCGCTCGGGTGGACGGCGAGACCGTCCAGCTCTCCAGCCCGCCCACGCTGAAGAAGCAGGAGAAGCACACCATCGAGGTGGTCGTCGACCGCCTCACGGTGAAGGACGGCGCCAAGCGCCGCCTCACCGACTCCGTGGAGACCGCCCTCGGCCTGTCCGGCGGCATGGTCGTGCTCGACTTCGTCGACCTCCCTGAGGACGACCCCGAGCGCGAGCGCATGTTCTCCGAGCACCTGTACTGCCCGTACGACGACCTGTCCTTCGAAGAGCTCGAGCCCCGCTCCTTCTCCTTCAACTCGCCTTTCGGCGCCTGCCCCGAGTGCACCGGCATCGGCACGCGCATGGAGGTCGACCCCGAGCTGATCGTCCCCGACCCGGACAAGAGCCTCGACGAGGGCGCCATCCACCCCTGGTCGCACGGACACACCAAGGACTACTTCGGCCGTCTGATCGGCGCCCTCGCGGACGCACTGGGCTTCCGTACGGACATCCCGTTCGCGGGCCTGCCGCAGCGCGCCAGGAAGGCCCTGCTGCACGGCCACAAAACGCAGGTCGAGGTCCGTTACCGCAACCGCTACGGCCGCGAGCGCCGGTACACGACGGCCTTCGAGGGCGCCGTTCCCTTCGTCAAGCGCCGGCACAGCGAAGCCGAGAGCGACGCCAGCCGCGAGCGCTTCGAGGGCTACATGCGCGAGGTGCCCTGCCCCTCCTGCGGGGGCACCCGGCTCAAGCCGGTCGTCCTCGCCGTCACGGTCATGGGCAAGTCCATCGCCGAGGTCTCCTCGATGTCCATCAGCGACTGCGCGGACTTCCTGGGCGAGCTGAAGCTCACCGCACGCGACAAGAAGATCGCCGAGCGCGTGCTCAAGGAGGTCAACGAACGGCTGCGGTTCCTGGTCGACGTGGGCCTGGACTACCTCTCGCTGAACCGCGCGGCGGGCACCCTCTCCGGCGGTGAGGCCCAGCGCATCCGCCTGGCCACCCAGATCGGCTCCGGACTCGTCGGCGTGCTCTACGTCCTCGACGAGCCGTCCATCGGGCTGCACCAGCGCGACAACCACCGGCTGATCGAAACCCTCGTCCGGCTGCGCGACATGGGCAACACGCTCATCGTCGTCGAGCACGACGAGGACACCATCAAGGTCGCCGACTGGATCGTCGACATCGGCCCCGGCGCCGGTGAGCACGGCGGCAAGGTCGTGCACAGCGGCTCGCTCAAGGAGTTGCTGGCCAACGCCGAGTCGCAGACCGGCCAGTACCTGTCCGGCAAGAAGGCCATCCCGCTGCCCGACATCCGCCGCCCGCACGACCCCTCGCGCCGGCTCACGGTGCACGGCGCCCGCGAGAACAACCTGCAGGACATCGACGTCTCCTTCCCGCTGGGTGTGTTCACCGCGGTCACCGGTGTGTCCGGCTCCGGCAAGTCCACGCTGGTCAACGACATCCTCTACACCCACCTGGCCCGCGAGCTGAACGGCGCCCGCAGCGTCCCCGGCCGGCACACGCGTGTCGACGGCGACGACCTGGTCGACAAGGTCGTCCACGTCGACCAGTCCCCCATCGGCCGCACCCCGCGCTCCAACCCGGCGACGTACACCGGCGTCTTCGACCACGTCCGCAAGCTGTTCGCCGAGACGACGGAGGCGAAGGTCCGCGGCTACATGCCGGGCCGGTTCTCCTTCAACGTCAAGGGCGGCCGCTGCGAGAACTGCGCGGGCGACGGCACGATCAAGATCGAGATGAACTTCCTCCCGGACGTGTACGTCCCGTGCGAGGTCTGCCACGGCGCCCGCTACAACCGGGAGACCCTGGAGGTCCACTACAAGGGCAAGTCCATCGCCGATGTTCTGAGCATGCCGATCGAGGAGGCCATGCACTTCTTCGAGGCCGTCCCGGCGATCTCCCGCCACATGAAGACGCTCCACGACGTCGGCCTCGGCTACGTGCGGCTCGGCCAGGCCGCGACCACCCTTTCCGGCGGCGAGGCACAGCGGGTGAAGCTCGCCAGCGAGCTGCAGAAGCGCTCCACCGGCCGCACGGTCTACGTCCTGGACGAGCCGACCACCGGTCTGCACTTCGAGGACATCAGCAAGCTGCTGACGGTCCTGTCCGGCCTGGTGGACAAGGGCAACACGGTCATCGTCATCGAGCACAACCTCGACGTGATCAAGACCGCCGACTGGGTCGTCGACATGGGCCCCGAGGGCGGGTCCGGCGGCGGTCTGGTCGTCGCGGAGGGCACTCCCGAGCAGGTGGCCGGCGTTCCGGCCAGCCACACCGGCAAGTTCCTGCAGGAGGTCCTCGGCGCGGAGCGGATCAGCGACGCCACCCAGGTGCGTGCCCCGCGCAGGGCGGCGGCCAAGAAGACAGCCGCCGCCAAGGCCGGCACCAGGAAGACCGCCACCAAGACGGTCGACAGCGACGCAGCCGGGAAGACGGTCACCAAGGCCGTCCCGAAGAAGACGACGCGGGCCGCCAAGGCCTGACCGTCACGACGCGTACGGACACGCGCCGAGCCGCGCGGGGGCCCATGCCCCCTGTGGCGCGGCGCGTGCGTGCGTCAGGCGCCTTCCCTCTTCAGCTCATGTGCGTACGGGGGTTCCGCGCCCGCGCGGGAACAGGTGATCGCCGCCGCGCGGGCCGCGAAGCCGAGCAGACCCGCCCAGCCCTGTGCGCCCAGCGAGGCCACTCCCTCGGCACTGAGTGCGTCCCGCTCCGCGAGGCCGTGCAACAGCGCCGCGTTCACCGTGTCACCGGCGCCGATCGTGTCCACCACCTCGATCCGCTCGCCCGGCACGGAGTACTCGCCGCCCTCACTGGTGTACACGGTCAGCCCGTCGCCGCCCCGGGTGACCACGACGGCCGCCGGGCCGGCCGCCAGCCACTGACGCGGCGACCCGCCGAGCCACCGGGCGTCCTCCTCGGACAGCTTCAGCAGCGACACCGACGGCAGCCAGCTCCTGAACCGGGCCCGGTAGGCGTCGGCGTCCGGGATCAGGCCCGGCCGGACATTGGGGTCCAGTGCCGTGAACACGCCCTGCGCGGACGCGGTGCGCATCAGCTTCTCGTAAGCGCTCGCACCCGGCTCCAGCACGAGGGAACAGGTCCCGAAGGACACCGCGCGGGCACCGGCGGGCAGCGCCTCGGGCACCGAGAACAGCCGGTCCGCGGTCCCCTCCACGTAGAAGGAGTACACCGCCGAGCCGTCCCCGCCGACCGTGGCCACGGCGAGCGTCGTCGGCTCGTCGCCGCGCTGAACCGGCGACACGTCCACCCCGGTCTCCCGCAGCCGGTCCAGCAGCGCCTCACCGAAGGCGTCACGGGACACCCGGGAACAGAAGGCGGTGGGGGAGCCCAGGCGGCCCAGCGCCACCGTCGTGTTGAAGGGCCCGCCGCCGAGCGCCGGCGTCAGCGCCGCCAGCGCACCCGCGCCCTGCGGTACCAGGTCGATCAGTGCCTCACCTGCTACGACGATCACGAGGGGTTCCCTTCTCCGGGGCGGTCGGGCCGATCGGGTTGCTCGGTCGGGGTGATCGGGTTGTTCGGGCAGCCGCAGGACGTGCGGTGCACCAGGGCGCAGGGGAGCTGTTCTGTCCGAGCGGGCCGGTCCGGTTCGGCGAGGCGTTCCAGCAGCACGCGTACGGCCCGGGCGCCGATCTCCCTGCTGGGCTGGGCGACGGCCGTGAGGCGGGGCGAGAACAGGTCCGCCCAGGCGAAGTCGTCGAAGCAACACAGAGCGATGTCCTCGGGCACGGACAGTCCGCGGTCCCGCAGGGCGCGCAGCGCGCCGATCGTCATGGCGTTGTTGGCGGTGACCAGTGCGGTGGGCGGTGCGCCGAGGGCCAGCAGACCGGCAGTGGCCCGCTGCGCCCCGGCCGTCTCGGAGTCGCCGTGCACCAGGAGCCGTTCGTCGTACGGAAGACCGGCCGCCGCCAGCCCGTGCCGGTAGCCGGTGATCCGCTCGGTGGTCGTGCTGAGCCCCGGCAGCCCCGCGACCAGGCCGATCCGACGGTGGCCGAGCCCGGCGAGGTGGGTCACCAGACGGGCTGTCGGTTCTGTGCTCTCGGCGCAGACCTGGTCGAAGCGGAGCCCGTCTCCGTTCCGGGGCGCGTCGACCAGCCGGTCGAGGAACACGGTGGGTACCTGGTGGCGTCCCAGGTAGGCGAGGAGCTCGCGCGGCTGAGCCGACGGCGCGATGATCATGCCGTCCACCCGGCGCTCGTGCAGCAACTGGACGACCTTGCGCTCGTGTGCCGGGTCGTCGTGCGGGTCGGTGATGAGGAGGCTGTAGCCGTGCTCCAGGGCCGCGGCCTCGACACCCTGCAGGATCTCCGTGAAGTACGGGTTGCTGATCGCCGACACCGCCAGGCCGATCGACCGGGTCCGGGACGTCACCAGGGAGCGGGCCAGGGTGTTGGGGGTGTAGCCGAGTTCCTCGACGGCGTCGAGGACGGCCTGGCGGGTGCGCGGGAGTACCGGGCGGGTCTCGTTGAGGACGTGCGAGACGGTCGCGACGGAGACGCCTGCGCTGCGGGCCACGTCGGCCATGGTTGCCATCGGGGCGCTCGTTTCCTGCCGTCACCTACGGGTTGGTGGGCACCGTAACCCATGCGGGCGGTGTGCGTAAACGCTTGCGTAAACGTTTACGTAGTGCCGGCGCTGGGCGGGGGGCGTCTGCGCAGCCCGGTGCTTTGCGGGGTGCCGTCGCGCCCACCCGTGCCGCCCTGCGGCACGACTGCCCGCGGTGGCGGTGAGGCGGAGGCGGGTCACCCGCGCGCGGCCGGCCCGGGCGTTCCCGGTATCGTCCCTGGTGACCCCCGTCTGCTGCCGTTTCACCAGTGGAGCTCTCATGTCCGCCCGACCCGTCGCGAGCCGCCGTACCGTTCTGCGAGGCGCGGCCCTCACTCCCGTCGCAGCACTGGGGCTCACCGCGTGCAAGGGCGGCGACGACAGGCCCGCCCCGCTGAGCGGGCCCGTCGAGCTCGGACCGGAGAGCGAGGTCGGCAAGGGCGGCGCGAAGCTGTACCGGGACCACAATGTGGTGGTCAGCCGGAGCGGTGACGGCACCCTCAAGGCGTACGACACCCTCTGCACACACGCGGGCTGCCCCATCAACGAGCTGGACGGGACGAAGCTGGTCTGCCCGTGTCACGGCAGCGAGTTCGACGTCACCACCGGCAAGGTGCTGCGCGAGCCGGCCGTGGCGCCCCTGAATGCGGTGACCGTCGAGGTGAAGAACGGCACGCTGGTCGCCAGTCCCCAGGTCTGACCGGAGTCACTCCCAGTCCCAGGCGATCCCCATGTAACCCGACCGCACGCGCGGTTCCACGAGGTGCACCGAGTGGTGCTGCCCCCTGAGCGGCAGGTCCTGGCGCCCTCCGCGCGGTGCCGCCGTCGAATGCTGGGTGAACCGGTGGCAACGAACGGGGAGCGCTCCGGGGTCGAAGCACACCTGGAGCGCGTACTGGCCGCCGGGGGAGTCCGCCCCGCGCACGTACTCGCGCGAGACCCCGGCAGTGCCGTCCTCGACGGCGTAGCGGAAGAGGAAGGTGTCGCCGGCCCGCAGCCTGGTGTCGAAGAGCAGCTCGGCGGCGAGCACACCGGTGTCGTGGTGCCGGCGAACGCGCCCGGTACGGCAGTTCTCCAGGGCGTGCACGGTCATCCGCTCCGGCGCGGAGCCGGGGTCGCCGCGGTGGACGGCCACATAGCGGTCCACGCCGTCCCGGTGGGCCCGCACGATGTGGTGGGACTCGCACTGCGCCAGTTCGCGGTGTGCTCCGATCCGCACCCGTTCGTGGTGTCCCAGGGTGTGCAGTCCGCCGTCGCGAGGAGTGCCGAACTCGGCCAGCAGGCGTTCCAGGGCGCCCGAGGCCTCCACCAGGGAGCGGTAGGAACGGCCGGGGGAGCGACGGTTCACCGTGCGTTCGTCCGACTCGGCGAGCAGCCGGATCAGTGACTCCTCCGGCAGTTGCAGGATCTCCTCCAGGGCCCGGACGGCACGCAGCGACTCCGGGCGCTGCGGACGCCGGGCGCCCTGCTGCCAGTAGCTCAGGCTGGTGACGCCCACCTTCACGCCGTGGCGCGACAGGTGGTGCTGCACCCGCTGCAACGGCAGTCCCCGCGCGGCTATCGCGGCGCGCAGGGCGACGTGGAACGGGCCGCCACGCAGGGCCGAGTCCAGTTCCGCGGTGGCGACGTCCGCGTGCTGTGTGGCGTGCGGCATGCAGGGGCCTTTCTGTATATGTCCACAACGGCTGGTCAGACCGTTCGCGCGGGGCACCCCGGGGTCCGCCCCCGTCGGCGCGGCGGAGCCTTCACATCCGTACGCCGTCGTTCAGGGCCCCGAGTTCCCCCGCATTGAAGCGTGTTGACCAAGTCCGGACAACACCTGGAGCCCAACAGCGGCGCACACCTGCCGGGGGCCGCACCGGCCCTCGGGCCGGCACGGCCCCCGGGGCACGTACCGTGATGCGGTTTTCGTCCTGGCTAGGAGCCGTCGGCTCCGTCCTGCTCCTGAGGGCGCGACCGCAGGCGCTTCGCCCGCACGATGTCCGGATCGCGTGGGTCGAGCGATTCGAGGAGCGCGGACGTCTCGTCCGTATACCGGCGGGTCCGGGCCGGTCGTCGTGGTTTCTCGATCCGCGTCTGTCGCATCCGACCAGCCCTCCGACTCGTGACCGCCCACATCACCGTCCGCCGATCGCCTGAGGGACGGAACCCTCACCTTCCCGCTTCCCACCCGCCGTAACCCCATCCGCGCCCCGTCGACCTCCGCCTGTCCACAGCCCCGCCGCGCTGTCGGTCCCCGCCAGTAGGGTGTGAGACATGGCCGACCCCTCCAGCTACCGCCCCAAACCGGGTGAGATCCCCGACTCGCCGGGGGTCTACCGGTTCCGCGACGAGCACCGCCGGGTGATCTACGTCGGAAAGGCGAAGAGCCTGCGCCAGCGCCTGGCGAACTACTTCCAGGACCTGGCCGGGCTGCACCCCCGCACGCGCTCCATGGTGACCACGGCCGCGTCCGTGGAATGGACGGTGGTGTCCACGGAGGTGGAGGCGCTCCAGCTGGAGTACTCCTGGATCAAGGAGTACGACCCCCGGTTCAACGTCAAGTACCGCGACGACAAGAGCTACCCGTACCTCGCGGTGACGATGAACGAGGAGTTCCCGCGCGTGCAGGTGATGCGCGGTCACAAGAAGAAGGGCGTCCGCTACTTCGGTCCGTACGCGCACGCGTGGGCGATCCGCGACACGGTGGACCTGATGCTGCGCGTCTTTCCGGTCCGCACCTGCTCGGCGGGAGTCTTCAAGAACGCCGCCCGCACCGGCCGGCCGTGTCTGCTCGGCTACATCGACAAGTGCTCGGCACCCTGTGTGGACCGGGTCTCCGCCGAGGACCACCGGGAACTGGCCGAGGAGTTCTGCGACTTCATGGCCGGCCGCACGGGCACCTACCTCCGCCGTCTGGAGAGGCGGATGACGGAGGCGGCCGAGGAGATGGAGTACGAGCGGGCCGGACGCCTGCGTGACGACATAGGGGCCCTGAAGAAGGCCATGGAGAAGAACGCGGTCGTGCTCGCCGACGCGACCGACGCCGATCTGATCGCGGTCGCCGAGGACGAGCTGGAGGCGGCCGTTCAGATCTTCCACGTGCGCGGCGGACGCGTGCGCGGCCAGCGCGGCTGGGTCACCGACAAGGTCGAGGAGGTCACCACCGGCGCCCTGGTCGAGCACGCCCTGCAGCAGCTCTACGGCGAGGAGACCGGTGACGCGGTCCCCAGGGAGGTCTTGGTCCCCGCCCTGCCGGACCCGGTGGAGCCGGTCCAGCAGTGGCTCACCGGGCGGCGAGGATCGAACGTGTCCCTGCGCATCCCGCAGCGGGGGGACAAGAAGGCCCTGATGGAGACGGTGGAGCGCAACGCCCAGCAGGCCCTCGTGCTGCACAGGACCAAGCGGGCCTCCGACCTGACCACGCGCTCGCGCGCGCTGGAGGAGATCACCGACGCCCTGGAGCTGGACAGCGCCCCGCTCAGGATCGAGTGCTACGACATCTCGCACCTCCAGGGTGACGACGTGGTGGCCTCCATGGTCGTCTTCGAGGACGGACTGGCCCGCAAGAGCGAGTACCGGCGCTTCCAGATCAAGGGCTTCGCCGGACAGGACGACGTCCGCTCGATGCACGAGGTGATCACCCGCCGCTTCCGGCGCTATCTGGCGGAGAAGGAGCGCACGGGGGAGTGGACCGACGGCGAGGACCCCGGTGCTCGCACACCGGCCGGAGGTCTGGCCGAACCGCCCGCGAACACACTCACCGAGGACGACGGCCGTCCCAGGCGTTTCGCCTACCCGCCCCAGCTCGTGGTGGTCGACGGCGGTGCCCCGCAGGTCGCGGCGGCCCGGCGGGCGCTGGACGAGCTCGGCATCGACGACATCGCCGTGTGCGGCCTCGCCAAGCGGCTGGAGGAGGTCTGGCTGCCGGGCGACGACGACCCGGTGGTGCTGCCCCGTACCAGCGAGGGCCTCTACCTGCTCCAGCGGGTTCGCGACGAGGCGCACCGCTTCGCGATCACCTACCAGCGCGCCAAGCGCGCCAAGCGCTTCCGCTCCAGCCCGCTGGACGACGTACCCGGCCTCGGCGAGACCCGCAAGCAGGCGCTGCTCAAGCACTTCGGTTCGTTGAAGAAGCTGCGATCGGCGACAATCGACCAGATCCGCGAGGTTCCGGGCATAGGCCGCAAGACGGCCGAGACGATCGCCGGGGCCCTCGCTCAGACGGTACCCGCCGCCCCAGCCGTGAACACGGCGACGGGCGAGATCATGGATGACACCGAAGAACCCGGGCAGGCGACGGGTTATCCCGGGGAGCCCGTGTCCACGGGTGCCCCGGACGAACGACGGGGGCAGGAACGATGACGGAGCACGAGACAGGGCCCGCGGCAGAGCAGGACGGGGCGCGCCAGCACACTGGCGGGACCGAAACCCGCGGGAGCGCCCGCCGGAACAACGGAGCACAGGTGGAAACGGGCAAGGAACAGGCCGGGACGTCCGAGGCGGCCATCCCGGAGCTGGTGATCATCTCCGGC
This sequence comes from Streptomyces sp. NPDC031365, assembly GCF_055569765.1. Taxonomy (NCBI): domain Bacteria; kingdom Bacillati; phylum Actinomycetota; class Actinomycetes; order Kitasatosporales; family Streptomycetaceae; genus Streptomyces; species Streptomyces sp. NPDC031365. Next base: position 193,354 of record NZ_JBVIIM010000011.1, on the reverse strand, counting down.
ATGTCCGGGGCCGGCCGTTCGACGGCCGCGAAGTGTCTGGAGGACCTGGGCTGGTTCGTCGTGGACAACCTGCCGCCCGCGCTGATCCCCACCATGGTGGAGCTCGGTGCGCGCTCCCAGGGCAACGTGGCGCGGATCGCGGTCGTCGTCGACGTCCGTGGCCGGCGCTTCTTCGACAATCTGCGCGAGTCCCTCGCCGACCTCGAAGGGCGGGGCGTCACCCGGCGCACCGTCTTCCTGGAGTCCTCCGACGAGGCCCTGGTGCGCCGCTTCGAGTCGGTGCGCCGCCCGCACCCCCTCCAGGGCGACGGCCGCATCGTCGACGGTATCGCCGCCGAGCGGGAGCTGCTGCGCGAGCTTCGCGGCGACGCCGACCTGGTGATCGACACGTCCAGCCTCAATGTGCACGAACTGCGCGCCAAGATGGACGCCCAGTTCGCCGGCGAGGAGGAGCCCGAGCTGCGGGCCACGGTCATGTCCTTCGGCTTCAAGTACGGCCTCCCGGTCGACGCCGACCTGGTCGTGGACATGCGATTCCTGCCCAACCCGCACTGGGTCCCCGAGCTGCGCCCGTTCACCGGCCTCAACGAGGAGGTGGCGGCGTACGTCTTCAACCAGCCGGGTGCCAAGGAGTTCCTCGACCGGTACGCCGAGATGCTGCGGCTGATCGCCGCCGGCTACCGCCGTGAGGGCAAGCGCTATGTGACCATCGCCGTGGGCTGCACGGGCGGCAAGCACCGTTCGGTCGCCATGTCGGAGAAACTCGCCGCCCGGCTCGTGGCCGAGGGTGTGGAGACGGTGGTCGTCCACCGGGACATGGGACGGGAATGACACGACGTACTCCGCGGCTGAGCCGGCTGCGCAGAGCGGTCCCCGAGGGCCGCGTCGGCCGCCCGGTCGAAACCCGTGGCGCGAGACCGCGCCGCAGAGGCGCCCAGCCCAAGGTCGTCGCCCTCGGCGGCGGCATGGGCCTGTCCGCCTCACTCGCCGCCCTGCGCCGGATCACCGGCGACCTCACCGCCGTCGTCACCGTCGCCGACGACGGCGGCTCCAGCGGACGCCTGCGCGACGAACTGGGGGTGCTGCCCCCCGGCGACCTGCGCAAAGCCCTGGCCGCGCTGTGCGGGGACGACGACTGGGGCCAGACCTGGGCGCGCGTCATCCAGCACCGCTTCCAGTCCCACGGCGATCTGCACGAGCACGCGGTCGGCAATCTGCTGATCGTCGCCCTGTGGGAGCAGCTCGGCGACCACGTCCAGGCGCTGGACCTGGTGGGCCGGCTGCTCGGCGCGCACGGGCGCGTACTGCCCATGTCCGCCGTACCGCTGGAGCTCCAGGCCCTCGTCAAGGGCCACGACCCGGAGCGGCCCGAGGAGATCGACACCGTCCGCGGACAGGCCACCGTCGCCCTCACCCCCGGCGAGGTGCAGTCCGTGCACCTCGTACCGAACGACCCGCCGGCCGTCCCGGAGGCGGTGGAGGCGGTCCTCGACGCGGACTGGGTGGTGCTCGGCCCCGGCTCCTGGTTCTCCTCCGTCATTCCGCATCTGCTCGTGCCCGAACTGCTGGACGCCCTCATCGGGACGAAGGCCCGGCGAGTGCTCTCGCTGAACCTCGCGCCGCAGCCGGGAGAAACCGAGGGCTTCTCTCCGCAGCGTCATTTGGAGGTTTTGGGACGACACGCCCCTAAACTCGCCCTGGACGTGGTGCTGGCCGACGAGGCCGCCGTGCCCGACCGCGATGCGATGACCGATGCCGCCAAGCGGTTCGGCGCCGCGGTCGAGCTGGCCCCCGTGGCCCGGCCCGACGGAAGCCCCCGGCACGACCCGGAGCTGTTGGCCGCCGCGTACGACCGTATTTTTCGGATGCATGGAAGGATCGGCCCATGGCGATGACGGCAGCGGTGAAGGATGAGATCAGCCGGCTCCCCGTCACCCGTACCTGCTGCAGAAAGGCGGAGGTCTCCGCCATTCTGCGGTTCGCCGGCGGCCTCCACCTGGTGAGCGGGCGCATCGTGATCGAGGCGGAGCTGGACACCGCGATGGCGGCGCGCCGGCTCAAGCGGGACATCCTGGAGATCTTCGGTCACAGCTCCGAACTGATCGTGATGGCGCCGGGCGGACTGCGCCGCGGCTCGCGTTACGTCGTCCGGGTGGTGGCGGGCGGCGACCAGCTGGCCCGCCAGACCGGGCTGGTGGACGGCCGGGGCCGCCCGATCCGCGGATTGCCCCCGCAGGTGGTCTCGGGGGCCACCTGTGACGCCGAGGCGGCCTGGCGCGGCGCGTTCCTGGCGCACGGGTCCCTCACGGAGCCCGGCCGATCCTCCTCCCTGGAGGTGACCTGCCCCGGCCCCGAGGCCGCGCTCGCCCTGGTCGGTGCCGCCCGCCGGCTGCACATCGCCGCCAAGGCGCGCGAGGTGCGCGGTGTGGACCGGGTCGTGGTCCGCGACGGCGACGCGATCGGCGCGCTGCTCACCCGGCTCGGCGCGCACGAGTCGGTGCTGGCCTGGGAGGAGCGGCGGATGCGTCGCGAGGTGCGCGCCACGGCGAACCGGCTGGCCAACTTCGACGACGCCAACCTGCGCCGCTCCGCCCGCGCGGCCGTCGCGGCCGGTGCCCGGGTCCAGCGCGCGCTGGAGATCCTCGGCGACGACGTCCCCGAGCACCTCGCCGCGGCCGGCCGGCTGCGCATGGAGCACAAGCAGGCGTCCCTGGAGGAGCTGGGCGCGCTCGCCGACCCGCCGCTCACCAAGGACGCCGTGGCCGGCCGGATCCGCCGGCTGCTGGCCATGGCCGACAAGCGCGCCTCCGACCTCGGCATCCCGGGCACGGACGCCAACATCGGTGAGGATCTGGACGACAAGCTCGTCGTCTGACGGCCCGCATCGCCTGACGGCCGATCAGCACTCCGGCGTCGGCGCCCACTTGGGTGACCGGCGCCGGTGCTCGTGTGTCGCCGCGGCACCCTTGACTCGATCATGTTGTGTCATGAGCCTGGCATCTGTTCGCCGCTGTGGCGGACCACTCTCTGGGGGGCTCATGAGACACAGAGCGAGATCGATCCTCGCTGTCGGCACGCTCCTGATCGGCGGAGTGGGCTTCGCACCCACCGCCCAGGCACAGCCCGCGGGCCCCGCGGCCTCCGACCCCGAGGCGGTCAAGGTCTTCCGCGCCGACGTCACCAAGAAGCAGGTGTCCCTGCTCCTGGCGGCCGGACAGGACGGTCACGAACTCGGCGAGCGGGTGCCCGACAAGGGCACCGCCACCGTCGAGGTCTACCTCACCGACGGACAGGCGCAGAAGCTGGAGAGACAGGGCGTCGACCTGACCGAGCACACCCTCTCCGCCCGTGCGGAGGCCCGGGTCGAGGACGCCGCCGAGGGCGTGTTCCGCCCGTACGGCGCGAAGGGCGGACTCAAGGAGGAGATCTTCCGCACCGCGCGGGAGCACCCCGGCCTCACCAAGGTCGTCTCCATCGGAAAGACGGTGCGGGGCCAGGACATCCTCGCCCTGAAGCTCACCAAGAAGGCAGGGAAGACCAAGGACGGCTCCAAGCCGGCCGTCCTCTACATGTCCAACCAGCACGCGCGTGAGTGGATCACCCCGGAGATGACCCGGCGGCTGATGCACCACTACCTGGACACGTACCGGACGGACAAGCGGATCAAGAAGATCGTCGACACCACCGAACTGTGGTTCGTCCTGTCCGCCAACCCCGACGGCTACGACCACACCTTCGCCGACGACGCCAACCGCCTGTGGCGCAAGAACCTGCGGGACGTCAACGGCGACGGCGTCATCGGTACCGGTGACGGCGTCGACCTCAACCGCAACTTCGCCTACAAGTGGGGCTACGACGACGAGGGCTCGTCCCCCAACCCCACCAGCCAGACCTACCGCGGCGCGAGCCCCGGCTCCGAGCCCGAGACCAAGGCCATCGACGCCTTCCAGAAGCGCATCGGCTTCACGTACGGCATCAACTACCACTCCGCGGCCGAGCTCCTCCTCTACGGAGTGGGCTGGCAGGTCGCCACGCCCACCCCCGACGACGTCCTCTACGAGGCTCTCGCCGGGACGCCCGGCAACTCCGCGATCCCCGGCTACCACCCGCAGCTCTCCTCGGAGCTGTACACCACCAACGGCGAGGCCGACGGCCACGCGGCCAACGTCAACGGCATGGCGATGTTCACCCCCGAGATGTCGACCTGTCAGACCGTCTCCGAGACGGACCCCGACGACGAGTGGAACGCGGGCGACTGCCGGTCGGGCTTCAACTTCCCCGACGACGAGAGACTGATCCAGCAGGAGTTCGCCAAGAACATCCCGTTCGCGCTCTCCGTCGCCGAGTCCGCCTCGCACCCCGACCGGCCGTCCTCCGCGGTCGGCCTCGAGGCCGCGGACTTCACCCCGGCCGCCTTCGGCACGTCGTACGCGCGCGGCTCCGGCCAGGAGGTCTCCGTCGTCGCACGCAGGGCCGTACGCGACAAGGAGCTGAAGTACCGCGTCAACAACGGCCGTACGCACGACGTGGATCTCAGGCGCTTCAAGGGCGGCGAGCGGTACGGCGGGGAGGACAACCTCTACTTCGACGAGTACCGGGCGAAGGTGAGGCACGGCGGGCCCGGAGACAGGGTCGAGGTGTGGTTCACCGGCGAGGTCCGCCGGGGTGAGAAGAGCGTGAGCGAGCGCTTCACCTACACCGTGGCCGAACGCCCCCGCGCGGACGTTCTCGTCGTCTCCGAGGAGGGCGCGAAGGCGACACAGACGCAGACGTATGTCGACGCGCTGAAGGCCGGCGGCCGCCGCGCGGCGGTCTGGGACGTCGCCGAGCAGGGCGCCCCGGACGCGCTCGGCGTGCTGAGCCACTTCCGCACGGTCGTGCACCACACCGGTGCGGCCACCCCGGGCGTCGCCACCCAGCTCCAGCTGCGGGCCTTCCTCAACGAGGGAGGCCGGCTGATCGAGGCGGGCGAACAGGCGGGCGGCAGCGTCGACCTCGGCGGCGGCACCCTCTCCGACGACTTCAGCCAGTACTACCTGGGCGCCTACAGCCGCACCTCGACCCCGGGGGCCACCGGCTTCACCGGCGCCGGCGGGCTGAGCGGCTTCACCGGCCCGCTCGGCGACGTGCCCGGCAACCCGCTGGACCGGGCCGGCACCTACGGCGTCACCTCCGACGAACTGCCCGCCGAGCAGTACCCGCGGTTCGCGAGCGCCGGAGCCGGACAGTTCCCCGGGACGGTCAACCCCTACGGGCCCTACGCCGGCTCGTACATGGCCGCCGCCGTACACACCGACGACGCCTACAAGCGCCTCACCCGCACCGTCGACCTCACCGGCACCGCCGCGGCCGAGCAGCCCGCCCTGCGCACCCGGCTGCTGTGGGACACCGAGCCCGGATACGACAACGTCATCGTCGAGGCGCACACCACCGGCGCCGACGACTGGACGACCCTGCCCGAGGCCGGGGGCGCCACCCGCAGCACCGTGCCGGCCGAGTGCGCGGCCGGCTTCTACATCGGCGGGCATCCCTGGCTGGAGCACTACCTGACCCTCGCCGACGACGGCTGCACCGCGAGCGGCACCACCGGCTCCTGGAACAGCCTCACCGGATCCTCCGGCGGCTGGCAGCAGGTGGAGTTCGACCTGAGCGCCTACGCCGGGAAGACGGTCGAGGTGTCCCTCACCTATGTCACCGACCCGGGCAGCGGCGGCCACGGCGTCCTCGCCGACGAGGCCTCCCTGGTCGTCGGCGGCACGGCCACCGGGACCGAGGGCTTCGAGACCTCGCTCGGCGTCTGGAAGGCGTCCGGACCGCCCGCGGGCAGCCCGCCCGTACTGAAGGACTGGACACGCACCGGAGCGCTGTTCCGGACCCATGGCGCGGTCACCACCGACGACACCGTGCTGCTGGGATTCGGCCTGGAGCACCTGACGTCGGCGGCCGACCGGTCCGCGTTGCTGAGGAAGGCGCTGGCCGCCCTCGACGGGTGACACCGCACGTCAACACGGACCGACTTGCCGTAGCGAGATGGGGTGAGAAGGGTCCATCGGTAAGTGGCGGTACCTGCCCTACTGGCGGGTAGGTACCGCACTGCCGGGTATGGGGCAACTCGATGTCACGGCCGGGGCGCCGGAGAGGTAGGGTCGGCAGTGGTCGGGGACATCCCAAATACAGCTCGCCGGCGTCAGAGCCGGCGTACCAACGAGGAGATCGGTTCGTGACGATCCGCGTAGGCATCAACGGGTTTGGCCGCATCGGCCGCAACTACTTCCGCGCTTTGCTGGAGCAGGGCGCCGACATCGAGATCGTGGCCGTCAACGACCTGGGTGACACGGCGACCACGGCACACCTGCTGAAGTACGACACCGTTCTGGGCCGCCTCAAGCAGGAGGTCTCGCACACCGAGGACACCATCACCGTCGGTGGCAAGACGGTCAAGGTCCTCTCCGAGCGCAACCCCGCCGACATCCCGTGGGGCGAGCTGGGCGTCGACATCGTCATCGAGTCGACCGGCATCTTCACCAAGAAGGAAGACGCCGGGAAGCACATCACCGGCGGCGCCAAGAAGGTCATCATCTCCGCCCCGGCGAAGAACGAGGACATCACCCTCGTCATGGGCGTCAACCATGACCAGTACGACCCGGCGAACCACCACGTCATCTCCAACGCCTCGTGCACCACCAACTGTGTGGCGCCGATGGCGAAGGTGCTCGACGAGAACTTCGGCATCGTCAAGGGCCTGATGACGACGGTGCACGCGTACACCAACGACCAGCGCATCCTGGACTTCCCGCACAAGGACCTGCGTCGCGCGCGTGCCGCCGCCGAGAACATCATCCCGACCACCACCGGTGCCGCGAAGGCCACCGCCCTGGTGCTGCCGCAGCTCAAGGGCAAGCTGGACGGCATGGCCATGCGCGTTCCGGTTCCGACCGGTTCCGTCACCGACCTGGTCGTCGAGCTCTCCCGCGAGGTCACCACGGAAGAGGTCAACGCCGCCTTCCAGAAGGCCGCCGAGGGCGAGCTGAAGGGCTACCTCGAGTACACCGAGGACGCGATCGTCTCCTCCGACATCGTCAACGCCCCGGCATCCTGCACCTTCGACTCGTCCCTGACCATGGTCCAGGACGGCAAGAGCGTGAAGGTCATCGGCTGGTACGACAACGAGTGGGGCTACTCCAACCGTCTCGTCGACCTGACGGTCTTCGTGGGCAACCAGCTCTGATCGTGGAGCAGGCGACCTGATATGAGTGCAGGGCTCGGCCGGTGCGGCGACGCGCGGGCCGAGCCCTGACGCACGTATCGGAACAGTCGCCCTCTTTCGATCACGAGCGATCACGAGCGAACACGAGCTGCGAGCTCTAGCCAGGGAGCCCCTATGAAGACGATCGACGAACTCCTCTCCGAAGGTGTCGCGGGCAAGCGGGTCTTCGTCCGCGCCGACCTCAACGTGCCGCTGGACGGCACCACCATCACCGACGACGGCCGTATCCGCGCCGTGGTGCCCACCGTCGAGGCACTCGCCGGGGCGGGCGCCCGCGTGGTCGTGGCCTCGCACCTGGGCCGCCCCAAGGGCGCCCCCGACCCCGCCTTCTCCCTCGCTCCGGCCGCCGCGCGCCTCGGTGAACTCCTCGGCGCCGACGTGGCCTTCGCGAACGACACCGTCGGCGAGTCCGCCGGTGCCACCGTCGCCGGCCTCGCCGACGGACAGGTCGCGGTCATCGAAAACCTGCGCTTCAACGCCGGCGAGACCAGCAAGGACGACGCCGAGCGCGGTGCCTTCGCCGACCGGCTGGCCGCCCTCGCCGATGTGTACGTGGGTGACGGCTTCGGCGCGGTGCACCGTAAGCACGCCTCGGTCTTCGACCTCCCGGCACGGCTGCCGCACTACGCCGGACACCTCATCGCCACCGAGGTCGGCGTGCTGAAGAAGCTCACCGACGACGTCCAGCGGCCCTACGTGGTCGCCCTCGGCGGCGCCAAGGTCTCCGACAAGCTCGCCGTCATCGACCAACTGCTCGGCAGGGCCGACCGCATCCTCATCGGCGGCGGCATGGCGTACACCTTCCTCAGGGCCCAGGGCCACGAGATCGGCACGTCCCTGCTGCAGGAGGACCAGATCCCCGTCGTACGGGAGTACCTGGAGCGCGCCGGGAAGACCGGCGTCGAACTGGTCCTGCCGGTCGACACACTGGTCGCGGCCGAGTTCCCCGACATGAAGACCAAGGCGCCGGCCAACCCCACCACCGTCGCCGCGGACGCCATCCCGGCCGGTCACATGGGTCTGGACATCGGTCCCGAGACCCGCAAGCTGTACGCCTCGAAGCTCGCCGACGCCGCCACCGTCTTCTGGAACGGCCCCATGGGCGTCTTCGAGCACCCCGACTACGCCGAGGGCACCAAGGCGGTCGCCCAGGCCCTCGTCGACTCCCCGGGCTTCACCGTGGTGGGTGGCGGGGACTCCGCCGCCGCAGTCCGTACCCTGGGCTTCGACGAGCAGGCATTCGGCCACATCTCGACCGGAGGCGGCGCCTCCCTCGAATACCTCGAGGGCAAGACGCTCCCCGGCCTCGCCGCACTGGAGGACTGACCCTCACATGACCGCACTGGAAAACGGCCGCACGCCGCTGATGGCCGGCAACTGGAAGATGAACCTCAACCACCTCGAGGCCATCGCCCACGTCCAGAAGCTCGCCTTCGCCCTGGCCGACAAGGACCACGAGGCCGTCGAGGTCGCCGTCCTGCCGCCCTTCACCGACCTGCGCTCCGTGCAGACGCTCGTCGACGGCGACAAGCTGAAGATCAAGTACGGCGCCCAGGACATCTCGGCGCACGACGGCGGCGCCTACACCGGTGAGATCTCCGGCCCCATGCTGGCCAAGCTGAAGTGCACCTACGTGGCGATCGGTCACTCCGAGCGCCGGCAGTACCACGCCGAGACCGACGAGATCGTGAACGCCAAGGTGAAGGCCGCCTACAAGCACGGCATCACCCCCATCCTCTGCGTCGGCGAGGAGCTGGAGGTGCGCGAGGCGGGCAACCACGTCGGCCACACCCTCGCCCAGGTCGAGGGCGGTCTGAAGGACCTCCCGGCCGAGCAGGCCGGGACGATCGTGATCGCCTACGAGCCGGTGTGGGCCATCGGTACCGGCAAGGTCTGCGGCGCCGAGGACGCCCAGGAGGTCTGCGCCGCCATCCGCGGCAAGATCGCCGAGCTCTACACCCAGGAGCTGGCCGACCGGGTCCGCATCCAGTACGGCGGCTCGGTCAAGTCCGGCAACGTCGCCGAGATCATGGCGCAGGCCGACATCGACGGTGCCCTGGTCGGCGGCGCCGCCCTGGACGCCGACGAGTTCGTCAAGATCGTTCGTTTCCGCGACCAGTGAGTATGCCGTAGCGGCGATCCGTCGTACCCTTGCGGGGTCCAGCAGTGTGCTGGGCCCCGCGTCGTCCATCCGAGTCCGAGGAAGTTGGTCCAGCCGTGGTTATGGGGTTCTCCATCGCCCTGATCGTCTTCAGCCTGCTGCTGATGCTGCTGGTGCTGATGCACAAGGGGAAGGGCGGCGGCCTCTCCGACATGTTCGGTGGTGGCATGCAGTCCTCCGTCGGCGGCTCCTCGGTCGCCGAGCGCAACCTCGACCGGATCACCGTCGTGGTCGGTCTGCTCTGGTTCGCGTGCATCGTGGTGCTCGGCATCACGATGAAGGTGAACAACTGACCCAGGGCGAATTCCGCTCGCATTTCCACGTAAGGCCCCATGTTCGGTACGCGCAGCTGAGCGCGGCCTATCATGGGGCTTGCGTCTGGATGCGAGGGAAGGTAACTCCTATCACTGGACGCGCGTTGGGCCTTACGTAGACTGAGGCGCTCGCAGCGAAGCGGAAGGCCGACTCGCTTCGCGGCACCATCACGCAGGGAGTTACAACCGTGGCAAGTGGCAACGCGATCCGGGGAAGCCGGGTCGGGGCGGGGCCGATGGGCGAGGCCGAGCGCGGCGAGTCCGCGCCGCGGCTGCGCATCTCCTTCTGGTGCTCCAACGGGCACGAGACACAGCCGAGCTTCGCAAGCGACGCGCAGGTGCCCGATACCTGGGACTGCCCCCGCTGCGGATTTCCGGCCGGGCAGGACCGCGACAACCCCCCGGACCCGCCGCGCACCGAGCCCTACAAGACCCACCTCGCCTATGTGCGGGAGCGTCGCAGTGACGCGGACGGCGAGGCGATCCTCGCCGAGGCGCTCGCCAAGCTGCGAGGAGAGATCTAGGCCGGCCGGGCAGGTTCCGGGCCTCTCCACCGGGCGCGTTCGCACTCCGGACTCCCTCGGCCTTCTTCACCGCTGATCAATTAGGTTGGGAACAGCCGGCACAGCGGACACCCAAGGAAGAAGGCTGAAGTCCGAGATGAACGCAGACGGCCGTACGAGGCTCAACCAGACGCCCGAGTGGACCGCACTGGCCAAGCACCGCGAGGAGCTCGGTGAGGTGGGGCTGCGCGAGCTGTTCGCCGCCGACCCCGGCCGCGGCACCGGGTACACCCTCCGGGTCGGTGACCTGTACGTCGACTACTCCAAGCACCTGGTCACGGACGAGACCCTGCGGCTGCTGCGCGAACTGGCCGAGTCCACCGGCGTGTCCGGCCTCCGGGACGCCATGTTCCGCGGCGAGAAGATCAACACCACCGAGAACCGGGCCGTGCTGCACACCGCGCTCCGGGCCGCCCGGGACGCGGTGATCGAGGTCGACGGGGAGAACGTCGTCCCGGCCGTGCACGCCGTCCTCGACAGGATGGCCGACTTCGCCGGCCGGGTCCGCTCCGGCGAATGGACCGGCCACACCGGCAAGCGCATCCGCAACGTCGTCAACATCGGCATCGGCGGCTCCGACCTGGGCCCCGCCATGGCGTACGAGGTGCTGCGCGCCTGGACCGACCGTGACCTCACGGTCCGTTTCGTGTCCAACGTGGACGGCGCCGACCTGCACGAGGCGACCCGGGACCTGGACCCGGCCGAGACGCTGTTCATCATCGCGTCCAAGACCTTCACCACCATCGAGACGGTCACCAACGCCACCTCCGCGCGGACCTGGCTGCTGGACGCCCTCCAGGACGAGGAGGCGGTCGCCAGGCACTTCGTCGCCCTGTCGACGAACGCCGAGAAGGTCGCCGGGTTCGGCATCGACACGGCGAACATGTTCGAGTTCTGGGACTGGGTCGGCGGACGCTACTCCTACGACTCGGCGATCGGGCTGTCGCTGATGATCGCCATCGGCCCGGACCGCTTCCGGGAGATGCTCGACGGGTTCCGGATCGTCGACGAGCACTTCCGCACCGCCCCCGCCGAGTCCAACGCGCCGCTGCTGCTGGGTCTGCTGGGCGTCTGGTACGGCAACTTCCACGACGCGCAGTCGCACGCGGTGCTGCCGTACTCGCACTACCTGTCGAAGTTCACCGCCTACCTCCAGCAGCTCGACATGGAGTCCAACGGCAAGTACGTCGGCCGGGACGGGCGCGAGGTGGAGTGGCAGACAGGACCGGTCGTGTGGGGCACCCCGGGCACCAACGGGCAGCACGCCTACTACCAGTTGATCCACCAGGGTACGAAGCTGATCCCGGCCGACTTCATCGGCTTCGCCGAGCCCGTCGCCGAGCTGAGCGACGAACTCAAGGCCCAGCACGACCTGCTGATGGCCAACTTCTTCGCCCAGACGCAGGCTCTCGCGTTCGGCAAGACCCCGGACGAGGTGCGCGGCGAGGGGGTGCCGGAGGAACTCGTCCCGCACAAGACGTTCAAGGGCGACCACCCCACCACCACGATCCTCGCGCGCGAGCTCACACCGTCCGTGCTCGGCCAGCTCGTCGCGCTGTACGAGCACAAGGTGTTCGTGCAGGGCGCGATCTGGAACATCGACTCCTTCGACCAGTGGGGCGTCGAACTCGGCAAGGTCCTCGCCCAGCGCGTCGAGCCCGCCCTCACCGACGGCGCCGAAGTCCCGGGTCTGGATGCCTCCACCAAGGCCCTGGTCGCCACCTACCGGGAGCTGCGCGGCCGGCGGTAGTGCGATGCGGGGGAGCGGGCGGCGGGGCCGCCGTCCGCCTGCCGTAGAATCCCCGGCGATCATCACAGCGAGCGCTCGGGGGAGCACAAGGTGGCACGTACGCACGGAAGTTGGACCGGCGGCACACTCAGAGCCCGGACCTTCCTGAAGCCCCATCATGTCGCGAGGGCGGTGTTCCACCCCGCGTGGATCCCGCCGTCGATCGACCCCTCCATCGAGCGGCTCAAGCGCATCCGCGTCGTCGCCGGAGCGGTCGCGTCCATCGGCGTCTACACCGTCCTGGAGGGCGGCTTCGACATCACGGAGCTGCTGGAGAACGCGCTGACCGCCTCGGCGGTGCTGCTCTTCCTCACCCCCATGACGGTCGGTGTGATGCTCTTCGTCTGGCGGCGCACCGGCACCGTGCGCCGGCTGAAGGTGTCGCTCCTCAACTCCCTCAAGCTGCTCCTGCTGTTCATCGGCTGTGTGGTCGCCCTGGTGCTGCTGGTGCAGACGACGAACGCGGCCGCCGGCAACCCGCTGATGATCCTGGGGGTGGGCGTGACCATGATGTGGATGCTCGTCTTCGTGGGGCACGGAGCCGTGCGGGTCTCCGGCAACTTCTTCGGCACGGCCGCCGTGCACCGCTGTCTGCCCGCGCTGCTCGCCACGGTGACCACCTGGCTGATGGCGATCCCCGACCTCGTCACCGGCGATCTGCACGGTCTCGGCCTCACCATGGGCATCGTCTTCATCCTCGGGGCCCCGGTGACCGTCACGGCGATCGCCCTGCTGGAGACCGGTCGGCTGAAGCGCCGCTACGGCATCCGCCTGGGCACCCACCCCGCGAGCCTCCCGCCGATCCCCGGCCCCGTCCCGCCCATGGGACCGCCCCACGTACCCCCGCGGGGGAACCCGTACGGCCACCCGCAGCCTCCGTACGCACCCGGGGCGGGCGGCACCCCGTACGTCCCCGGCGTGGGCGCGAACCCGTACGCCCCGCAGTCGCCGTACACCGCGCATCCCCCGCACGGCCCCTACGCCGGCTGACCGCCGCCCCGCTGCGGACGTCCGCGAGGCGGCGGAGGGTGGCTCGTGGGGCGGGGTGGTGGGGTCCGGTGCGGCGGCTGTGGGGGACAGGACCGGTGGCGGGTCGGGACAGGACCGGTGGCGGGTCGTCCGGCCGCCCGGGGGCTGGGAACCGCTCGGCGTCGAGTGCGTGTGAGGTCGGCTGACGCTGGGCGTGTGGGCTCACCCCGGCCCGGGCGGGCCGGGGGTTCAGGCTGCGGCGCTCAAGGTGTCCGCGAGGCGGCGGCGGGCGGCCCGGGCGGCCGGGAGCGCGGCGAGGGCGGCGGCGCCCAGCACCGCGGCCGTCCCGAGCAGCAGGAGGAGCACGGGGGAGGGCCCCCGGGCGATCCCCGCGCCGATGCCGCTCGATCTTCCCTGGGCATCGATCAGCCAGTGCGCCAGCGGCAGTCCGAGGGCCATGGCGAGCAGCACGGCCCCCAGGGCCGTACTCGCGATGGCCGTGACCGTGACGGCGGTGATCTGCCGGGGGGAGAGGCCGATGGCCTTGAGCGCCAGCAGATCGCGTTCGCCTTCGCGGACCGTGCCGCCGATCGCCGTCAGCAGTTCGATCAGCCCGATCAGCGCGAGGATCACGATCAGCCCGAGCACGACCGCGCGCAGCGGGGACAGCCCGTCCGCCGGATTGGTCACGGTGTGCACGTCCAGGTGGCCGTGGCCGGCCGAGGCCAGCCGGGCGGCGACCGTGTCCGGGTCGGCGCCGGGGTCCAGCCGGAGCTGGTAAAGGCTCGGCCGCAGGTCCGGGTCGTTGGCGCGGAGGGTGTCGAGCGAGGTGGAGATGACCCGGCCGGCGTTCTCCGGTTCGATGCTGCGGCCGACGATGTGCAGGATCTGCGGCTGGTCGCCGACGGTCATCCGCACCCAGTCGCCGACGCGGACGTGCAGCAGGTCGAGCAGCCCCTGTCCGGCCACCGCCTCGTCCGGTCCCCGTGCGGCGCGGCCCTCGGCCAGCGTGAACGGGTACGGCTCCTGGCGGGTGCCGAGTCCGCGCAGGGCGATGGTGGCGGTCTGGCCGGGGACCAGCGCGGCCACCTCCACGCCGGGGTAGGCGGCGGCGACCTGCGGATCGCGCTCCAGCAGGGTGCGGGCCTCCCGGTCGCCCAGTGAGGCGTCCGCGCGGACCCCGAGCGCGGTGGGCAGTCCCATCTGCTCGGGACTGCTGTGGAAGCGGTCGATGGTGGTCCAGGCGCTCAGTGCCACGACGATCAGCAGCAAGGGCAGTGTCAGTCTGCCCACCGCGCCCAGCGAGCGCGGCCGGCGGGTGAACGCCTTGTGCCAGCCCAGGACCAGCGCCGGCGGTACCCGTGCCCCCAGAGCCCGCCGCGCCACTGCGGTGAGCGGTCCGGCCGGGGACGCCGCGGGCCGCGGCACCGGCACCGGCGGCACCCGTCCCGCCCGCCAGGCGGCCAGGCCGGTGGTCGCGCCGATGAACAGCACCGCCCCCGCCGGCACCGCGAAGAGCGTCACGGTGTGGCCTGGCAGCCCCTGCCACACGGCGACCGCGTCACCGATCCGCCCCGGCACCGCGCTGCCCAGCGCCTCGGTGAGTGCGGCGGCGGCCACGGCACCGAGCAGGGCGTAGACCAGGTGCTGGATCAGGAACACACGGACGACCTGGCCGGGCGTGAAGCCGATCGCCTTGAGAATGGAGAGGTCGCGCAGGTGCCCCCGGATCCGGGTGGCGATCGCCCCGTGCACGGCGAATCCGGCGGCGACCAGGGCCCCGAGTCCGAACAGGCCCAGCACCTGGCCGAGCAGCCGGTTGTCGCCCTGCGCCTCGGCACGTGCCTGCTGCCAGGTGGCCACCTCGCCGATCGCCCCGGCGCCCAGCTCGGTCACCGCCCGCTGCACGGCGTACCCGGTCTCGCCCGGGTCGGTCAGCCGCAGCCCCACCACCTGGCCGCCCGGGTCCGTCACGGTCGGCGGCAGGGCCCACACCAGGCCCGTCCGCTCACCCGGCCGGTAGCGTGGCTCGGCGCTGTCGGCGATGCCCACCACGGTCAGCTTCCGCGCGGTGCCGGGCACGCTGAGCGTGTCACCGGGGGCCGTCAGCAGCGCACGCGCGAGCCGGCTCTCCAGGACCACCCCGTCCGGAACGGCCGGGTCCAGCCAGCGCCCGGAGGCGATCAGCGGGCGGCCCACTTCCGGCTCGGCGGTGGTGCCGCGCAGTTCCACCGAGGCACGGCCGCCCCGTGAGGCGAGGGTGACCGAGGCCGTCGGGTAGGGGCCGGCGACGGACTCCACGCCGTCCAGGCCGGCCAGCTTCCCGGCGTCGGCGCTGGCGGTGGTGTGCAGCGTGACATGCGCGCCGTGCGCCTGGGTGAAGACCCGCTGCCAGGGGTTGGTGGCGTACCCGAACAGGGCCGCTGCCAGCAGCAGGGACGCGACGATGCCCGCGGTGGCGAGAATCAGGAACAGTGCCTCACCGCGGTGCGTCCGCAGATCGGAGTGCGCCCAGCGCAGAGTCGCTCGCACCGGCGGTCAGTCCCTGGGAGGGCTGTCGTGGAAGCGCATGTCAGTCCTTGAGCTCCAGTACGCCCGATGTTCCGGCCCGGCGGGGCGGTGTGCCGCCGTCGAGTTCCGCGTCGTCGGCGATCCGGCCGTCGAAGAAGCTGATCACCCGGTCGGCGGCGCTCGCCAGCCGGGCGTCGTGCGTGACGAGCAGGATGGTCTGCCCGCGCCGGTGGAAGCGGGACAGCAGCCGCATCACCTCGCGGGTGCCCTTGCTGTCCAGGCTGCCCGCGGGCTCGTCGGCCAGCAGCAGCGGCGGATGGTTGACCAGCGCCCGTGCGAGGGCGACCCGCTGCTGTTCACCGCCGGACAGTTCGCCCGGCATGCTGCGTTCCTTGCCCCGCAGTCCGAGCTCGGTGAGGAGTTCCTCCCGCCCGGCGCGTGCCTTCTTCGGTGGCGTCCCGGCGAGGAGGGCGGGCAACTCCACGTTGTCAGCGACCGACAGGTCGGAGACGAGGTTGAAGAACTGGAAGACGATTCCGATGCGCTTGCGGCGCTCCACGGCCCAGCGGGCCTCGCTGTAGCCGTCGGTGCGCTCGCCGTCCAGCCAGATGCTGCCCGCGTCCGGACGCTGGAGCCCGCCGAGCAGATGCAGCAGGGTCGACTTGCCCGCACCGGACGGACCGGTGATCGCCACGAACTCGCCCTGCGTCACCCGCAGGTCGACCCCGCGCACGGCGTGCGCGGGGGCGCCCTCGCCGTGGTGCGTCTTGACCAGGTGCTCGGCGCGCAGCACTTCAGCGGGGCTCTCGCTCACTGAAGCTCCTCCAACTCTTCCTGGCACCGTTCCAGCCAGTCGAGGTCGGCCTGCAGATGCAGCATCGCGCCCTCGATCAGCAGATGGGAGATGCGGTTGTCCCGGTTCTCTGCGGCGGCCAGCTTGGACAACTGCCGCATGGTGTTCAGGTACTGTCGTCGCTGCCTGTTGATCAGGGCGATCTGGTCGGCGAGACCCGTCTGCGGGGCCAGGGCCAGTTTCATGAAGAACTCGTCTCGCACCCGCGGCTCGTCCGCCGTCTCCTCGTACCAGCCGCGCAACGCCTCCCGCCCGGCGTCGGTGAGGTGGTAGACCTTCTTGTTGGGCCGGCTCGACTGCTCGATGTCCTCGCCCTCGATCAGTCCGGTCTTCTCGAGGCGGCCGAGGGTGACGTAGATCTGGCCGACGTTCGGCTGAGGGTACGCGGAGCCCAGCAGTTGCTCAAGGTCCTGCTTGAGCTCATAGCCGTGGGCCGGGCCGCGGGCGAGCAGCGCCAGGAGGGGCAGCCGCACTCGTGCTCTCCTCCCCGCGCGTTCCGGTTAATGTGCCGCGGGATCTAGTATCACGCATACCTAACAGGTATACATGGCCTCTGACTCCCGGACGATGGTGCCCGGGTGCCGGTGTACGGGGAGGAACCTATGCGGTGGATCCATGCCGCGGGTAGGGGCCTCCTTGTCCTGGTCGTCGTCCTGACCGGTTACGTCGCCTCCGGCGCGCGCGCCGACGAGGCCGGCGGGGGCGGTCGCGGACCGCTCACCCTGGCCACCGCCGGTGACCTCACCGGCTATCTCGGTTCGGTGCTCGAGGGCTGGAACCGCGCCCACCCCGGTGAGAAGGTCACCCTCGTCGAACTGCCCGACTCCGCCGACGAGACCCGCGCGCAGATGATCACGGAACTGCGCGGAGGTGAGCGCGGCCGGTTCGACGTGCTCAACATCGACGTCAGCTGGACCTCGGAGTTCGCCGCCGCGGGATGGATCCGCCCGCTGCCGCGCGACCGCTTCCCGCTCGGCACCTTCCTGTCCCCGGTCGTGGCCTCGGCGACCTACGACGACCGGCTGTACGCCGTGCCGTACGTCACCAACGCCGGGCTGCTCCTCTACCGCAAGGACATCCTGGCCGAGGCGGGTGTCCCGCCGCCGCGCACCTGGGCCGATCTGGAACGGGCCGCGAAGACCCTCGCCCCGCGGTACGGGCTCGACGGCTACGCGGGCCAGTTCCTGCCGTACGAGGGGCTGACCGTGAACGCGGCCGAGGCCGTCTACTCGGCGGGCGGCACCATTCTCGGCGACGAGGGCGAGCGGGTCACCGTGGACTCCCGGGCGGCGAGGGAGGGCATCGGCTTCCTGACCCGCGGCGTCCGCGAGGGCTGGATACCGAAAGAGGCGCTGGCGTACAAGGAGGAGGAGTCCAAGCAGGCCTTCCAGAACGGGCGGCTGCTCTTCCTGCGCAACTGGCCCTACGCCTACGTCGCCGCGTCCGCCCCCGGTTCCGAGGTCGCCGGCAAGGTCGGCGCCGTACCGCTGCCGGGACCGGACGGTCCGGGCACCAGCGTCCTCGGCGGCTCCAACCTGGCCGTCAGCACCCACGCCCGGCACCCCGACTCCGCCGCGCGGCTGATCGCGTACCTCACCAGCGAGCGCGTGCAGCGCCAGGTGCTCACGCGCGGCGCGCTGCCGCCCGTCCGGGCCGACGTGTACGAGGACCCGGCGCTGATCCGGCGGTTCCCGTACCTGCCGACCCTGCGCGAGAGTGTGCGCACCGCCGCTCCGCGCCCCAAGAGCCCGCACTACGACCAGGTGAGCCTGGTGGTGCAGGCGGTGGTGCACGACGCGATGACCGGGCGGCAGACGCCCGAGGCCGCGGTGCGCCGGCTGGCGGGCGAACTCGCCGCCGTCTCCTCGCGTTAGACCGACGCGCGGATCCCTTCCTAGTTACTTGTTAGGTAACGCGGACGTCTCAACTGTGCCCGTTATCTCTCGTTGCATCCTGATCTGCGGCTGCCAACCGCCCAGTAGCTTCGGCAACTTCATTGACACCCTCTCGACACCGTTACCTAACATGCATGCATAACGAACAGCGCTCCTCACAGACAGGTCAATGGGGTGAACAGGCACCACTGGTGGCGTGACGCGGTGATCTATCAGGTGTACGTCCGCAGCTTCCTGGACAGCACCGGTGACGGCATCGGTGATCTCGCCGGGGTCAGGGCGGGTCTGCCGTACCTGAAGAAGCTCGGCGTGGACGGGATCTGGCTGAGCCCCTTCTACCCCTCGCCGCAGCACGACCACGGCTACGACGTGGCCGACTACCGCGACGTCGACCCGGTCTTCGGCGACCTCGCCGAGTTCGACCTGCTGGTGACCGCCGCCCGCCGGCTCGGTATCAAGATCCTGCTGGACATCGTCCCCAACCACTGCTCCCACGAGCATCCCTGGTTCCGCGATGCCCTCGCCGCCGCCCCCGGCAGCCCCGAGCGCGCCCGCTTCCACTTCGCCGACGGCCGCGGACCGGACGGCGCCGAGCCGCCCAACAACTGGCACGCCATGTTCGGCGGCCCCGCCTGGACCCGCGTCACCGAGTCCGACGGCCGCCCCGGCCAGTGGTACCTGCACATGTTCACGCCCGAACAGCCGGACTGGAACTGGCGCGAGGCCGAGGTCGCCGCCGAATTCGACCGCACCCTCCGCTTCTGGCTGGACCGGGGCGTCGACGGCTTCCGCATCGATGTCGCCGCCGGCCTGTACAAGCACCCCGAGCTGCCCGACTCCCCGGACCCGGAGGCCGACGCCCGCACCCGCGATTCGGTCAACCCGCTCGCCTGGAACCAGCCCGAGGTGCACGACGTGTGGCGGCACTGGCGCGCCGTGTGCGAGGAGTACACCGACCGCGACGGCCGCGAACGCCTCCTGGTCGGCGAGGTCTCCGTCCCCACCGCCCGCGAACACGCCCGGTACGTCCGCGCCGACGAGCTCCACCAGGCCTTCTTCTTCGACCTGCTCGGTGCCCCCTGGGACGCCGACGCCTTCCGCAAGGTCATCACCGAGGCCATGCAGGACATCGCCGGCACCGGCTCGACCGTCACCTGGGTCCTCAACAACCACGACCAGGTCCGTACCGTCACCCGCTACGGAGAACCCGCCCCTGAGGGCAGCGGACTCGGCGCCGCCCGCGCCCGCGCCGCCGCGCTGCTGATGCTGGCGCTGCCCGGAGCCGCGTACATCTACCAGGGCGAGGAACTGGGCCTGCCCGAGGTCGTGGACCTGCCGGACGACGTGCTCACCGACCCGATCTTCCGCCGCACCGGCAGCCGGGCGCGCATACGCGACGGATGCAGGGTGCCGCTGCCCTGGTCGGGGCAGGCCTCCCCGTTCGGCTTCACCTCCGGCGCCGAAGGTGCCAAACCCTGGCTTCCGCAGCCGGAGTACTTCGCCGAGTACGCCACCCACCGCGCCCTCGCCGACACCCGTTCCTCCTGGCACCTGTACCGCGATGGCCTCCAACTCCGTGCGGCCCTTGCTCAGTTGGGCGAGGGAACGCTGCGCTGGCTGGACACCCAGCAGCCCGGCGTCCTCGCCTTCACCCGCGGCGGCGACCTCGTCTGTGCCGTCAACTTCACCGCCGCCCCCGTACCCGCTCCGGTTTCCGGCACCCCGCTGCTCGCCAGCGGACCCTGCCCGTCCGGAGTACTCCCCGGCTCCACCGCCGCCTGGTGGATCGACGGCTACTGAGGCAGCCCCCGAGGCGCCTCCCCCAACGGCTCCGAGACAGCCACTGCACAGCAAGTCCGGTCAACTCCCGTATCCCCGAAGGGACATCGATGATGATGCGACGACGTACCACCCTGCTCACCGGATGCACCGCCCTCGTCCTCGCGCTCGGCGCGACCGCCTGCGGCAGCGACGACCCCGTATCGGCCGGCGGCGGCGACAAGTCGCTCGACGGCCAGACCGTCACCGTCGCCGGAGTCTGGTCCGGCAGCGAGCAGAAGAACTTCCAGAAGGTGCTCGACGCCTTCACCGAGAAGACCGGTGCCAAGACCCAGTTCGTCTCCACCGGCGACAACGTCTCCACCGTCGTCGGCAGCAAGATCGAGGGCGGCAACGCCCCCGACGTCGTCATGGTCCCGCAGGTCGGCGTGCTCAAGCAGTTCGCCGAGAACGGCTGGCTCAAGCCGCTGGACGCGAAGGTCAAGACCACCGTGGGCGACAACTTCGCCGACGTATGGCAGACCTACGGCAGCGTCGACGGCACCCTGTACGGCCTCTACTTCAAGGCCGCCCACAAGTCCACGGTCTGGTACAGCCCCGAGGCCCTCGAACAGGCCGGCGTCACCCCGCCGAAGACGTACGACGCCATGCTGAAGGACGGGCGGACCATCTCCGACTCCGGACTCGCCGCCTTCTCCGTCGCCGGACAGGACGGCTGGACCCTCACCGACTGGTTCGAGAACGTCTACCTCTCCCAGGCCGGACCCGAGAAGTACGACGCCCTCGCCGCGCACGAGATCAAGTGGACCGACCCGACGGTCGTCGAGGCGCTCACCACCCTCGGCAAGCTCTTCCAGGACAAGCAGCTCATCGCCGGCGGCCAGAAGGGAGCCCTCAACACCGACTTCCCCGGCTCGGTGGAGAAGGTCTTCGGTCCCTCGGCCGAGGCCGCCATGGTGTACGAGGGGGACTTCGTCGCAGGTGTCGCCAAGGACCAGTTCGGCAAGAACATCGGCACCGACGCGAACTTCTTCCCCTTCCCGCCGGTCGGCGACGGCAAGGCCCCCGTGGTCAGCGGCGGCGACGCGGCCGTCGTCCTCAAGGACGGCAAGAACGGCAAGGCCGGCATGGCGCTCCTGGAGTACCTGGCGAGCCCCGAGGCCGCCGCCGTGTGGGCCGAGGCGGGCGGCTTCCTCTCACCGAACAAGAAGCTCGACCCCTCCTCCTACGGAGACGACGTCACCCGCGCCACCGCCAAGTCCCTGATCGCCGCCGGCGACTCGGTCCGCTTCGACATGTCCGACCAGGCCCCCGCGGCCTTCGGCGGCACCAAGGGCGCCGGCGAGTGGAAGATCCTGCAGGACTTCCTGCGCGACCCCGCCGACCCGGCCAAGACCGCGGCCGAGCTCGAGAAGGCCGCCGCCAAGGCATACGGGAACTGAGGACCATGACCGCCACACTGCTGAAAGAGGCGAGTCCTCCGGCACCTGTGCACCCCGACGGCGCGCGCGGCCGCCGCCTGCGCCGTCGGGGGCGGGTCATCGCCCTGCTGTTCGTCCTCCCCGCGCTGCTCCTGCTGGGCGCGCTGGTGGTCTACCCGGTGCTCTTCTCGGTCGGCCGCAGCTTCTTCGACGCTTCCGGCAACGAGTTCGTCGGCGGCGAGAACTACACCGAGATGTTCCGGGACCCGACCACGCTCAAGGCCGTCCGCAACACGGCCATCTGGGTCGTCGTGGCACCGACGCTGCTGACCGGGCTCGGTCTGATCCTGGCCGTCCTGGTGGAGAAGGTCCGCTGGGCCACCGCCTTCAAACTGCTGCTGTTCATGCCGATGGCGGTGTCCTTCCTCGCGGCCGGCATCATCTTCCGGCTCGCCTACGACGAGGACCCGGACAAGGGCGTCCTCAACGCCGCCGTCGTCTCCGTGCACGACGCGTTCGAGGGCACCTCCTCCTACCCGACCGCCCGTGCCCGCGACGGCGAGGGGCTGACCAAGCAGGCGGACGGCTCGTACGTCACCGGCGCGGACGTCTCGCCCGGCGGCACGGCCGCGCTGGGGCTGGTCGGCGTCGCACCCAAGGATCTGCCGGGCGACGCCGAACCCGCCGCCGCCGCGGCGGCGGGGAAGGCGGGCTCCGACGAGGTGCGCGGTGTGGTGTACCTCGACTTCACCCCCGGTGGGGGAGGGGAGCCGGGCGTGGTCGACCGGGAGGAGAGCGGCCTGCCCGGGGTGACGGTGGAGGCGGTGCGCGACGGGAAGACGGTCGCCGGCACCACCACCGCGGCCGACGGTTCCTTCCGCCTCACCGGACTGGACAGCGGCTCGTACGCGATCAAGCTGCCGTCCTCCAACTTCGCGGCACCCTACGACGGCATCTCCTGGCTCGGCCCGGCGCTCGTCACGCCGGCGATCATCGGAGCGTACCTATGGATATGGACCGGTTTCGCGATGGTGCTCATCGGCGCGGGGCTCGCGGCCCTGCCGCGGGACGCGCTCGAGGCCGCGCGCATGGACGGTGCCAACGAGTGGCAGATCTTCCGCCGCATCACCGTTCCGCTGCTCGCGCCCGTCCTCACCGTCGTCTTCGTGACCCTGGTCATCAACGTCATGAAGGTCTTCGACCTGGTGTACATCATCGCCCCGGGACCGGTGCAGGAGGACGCGACCGTGCTGGCGACCCAGATGTGGCTGGTGTCGTTCGGCGGCGGCAACAACCAGGGCCTCGGCAGTGCGCTCGGTGTGCTGCTCCTGCTCCTGGTCATCCCCGCCATGGTGTTCAACGTCCGCCGCTTTCGAAGGAGTCAGCGATGAACGCGATCCGGCGCGGACTCGGCAACACGGTGGTGCAGGCGTTCCTGGTCGTGATCGGCCTGGTGTGGATGACTCCGCTGGCCGGTCTGTTCCTGTCCTCGCTGCGTTCCGCCGAGGACACCGCCAAGGGCGGCTGGTGGACCGTGTTCACCGGCCCGGGCCAGCTCTCCTTCGACAACTACTCGGCGCTGCTGGAGAACTCCGGCATCACCCAGGCGTTCTGGAACACCGTGCTGATCTCGGTGCCGACGACGGTGCTGGTCGTGGTGGTGGCGGCGCTCGCCGGATATGCCTTTGCCTGGCTGGACTTTCCGGGGCGGGACACCGTGTTCCTCGTCGTCGTCGCGCTGTTGGTCGTGCCCGTGCAGATCGGGCTGCTGCCGGTCGCCAAACTCTTCGGACAGCTGGGGCTGTTCGGGACGATTCCCGGCGTCGTGCTGTTCCACGTGGCGTACGGGCTGCCGTTCGCGGTGTTCCTGCTGCGGAACTACTTCGCGGAGATGCCGAAGGAGATGCTGGAGGCGGCGCGGATGGACGGGGGGAGCGAGTGGCGGATCTTCACCCGGCTGGTGCTGCCGGTGGGACGGCCGGCGATCGCCTCTCTTGCGATCTTCCAGTTCCTGTGGGTGTGGAACGACATGCTGGTAGCGCTGCTGTTCGCGGACAGTTCGTCGCAGCCGCTGACGGTGCAGCTGCAGTCGCAGATCCGGCAGTTCGGGAGCAACATCGACGTGCTGGCGCCGGGGGCGTTCCTGTCGCTGGTGGTGCCGGTGGCCGTGTTCTTCGCGTTCCAGCGGCACTTCGTGCAGGGGGTCATGGCGGGGTCGGTGAAGTAGGGGTGGGGGCGGTGGGGATTTCGCCCCCGCCGCCCCTTCCCTTCCCGTCCCCGGGGCTGCGCCCCGGACCCCAACGGCCCGGACGGGCCTTGTCCTCAAACGCCGGACGGGCCGACTGTGCCGGACGGGCCGGTCATGCCGACGCCGGTGGGTACAGCGAGCGGGGCAGCTGTGAAGCTGCTGTCCTGTCCAGGAGCCACAGGGTGCGGGAGCGGCCCTGAGCGCCCGCTGCCGGGGCCTGGATCTCGCCGGCGCCCGACAGGGCGATCGCCGCTGCCTCCGCCTTGTCCTCGCCCGCGGCCAGGAGCCAGACCTCCCGGGCCGCCCGGATGGCGGGGAGGGTCAGGGTCACGCGGGTCGGCGGGGGTTTGGGGGCGCCGTGGACGCCGACCACCGTGCGTTCCGTCTCCCGGACCGCCGGGAGTTCCGGGAAGAGGGACGCCACATGGGTGTCCGGGCCCACGCCCAGCAGCAGGACGTCGAAGGTGGGGACGGGGTCGCCCGCGGCGGCCAGTTCCTCCGCGTAGGCGGCCGCCGCCGCGTCCACGTCGGATCCGTGCGGGCCGTCCGACGCGGGCATGGCGTGCACACGCTCGGGGTCCAGCGGCACCGCGTCGAGCAGCGCCTCGCGGGCTTGGGAGACATTGCGCTCAGGGTCGCCCTCAGGGAGGAAGCGTTCGTCGCCCCACCACAGGTCCAGCCTGGGCCAGTCGATCGCGTCCCGGGCCGGGGCCGCGGCCAGCGCGGCCAGCAGGCCGTTGCCGTTGCGGCCACCGGTCAGGACCACGGACGCCGAGCCCCGGGAGGCCTGCGCGTCCACGATCCTGGTGATCAGCCGTGCCGCGGCGGCCTGCGCCATCAGCTCCTTGTCCCGGTGCACGACGACCTGCGGTGTCGTACTCATTTCGCCGCCGCCCTCTTCACCGGTGCCTGCGCCGTCGCCTGGGCCGCGGGAGCTTTCGCAGCCGACTCGACGGGAGCGGGGACCGCTTCCCGTTCTCCTTTGGCCGGCGCCCCCTCCCCGTTCGGGCGCTTCAGGCGCTCCACGCCGTAGCGAAGGGCCGAGGCGTACGTGTCGTCCGGGTCGAGGCGGCGCAGCTCCTCCGCGATCAGCTCCGCCGTGTCCCGGCGCTTGAGCGCCACCGCGCGCCGGGGCTGGCCCTGTATGGACAGCGTCGCCAATGAGCCGTCGGCGCGGTCCAGCGCGATCGGGCCGCAGTCGGTGTCCATGCGCACCGCCGTGAGTCCCGGGCCGTCGGAACGGGAGCGCCTGACGGGGACGTCCAGCCGGTCGGCGAGCCACATCGCCAGCAGCTCACAGCTCGGGTTGAACTCCTCGCCCTCCACCTCCACGCCCTGCACCTCGCAGGCGACCTGGTCCAGCGCCGCGGCCAGCATCGAACGCCAGGGCGTGATGCGGGTCCACGACAGGTCCGTGTCGCCGGGGGTGTAGGCGTCGGCGCGGGCGGCGAGCTCCTCCACCGGCTTCTCGCAGGCGTAGGTGTCGGTCACCCTGCGCTGGGCCAGCGCGCCCAGTGGGTCCTGTGCCGGGTCCAGCGGGGCGTTGACCGGCCACCACACCACCACCGGGGCGTCCGGCAGCAGCAGCGGCAGCACCACCGACTGGGCGTGGTCGACGACCTCGCCGTAGAGGCGGAGGATGACGGTTTCACCGGTGCCGGCGTCCGCGCCGACCCGGACTTCGGCGTCGAGGCGGGACTGGGTGCGGTCACGGAGTGAGCGGGAGACGCGCTTGATGACCACGAGCGTGCGCGAGGGATGCTCGTGCGAGGCGTCGCTCGCCGCCTTCAGCGCGTCGTAGGCGTTCTCCTCGTCCGTCACGATGACCAGCGTGAGCACCATGCCGACGGCAGGGGTGCCGATGGCGCGCCGGGCCTTCACCAACGCCTTGTTGATCTTGCTGGCCGTGGTGTCCGTGAGGTCAGTTTTCATGGCCGGCGCCAGCTCCGTCCGTCTCGCTCGAGCATGTGGTCCGCCTCGACGGGTCCCCAGGTACCCGCCGGGTACTGGGCCGGCCTGCCGTTGGTGTCCCAGTACTCCTCGATCGGGTCGAGGATCTTCCAGGACAACTCGACCTCCTCCGTGCGCGGGAAGAGGTTGGAATCGCCGAGCAGGACATCGAGGATGAGGCGCTCGTACGCCTCCGGGCTGGACTCGGTGAACGACTCGCCGTAGGCGAAGTCCATCGACACGTCCCGGATCTCCATCGACGTGCCCGGCACCTTGGAGCCGAAGCGGACGGTGACGCCCTCGTCGGGCTGGACGCGGATGACGATCGCGTTCGAGCCCAGTTCCTCGGTGGCCGTGGAGTCGAACGGGGAGTGCGGGGCCCGCTGGAAGACGACCGCGATCTCGGTGACACGGCGGCCGAGCCGCTTGCCGGTGCGAAGGTAGAAGGGGACGCCCGCCCAGCGGCGGTTGTCGATGCCCAGCCGGATCGCCGCGTAGGTGTCGGTCCTGGAGGAGGGGTCGATGCCCTCCTCCTCCAGATACCCGACCGCTTTCGCGCCGCCCTGCCAGCCGGCCGCGTACTGCCCGCGCACGGTGTCCCGGCCCAGGTCCTTCGGCAGCCGTACGGCACCGAGCACCTTGGTCTTCTCCGCCGCCAGCGCGTCCGCGTCGAAGGAGGCCGGCTCCTCCATCGCGGTCAGCGCGAGGAGCTGGAGGAGGTGGTTCTGGATGACGTCACGGGCCGCGCCGATGCCGTCGTAGTAGCCGGCCCGGCCGCCGATGCCGATGTCCTCGGCCATGGTGATCTGCACATGGTCGACGAACGACCGGTTCCAGATCGGCTCGAACATGGTGTTGGCGAAGCGCAGCGCCAGGATGTTCTGGACGGTCTCCTTGCCCAGATAGTGGTCGATCCGGAAGACCTGGTCCGGGGCGAACACCTCGTGGACGATCGCGTTGAGTTCCTCGGCCGACTTCAGGTCGTGGCCGAAGGGCTTCTCGATGACCGCGCGCCGCCAGGAGCCGTCGGTCTGGTCGGCCAGACCGTGCTTCTTCAGCTGCTGGATGACCACCGGGAACGAACGCGGCGGCACCGACAGGTAGAAGGCGAAGTTGCCGCCCGTGCCCTGGGCCTTGTCCAGCTCCTCGATCGTGCCGCGCAGCCGCTCGAAGGAATCGTCGTCGTCGAAGGTGCCCTGCACGAAACGCATGCCCTGGATGAGCTGTTGCCAGACCTCCTCGCGGAAGGGGGTCCGGGCGTGCTCCTTCACCGCGTCGTGGACCTCCTGGGCGAAGTCCTCGTTCGCCCACTCCCGGCGGGCGAAGCCCACCAGTGAGAAGCCCGGGGGCAGCAGCCCCCGGTTGGCGAGGTCGTACACGGCCGGCATGAGCTTCTTCCGCGACAGGTCGCCCGTGACGCCGAAGATGACCAGGCCCGACGGCCCCGCGATACGCGGGAGCCGTCGGTCCGCCGGGTCACGCAGCGGATTGCTGCTCGACAAGGTGTCAGCCCTCCGAGGGGGCGAGGCGCTGCAGCTCGGCCTCGGTCGACTTCAGCAGGTCGTTCCAGGACGCCTCGAACTTGTCGACGCCCTCCTCCTCCAGAAGCTGCACCACGTCGTCGTACGCGATGCCGAGCGCCTCGACCGCGTCGAGGTCGGCGCGGGCCTGCTCGTAGGTGCCGGAGACGGCGTCGCCCCGGATCCCGCCCTGCTCCTCGGTGGCGTACAGCGTCGCCTCCGGCATGGTGTTCACCGTGTTCGGCGCCACCAGCTCGTCGACGTACATCGTGGCCTTGTACGCCTTGTCCTTCACACCGGTCGACGCCCACAGCGGACGCTGCTTGTTGGCGCCCTCGCGCTCCAGCGCGCTCCAGCGGTCCGAGGCGAAGACCTCCTCGTACGCCTGGTACGCCAGACGCGCGTTGGCGATGGCGGCCTTGCCGCGCAGCGCCTTGGCCTCGTCGGTGCCGAGCGCGTCGATCCGCTTGTCGATCTCGGTGTCCACGCGGGACACGAAGAAGGACGCCACGGAGTGGATCTTCGACAGGTCCAGGCCGCGCTCCTTGGCCTTCTCCAGGCCGGTCAGGAACGCGTCCATGACCTTGCGGTAGCGCTCCAGGGAGAAGATCAGCGTCACGTTGACACTGATGCCCAGACCGATGGTCTCGGCGATGGCCGGGATACCGGCCTCGGTCGCCGGGATCTTGATCAGCGTGTTGGGCCGGTCCACCAGCCAGGCCAGCTGCTTGGCCTCGGCGACCGTCGAACGGGTGTTGTGCGCCAGCCGCGGGTCGACCTCGATCGAGACCCGGCCGTCACGGCCGTCGGTGGCGTCGAAGACCGGGCGCAGGATGTCGGCGGCGTCGCGGACGTCCGCCGTGGTGATCATGCGGATGGCCTCTTCGACGGTGACCTTGCGGGCGGCGAGGTCGGTCAGCTGCGTGTCGTAGCCGTCGCCTTCGGAGATCGCCTTCTGGAAGATCGTCGGGTTGGTGGTGACGCCCACGACGTGCTGCTGGTCCATCAGCTCGGCGAGGTTGCCGGACGTGATCCGCTTGCGCGACAGGTCGTCCAGCCAGATCGCGACGCCTTCGTCGGAAAGGCGCTTCAATGCGTCTGTCATGGAAATTCCATCTCCTACGTGTCGAATATGGGCGTCAGCGCTGGGCTGCGGCGATCCCAGTAGTTGAATCAAGTACAGCCCTGGCGACGTCCGCCACGTTCTCGGCCGTGAAGCCGAACTCCTCGAACAGCACCTTGCCGTCGGCGGAGGCACCGAAATGCTCCAGGGAGACGATCCGGCCGGCGTTCCCGACGTACTTGTGCCAGGTGAGACCGATCCCCGCCTCGACGGCCACGCGCGCTGTCACAGAGGGCGGCAGGACGCTGTCCCGGTACCCCTGGTCCTGCTCCTCGAACCACTCCACGGACGGCATCGACACCACACGCGTGGGCACACCGTCGGCCTGGAGCCGCTCGCGCGCCCCGACGGCGACGTGCACCTCGGAACCGGTCGCGATCAGGATGACCTCCGGCTCACCACCGTCGGCGTCGAAGAGGACGTAGCCGCCCTTCGCCGCGTCCTCGTTCGGCTCGTACGTCGGTACGCCCTGGCGGGTCAGCGCCAGACCGTGCGGGGCGCCCTTGCCGAACTCCTTCGTCCAGCGGGTGAGGATCTCCCGCCAGGCGATCGCGGTCTCGTTGGCGTCCGCCGGGCGGACGACGTTCAGGCCGGGGATGGCCCGCAGCGAGGCAAGGTGCTCGACGGGCTGGTGGGTGGGGCCGTCCTCGCCCAGGCCGATCGAGTCGTGCGTCCACACGTACGTCACCGGCAGGTGCATCAGCGCCGACAGCCGCACGGCGTTGCGCATGTAGTCGGAGAACACCAGGAAGGTGCCTCCGTAGATACGGGTGTTGCCGTGCAGCGCGATGCCGTTCATCTCCGCGGCCATGGCGTGCTCACGGATACCGAAGTGGATCGTGCGGCCGTACGGGTCCGCTTCGGGCAGCGGGTTGCCGGCCGGGAGGAACGACGACGTCTTGTCGATCGTGGTGTTGTTGGAGCCCGCCAGGTCGGCCGAGCCGCCCCACAGCTCCGGGACCACCGCGCCGAGCGCCTGGAGCACCTTGCCGGACGCGGCACGGGTGGCGACACCCTTGCCCGGCTCGAACACCGGGATGGAGTCCTGCCAGCCCTTGGGCAGCTCACCGGCGGCGATCCGGTCGTACTCGGCGGCGCGATCCGGGTTGTTGTCCCGCCACTGCTGGTACGACTTCTCCCACACGGCCCGGGCCGCCTCGCCGCGCTCCAGCGCCTTGCGGGTGTGGCCGATGACCTCGTCGCTGACCTCGAACGTCTGCTCGGGGTCGAAGCCCAGCACGCGCTTGGTCGCCGCCACCTCGTCGTCGCCCAGCGCCGAGCCGTGCGCGGCCTCGGTGTTCTGCGCGTTCGGGGCGGGCCAGGCGATGATCGACCGCATGGCGATGAAGGACGGCCTGTCCGTCACCTTCTTCGCCTCCTGGATCGCGTCGTAGAGCGCGTTCGGGTCCAGGTCGCCGTCCGGCTTCGGGGCGACGCGCTGCACGTGCCAGCCGTACGCCTCGTACCGCTTGCAGGTGTCCTCGGAGACCGCCGTCTCGGTGTCGCCCTCGATCGAGATGTGGTTGTCGTCCCACAGCAAGACCAGGTTGCCCAGCTTCTGGTGCCCGGCCATCGAGGACGCCTCGGCGGAGATGCCCTCCTGGAGGCAGCCGTCACCGGCGACGCAGTACACGAAGTGGTCGAAGGGGGACTCGCCCTCGGCGGCCTCCGGGTCGAACAGACCGCGCTCGTAGCGGGCGGCCATCGCCATGCCCACCGCGTTGGCGACACCCTGGCCCAGCGGGCCGGTCGTGGTCTCCACGCCCGTGGTGTGGCCGTACTCCGGGTGGCCAGGGGTCTTCGAGCCCCAGGTGCGGAACGCCTTCAGGTCGTCCAGCTCCAGGCCGAAGCCCGCCAGGTACAACTGGGTGTACAGGGTCAGGGACGAATGGCCGGCGGACAGCACGAACCGGTCGCGCCCGACCCAGTCGGCGTCCGCCGGGTCGTGCCGCATCACCTTCTGGAAGAGGGTGTACGCGGCAGGCGCCAGGCTCATCGCCGTACCCGGATGGCCGTTACCGACCTTCTGTACGGCATCGGCGGCCAGGACGCGGGCGGTGTCGACGGCCCGCTGGTCCCACTCGGTCCACTCGAGGTCTGTGGTGGTCGGCTTTGTGCTCACCCTGAGTCAGGGCTCCTCTCCACATGAATTCGGATGCCGGTGACTGCCCACCGGCGAGGTCGAGCCTACCCCCGTAGGACGTGCGTTCTTCCGAGTCGTTCCAGAGTGCGGGCACTGCCTTGGATCCGCCTCCTGACTGGGAAGTTTCCGCATTCGGCAGATGAATACGGAGCCGCTCATCCGGGTGCTCAATCGAGCCTGGAGCCGCACCTCGGAGGGCGTCGTCCAACACGAGCCGACCCCCGCGAATGTCCGGGTCTGGGCAACGTCTACAGTGGCGTGGTACGCGCGAGCCTTTACCGCCACTTCACCTGGGGAGGCTTGCTGGGATGTCTCTGTAGGGGTGTACGTGACGGCCGTTGAATCCCGTCCAGCGGGAGTGCTGGGTACCAGTCAGAGCACCGCTCATCGGCCGTTCGGGGCCCGTGCGATGGCATTCGTGGCTCTCACCAAACCGCGGATCATCGAACTGCTGCTCATCACCACCGTCCCGGTGATGTTCCTGGCGCAGCAGGGCGTGCCCGACCTGAAACTGGTGCTGCTGACCTGCGTCGGCGGCTACCTCTCCGCGGGCGGCGCCAACGCGCTGAACATGTACATCGACCGCGACATCGACGCGCTGATGGACCGCACCTCGCAGCGTCCGCTGGTGACCGGCATGGTCAGCCCGTGGGAGTGCCTCGCCTTCGGCATCGCCCTGGCGGTCGTGTCGACGCTGCTGTTCGGCCTCACCGTCAACTGGCTGTCGGCCTGGCTCTCCCTCGGCGCGCTCCTCTTCTACGTCGTCGTCTACACGATGATCCTCAAGCGGCGCACGTCGCAGAACATCGTCTGGGGCGGCATCGCCGGCTGCATGCCGGTACTGATCGGCTGGTCCGCGGTCACCAACTCGGTGGCGTGGGCGCCGGTCATCCTCTTCCTCGTCATCTTCTTCTGGACGCCGCCGCACTACTGGCCGCTGTCCATGAAGGTGAAGGACGACTACGCGCGCGTCGGTGTGCCGATGCTCCCGGTCGTCGCCGGAAACAAGGCGGTCGCCAAGCAGATCGTGCTGTACAGCTGGGTCATGGTCGGGGTGTCCCTGCTCCTCACCCCGCTGGGCTACACCGGCTGGTTCTACACGGCCGTCGCCCTCGTGGCGGGCGGCTGGTGGCTGTGGGAGGCCCACGCGCTGCTGAACCGCGCGAAGGCCGAGGTGACGGGCGGCAAGCTCAAGGAGATGCGCCTCTTCCACTGGTCCATCACCTATGTGTCGCTGCTCTTCGTGGCCGTCGCGGTGGACCCCTTCCTGCGGTAACGGCTCCCGGAACGCCGCTCGGCGGGCGGGGTGCGTGGCCAAGGCCACGGACCCCGCCCGTCGCCGTTTGATCTACCCGTCGGTAGCATCCTGGTCATGGCAGACACGCAGCAGGTGGACCCGAAGGCCGAGAAGAAGGCGGCCCGGCTCGCCCAGCAGATCGGCGGCTTCGCCAAGGCGCACCGCGGCGCCGAGGGGAAGATCCAGTACCTCGGACAGCGCGGCGCCCGGATCGTCCTGGTCGGCGAGGACGGTGAGTGGGGCGATCTCTTCGCCCCCTCGATGGAGATCGCCCACAGGGCCGTCGAGAAGGCGGGCATCACCGTCCACGAGGACTTCGACGGCGAGTTCGCGGCGAAGGTGAGGACGGGCCCGTACGAGTGGAGCCGTATGGCGGGGATCCAGGTCGGCGGCCCCTCGAACGGCTGAGTCCGCCCCGGGCCATACCTACTCGCCGGTTCACTCGTTGGGACCTGTAGGCAATGACAGCGTCCACACGGGGAGAGCCGGGAGATGATCGACCCGCCGTACCTCGTGGACCAGTACTGCCACGGAGTGCTCCGTACGGAGCTGGGCCTCGGCACCTTCGAGGCCCAGCTGGCCCGTACCGAGGGCCCGCCCGCCCCCGGCACCACCCTCTTCGACACCCAGACCGGGTTCGCCGTACGCCGCTGGTGCCCGCCCCTGCTCGGTCTGGAGCCGCACTGTCCGCCCGCCCGGTATCTCGCCCGGCGCCGTGAGCTGGGCATGATCGAGGCGGGGCGCCGGCTGCTGCGGGGCAGCGGCATCACCGCCTACCTCGTCGACACCGGTCTGCCCGACGACCTCACCGGGCCCGCCGAGCTGGGCCGGGCGGGCGACGCGGACGCGCACGAGATCGTCCGCCTCGAACAGCTCGCCGAACAGGTCGCCGACACCTCCGGCACCGTCGAGTCCTTCCTCGCCAACCTCGCCGAGTCCGTGCACGGCGCGGCCGCGCACGCGGTCGCCTTCACCTCGGTCGCCGGGTCGCGGCACGGGCTGGCGCTCGCCCCCGAGCCGCCGGGGGCGGGGCAGGTGCGCGGTGCGGCAGGGCGCTGGCTGGCGGGGCGCCGGGCCGGGGACGAGCTGAGCGACCCGGTGCTGCTGCGGCACCTGCTGTGGATCGCGGTCGCCTCCGGCCTGCCCCTCCAGCTCCACGCCGGCCTCGGCGCACCGGGCGCCCGCATCGACCGCACCGACCCCGTCCTGCTCACCGACTTCGTCCGGGCCAGCGCGGGCCTCGGCACCGACCTCGTCCTGCTGCACGGCTATCCGTACCACCGCCACGCCGCCCACCTCGCCGGCGTCTTCCCGCACGTCTACGCCGACTGCGGCGCCGCCCTGGTGCGCACCGGCGCCCGCGCGGCGACCGTTCTCGCGGAGATCCTCGAACTCGCCCCCTTCGGCAAGATCCTCTTCTCCAGCGGCGCCCGGGGCCTGCCCGAGCTGCACGTGGTCGGCGCCCATCTCTTCCGCGAGTCACTCGGCCGGGTGCTCGGCACCTGGGTCTCCGAGGGAGCGTGGTCGCCGGCGGACGCCCAGCGGGTGGCCGGCCTGATCGCCTCCGGGAACGCGGGAAGGGTGTACGGGCTGGTCTGAGGCGGTAAGACTGGCCGGATGCCGACCGACGCCCTGCTCGACCGCTTCCTCACCGGTCTGACACCGCTCGGCCCCGTCGCGGTGTGGGCGCACGGCTCCCTGGCGGGCGGTGACTACCGGGAGGGCCGCAGTGACCTGGACCTGATCGCGGTCCTGAACCGTCCGATCCGCGCGCGGACGCTGTGGCGGATCGCGCTGCTGCACGCCCGGCTGCGGGTTGAGCCGCTCGCCGGCCTGCTGCACTGCACCTACCTCACACCGGACACCGCGGCGGACGCCGGCCGGCGCCATCTCACCTGGGCGCACCAGCAGCTGTTCAAGCGCCCCGTCACTCCCGTGACCAGGACGGAACTGCACATCTTCGGCCGGGTGCTGCACGGGGCGCCGCCCGCGGACGTGCTGCCGCCGGTACCGGACGGCGAGCTCGCCGCGTTCGTGGTGCGCGACCAGCGCGACTACTGGCGGCGTGAGGTGGACCGGGCCGCCAACTGGACGCAGGACGTATGGGTCGACCTGGGCCTGCTGACCTTCGCCCGCGCCACCGTCACCCTGCGCGAGGGCCGCCTGATCTCCAAGCGGGAGGCCCTGGACGTACTGCCCGGCCTCGGTGCGCCCGGCGAGGTCGTCGCGGACATCAGGAGGCGGCGCTACGACAGCGCCCCATCGCCCGCCGGGGAGTGGGTCCTGCGTCGGGCCCGGCTGACCCGGGACTACCTCGGACCGGCGATCGACGGGCTCGTGGCGGGCTCCTGAGCGGGCGGCTCAGGAGCGTCCGGGGCCGTCGACGCCGGGCGTTCGCGCAGCGACAGCAGGACCAGGAATACCCAGATCCACATCACGCACGAGCCGAACATGTGCAGGCCGACCAGGGCCTCGGGGAGGTCGGTGAAGTACTGGACGTAGCCCACCGCGCCCTGGGCGAGCAGGATCAGGAACAGCTCGCGGGTGCGGTCCAGGGGCGCCTTGGGGGCGTCGACCGCCTTGAGGACGAACCACAGGGCGAACGTCAGCGTCACCACGATCCACGCCAGCACGGCGTGCAGCTTGCTGACCGTCTCCCAGTCCAGCGGCATCCGCTCGACCTCGCTGGAGTCACCCGCGTGCGGGCCCGCGCCGGTGACCACCGTGCCGACCGCGATCAGCAGCACGGAGGCGGCCACCAGGAACCACACCAGCTGCCGCACGGCCTTGCCGACCAGCGGCCGGGGTGCGCCGTCGCCCTCGCGGGTGCGCTGCCACATCACCGTCGCGACCGCGATCAGTGCCGAGGACAGCAGGAAGTGCGCCGCGACCGTGTACGGGTTCAGACCGACGAGGACCACGATGCCGCCGAGGATCGCGTTGCCCATGACGATCCAGAACTGGGCCCAGCCCAGCCGGGTCAGGCTGCGCCGGTACGGCTTCTGGGAGCGGGCGGCGACGATCGCCCAGCCGACGGCCGCGCACAGCACGTACGTCAGCAGGCGGTTGCCGAACTCGATGACGCCGTGGATGCCCATCTCGCTGGTGTTGGTGATCGAGTCGTCGGTGCACTTGGGCCAGGTCGGGCAGCCCAGGCCGGAGCCGGTGAGCCGGACGGCACCACCGGTGACCACGATGACCACCGCCATGACGAGCGCGGCGAGGGCCGCCCGGCGGACGGTCCGGGGATCCGGGGTCCAGCGTGCGGCGATGAAGGCGAGCGGGTTGCGCGCGGTCGCCTGGGCGTCGGCGCGGGTCACGTTTGGCACCCGCCCATCGTAAGGCGCCGCTTGTGCACGCTTTCACGAGGGTCGGTACGGGGCATTCCGGCTCACTCCCAGCGGAAGAACGTCCCGGCCGCCGCGAGTCCCGCGACCGCCCACACGGCGAGGACAGCGAGGTTGCCCCACGGCATTCCGGCCCCGTGCTGGAGCACGTCCCGCAGCCCTTCCGAGAGAGCCGAGATCGGCAGCAGGCCGAGCACGTCCTGGGCCGCGTCCGGGAACCTGTCCAGCGGTACGACGACCCCGCCGCCGACGAGCAGCAGCAGGAAGACCAGGTTGGCGGCGGCGAGCGTCGCCTCGGCCCTGAGCGTGCCCGCCATCAGCAGACCGAGCCCGGAGAAGGCGGCTGTTCCCAGGACCAGCAGCAGGAACACCGCGAGGGGGTTGCCCTGGGGGGACCAGCCGAGCGCGAGGGCGATCACGGTCACGAGAAGTACCTGGAGCACCTCGGTGACCAGCACCGAGAGGGTCTTCGCGGTCATCAGGCCCCAGCGGGGCAGTGGCGAGGAGGCCAGCCGCTTCAGCACGCCGTAGCGGCGCTCGAAGCCGGTCGCGATGGCCTGCCCCGTGAACGCCGTGGACATCACCGCGAGCGCGAGGATGCCGGGGGCGAGGAAGTCCACCGCCTCGCCCTCACCGAGGTCCACCACGTCCACGGTGCCGAAGAGCACCAGCAGCAGCGTGGGGATGACCACCGTCAGCAGCAGCTGCTCGCCGTTGCGCAGCAGCATCTTCGTCTCGAGGGCCGCCTGGGCGGAGATCATGCGGGCCAGGGGCGCCGCACCCGGCTTCGGTGAGTAGGTGCCGGTGGCGGTCACGCGCGCAGCTCCCTGCCGGTCAGTTCGAGGAATACGTCTTCGAGGGTGTGCCGTTCCACGGAGATCCGGTCCGGCATCACACCGTGCTGCGCGCACCAGGACGTCACCGTGGCGAGCAGCTGCGGGTCGACCTCGCCGACGACCCGGTACGAGCCCGAGGTCACCTCGGCGGCCGTGCAGCCGTCGGGCAGGGCCTTCAGCAGCGAGACCACGTCCAGGCCCGGCCGCCCGGAGAAGCGGAGCGTGTTCTCGGCACCGCCCCGGCACAGCTCCTCGGGGGAGCCCTGGGCGATGACCCGGCCGGCGTCGATGACCGCCACGTCGTCGGCGAGCTGCTCGGCCTCGTCCATGTAGTGGGTGGTGAGGATGACGGAGACGCCGTCGTCGCGCAGATCCCGTACCAGGTCCCAGGTGGCGCGGCGGGCCTGTGGATCGAGGCCGGCCGTCGGCTCGTCCAGGAACACCAGCTCGGGGCGCCCGACCACGGCCATCGCCAGCGCGAGCCGCTGCTGCTGGCCGCCGGAGAGCCGACGGTAGGAGGTCCGGCCGCAGGAGCCGAGCCCCAGGCGCTCGATCAGCGCGTCCACGTCCAGCGGATGGGCGTGCAGCTTCGCCACGTGCCGGAGCATCTCGTCGGCCCGCGCACCCGAATAGACGCCGCCGGACTGGAGCATCACACCGACGCGCGGCCGCAGCGCCGCCGATTCCCGCACCGGGTCGAGGCCCAGGACGCGTACGGTGCCGGAGTCCGGCCGCCGGTACCCCTCGCAGGTCTCCACCGTGGTCGTCTTGCCCGCCCCGTTGGGGCCGAGCACGGCGGTCACGCCCTGCCGGGCCACCAGGTCGAGGCCGTCCACCGCGGTCTTCGTGCCGTACCGCTTCACCAGGGCCTGCACCTGGACCACGGGCTCGCTTCGCATGGGACACGAGTCTAGGGAGACCGCCCGGGTCTCAGACCGCGGGGTGCTGGAATTCCTCCTCGCGGGGCCGGTGCACCGGCAGCCAGCCCTCGGCGTAGGCCACCGCGTCCGCCACCGGGAAGAGCCGCGCCTCGGCCGCTCCGACCCTGCCGCGTACGACGGGGCGGTCCCGTTCGAAGTCGTGCCCCAGCTCGTCGAACCGCTCGGAGGTGATCGACACCTCGCTCACCGTCTCCCAGCCCTCCCGGCCGGGGCGGCCCACCTCCACGCGCGGGGAGGGGACACGGTACTCGGCGAGGTGGAAGCTGGTGCAGCTGCCGTAGCCGGTGCCCAGCAGCAGCACCCGCGCACCCAGCCGCTCCAGCTTCGCCAGCGGGCTGCGCTCACCGAGCCGGCAGTCGGTCGCGTGCCCGGCGACGATCTCCGCTGCGCGGGGCCCCACCGCCGCGAACGACGTCTGGGGATGTGCGCTGCGCACGGCGCCCGGCCAGGTCCGTACCGTCTCCGGGATGACGCCGACGCCGCGCGAGGGCGTGGTCAGCGGGTCGTAGGCGGGCATGGTCGCCCGAATGGCCGCCCACCACTCCTCGGGCACGGGCGGGGCCTGCCACAGCGCCGGGTCCGAGAGGTCGCCGGACTGGGTGGGGACCACCAGCGTGCCGTCCGGGCCGAGCGCGTCGAGCAACGACCGGACCACTGTGACCGGTCCGCCGTTGACCCAGCCCAGGGAGCTGAGCGAGGAGTGCGCGAGAAGGGTCTCTCCCAGCCGGACACCGAGCTCGCGCAGCTGCGCGGTGAGGGTGCCCCGGACGACGAGAGGGCCGGTCGGAGGGGGTACGGACATGGTCCGGAAGTGTTCCGGACGCCGCAGCCGGACGCCACCGATTTGATCGATCAAAGATCGTTTCCGCAGGTCGGATTAGGGTTACCTAAGTGACGCAGCGCACTTCGGGCCGTTCGGGCGCGGCTTGCCGGGTCCGGATGAATTACGCAACAATGGCGTTGTGAAAAACGTTGGCGAGGCTCCCCACGAGGAACTGGCAACCGGTGAGCGGTCCACCCGCAACCGCGTCGCCCGTTCCATCCTGGACCACGGCCCGTCGACCGTCGCCGAGCTGGCCGAGCGCCTCGGACTCACCCAGGCGGCCGTACGCCGGCACCTGGACGCACTGGCCGCCGACAATGTCGTGGAGGCCCGCGAGCGGCGGGTCTACGGCGCGCGCACCCGCGGGCGCCCGGCCAAGCTGTTCGCCCTGACGGACTGCGGACGGGATGCCTTCGACCAGTCCTACGACAAGCTGGCCGTGGACGCCCTGCACTGGATCGGTGAGCAGGAGGGCGGCGGTGAGGCGATCGCCGCGTTCGCCCGCGCCAGGATCGCCGCCCAGGCCGGGGCCTACCGCAGGGCGGTCGAGGGCGTGGCGCCCGAGGCGCGGACGGAAGCGCTGGCCAAGGCTCTGAGTGCGGACGGGTACGCTGCAACCGCGCGCAGCGCACCGGTCGGCGAGCAGCTCTGCCAGCACCACTGCCCGGTCGCCCACGCCGCCGAACAGTTCCCGCAGCTCTGCGAGGCCGAGACGGAATTCTTCGCCGAGCTCCTCGGTACGCATGTGCAGCGACTGGCGACCATCGCGCACGGCGACGGCGTCTGCACGACGTTCATCCCCAAGATTTCCCACCAAGCATCTGAAAGCACGTCCGGGAGGAACCCCGCATGACACTCCCCACGGAGACTGCCCACCCCGAGCTCGACGGGCTGGGTACGTACGAATACGGCTGGGCCGACCGTGACGACGCCGGAGCGTCGGCGCGCCGCGGCGTGGACGAGGACGTCGTCCGGGACATCTCCGCCAAGAAGGACGAGCCGGAGTGGATGACCAAGCTCCGCCTCAAGGGCCTGCGCCTGTTCGCGAAGAAGCCCATGCCGAACTGGGGCTCCGACCTCTCGGGCATCGACTTCGACAACATCAAGTACTTCGTGCGCTCCACGGAGAAGCAGGCTGAGTCGTGGGAGGACCTGCCCGAGGACATCAAGAACACCTACGACCGGCTGGGCATCCCCGAGGCCGAGAAGAACCGCCTCGTCGCCGGTGTCGCCGCCCAGTACGAGTCGGAGGTCGTCTACCACCAGATCCGTGAGGACCTGGAGGAGCAGGGCGTCATCTTCCTGGACACCGACACGGCCCTGAAGGAGCACCCGGAGCTCTTCAAGGAGTACTTCGGCACGGTCATCCCGGTCGGCGACAACAAGTTCGCGTCGCTGAACTCCGCGGTGTGGTCGGGCGGCTCCTTCATCTACGTCCCGCCGGGCGTGCACGTCGAGATTCCGCTCCAGGCCTACTTCCGGATCAACACCGAGAACATGGGCCAGTTCGAGCGGACCCTGATCATCGTCGACGAGGGTGCCTACGTGCACTACGTCGAGGGCTGCACCGCCCCGATCTACAAGTCGGACTCGCTGCACTCCGCGGTCGTCGAGATCATCGTCAAGAAGAACGCCCGCTGCCGCTACACGACCATCCAGAACTGGTCGAACAACGTCTACAACCTGGTCACCAAGCGCGCCGTGGCCTACGAGGGCGCGACCATGGAGTGGGTCGACGGCAACATCGGCTCCAAGGTGACGATGAAGTACCCGGCCGTCTACCTGATGGGCGAGCACGCCAAGGGCGAGACGCTGTCCATCGCCTTCGCCGGCGAGGGCCAGCACCAGGACGCGGGCGCCAAGATGGTCCACATGGCCCCGAACACCTCGTCCAACATCGTCTCCAAGTCGGTGGCGCGCGGTGGTGGCCGTACCTCCTACCGCGGTCTGATCGAGATCGGGGAGGGCGCCCCGGGCTCCAAGTCCAACGTGCTCTGCGACGCGCTGCTCGTCGACACGATCTCCCGCTCGGACACCTACCCCTATGTGGACGTCCGCGAGGACGACGTGTCCATGGGCCATGAGGCGACCGTCTCCAAGGTCTCGGAGGACCAGCTCTTCTACCTGATGAGCCGTGGTCTGAGCGAGTTCGAGGCGATGGCGATGATCGTGCGCGGCTTCGTCGAGCCGATCGCCAAGGAACTGCCGATGGAGTACGCGCTCGAGCTCAACCGGCTGATCGAGCTGCAGATGGAAGGCGCGGTCGGCTGACACCGGCCGGGGGTGGCCACCGGCCACCCCGCCGTTCCGTCAAGCCCCTTAAGCAAAGGAAAGCGAGCACTACGACAGCCATGGCTGAGGCTCAGAACATTCCCGTGGGTTCTACCACCGCGGGCTCGATCGCGGTGGCCGCCGAGTCGACCGTCGCCACCCGTATGAGCGCGCCGCCGTCCTTCGACGTGGCGGACTTCGCCGTCCCCCACGGCCGTGAGGAGGAGTGGCGGTTCACCCCGCTGGAGCGGCTGCGCGGTCTGCACGACGGCACCGCCACCGCCACCGGCGAGGGCGTCAAGGTCGCCGTCGAGGCGCCCGAGGGCGTCACCGTCGAGACCGTCGGCCGCGACGACGCGCGGATCGGCCGCGCCGGCACCCCGGTGGACCGGGTCGCCGCCCAGGCGTACTCCTCCTTCGAGCAGGCCTCGGTCGTGACCGTGCCGAAGGAGACCGTCCTCACCGAGCCGATCCGCATCGCGGTGCACGGCGAGGGCGGCGGCACCGCCTACGGCCACCAGGTGATCGAGCTCGGCGCGTTCGCCGAGGCGCTCGTGGTCATCGACCACACCGGTGACGCGGTGCTCGCCGCCAACGTCGACCTCGTCCTCGGTGACGGCGCCAAGCTGACCGTCGTCTCCGTCCAGGACTGGGACGACAAGGCGGTGCACGTCGCCCAGCACAACGCCCTCGTCGGCCGCGACGCCTCCTTCAAGTCGGTCGTCGTCACCTTCGGCGGCGACCTCGTGCGCCTCCACCCGCGGGTGACCTACGCCGGTCCCGGCGGCGAGGCCGAGCTGTTCGGCCTCTACCTCACCGACCAGGGCCAGCACCAGGAGCACCGTCTCCTGGTCGACCACAACATGCCGCACTGCAAGTCCCACGTCGTCTACAAGGGCGCGCTCCAGGGCGACGCCGCGCACGCCGTGTGGATCGGTGACGTGCTCATCGAGGCCAAGGCCGAGGGCACCGACACCTACGAGATGAACCGCAACCTGGTCCTCACCGACGGCGCCCGCGTCGACTCCGTGCCCAACCTGGAGATCGAGACCGGCGAGATCGTCGGCGCCGGCCACGCCTCGGCGACCGGCCGTTTCGACGACGAGCAGCTCTTCTACCTGATGGCCCGCGGCATCGCCGAGCAGGACGCCCGCCGGCTGGTCGTCCGCGGCTTCTTCGCCGAACTCGTCCAGCAGATCGGCGTCCCGGACATCGAGGAGCGCCTGATCGGCAAGATCGAGGAGGAGCTGGAGGCGGCGGTCGGATGACCTTTCAACGCGCCTGCGGGCTGAGCGAGCTGGAGGAGGACACCCCCAAGCGGGTGGAACTCGACGGCACGCCGGTCTCCCTCGTGCAGACCTGCGGGGAGGTGTTCGCGATCAACGACATCTGCTCGCACGCGAACGTCTCGCTGTCGGAGGGCGAGGTGGACGACTGCCACATCGAGTGCTGGCTGCACGGCTCGCGTTTCGACCTCCGTTCCGGCAAGCCCGACGCCCCTCCGGCGACGCGCCCCGTCCCCGTATACCCCGTAAAGATCGAAGGGGACGACGTGCTCGTCTCCCTCACCCAGGAGTCCTGAGGCACCCATGGCAACGCTTGAAATCCGAGACCTGCACGTCACCGTCGAGGCCGACAACGCCACGAAGGAGATCCTCAAGGGCGTCGACCTCACCGTGAAGCAGGGCGAGACGCACGCCATCATGGGCCCCAACGGCTCCGGCAAGTCGACCCTCGCCTACTCCCTCGCGGGGCACCCCAAGTACACGATCACCGGCGGCACCGTCACCCTCGACGGCGAGGACGTCCTGGAGATGTCCGTCGACGAGCGCGCCCGCGCCGGCCTGTTCCTCGCCATGCAGTACCCGGTCGAGGTCCCCGGCGTCTCCGTCTCCAACTTCCTGCGCACCTCCGCCACCGCCATCCGCGGCGAGGCCCCCAAGCTGCGCACCTGGGTCAAGGAGGTCAAGGAGGCCATGCAGCGCCTCTCGATCGACCCCGCCTTCGCCGAGCGCAACGTCAACGAGGGCTTCTCCGGCGGTGAGAAGAAGCGCCACGAGATCCTCCAGCTCGAGCTGCTCAAGCCGAAGGTCGCGATCCTCGACGAGACCGACTCCGGCCTGGACGTCGACGCCCTGCGCGTCGTCTCCGAGGGTGTCAACCGGGTCCGCGAGTCCGGCGAGGTCGGCACGCTGCTGATCACGCACTACACGCGTATCCTGCGCTACATCAAGCCCGACTTCGTCCATGTGTTCTCGGCCGGCCGCATCGTCGAGTCCGGCGGCGCCGAACTCGCCGACAAGCTGGAGAACGAGGGCTACGAGGCGTACGCGAAGGGTGGCGTATCCGCGTGACACAGCTGCCGGGCCTCCTCACTGTGCCCAATCTTCTGGGCGAGGCGATCCGCAAGGACTTCCCCATCCTGGACCGCCAGGTCCACGACGGCCGGAAGCTCGTGTACCTGGACAACGCGGCGACCTCGCAGAAGCCCCGCCAGGTGCTCGACGCCCTGAGTGAGTACTACGAGCGCTACAACGCCAACGTCCACCGCGGTGTGCATGTGCTCGCCGAGGAGGCCACGGCGCTGTACGAGGGCGCGCGCGACAAGGTCGCGGAGTTCGTCAACGCGCCCTCGCGCGACGAGGTGATCTTCACCAAGAACGCCTCCGAGTCGCTCAACCTCGTGGCCAACATGCTCGGCTGGGCCGATGAGCCCTACCGGGTGGACCACGAGACCGAGATCGTCATCACGGAGATGGAGCACCACTCCAACATCGTGCCGTGGCAGCTGCTCGCGCAGCGCACGGGCGCGAAGCTGAAGTGGTTCGGGCTGACCGACGACGGCCGCCTCGACCTCTCCCACATCGACGAGGTCATCACCGAGAAGACGAAGATCGTCTCTTTCGTGCTGGTGTCCAACATCCTGGGCACGGTCAACCCGGTCGAGGCGATAGTGCGCCGCGCCCAGGAGGTCGGCGCCCTGGTGTGCATCGACGCCTCCCAGGCCGCGCCGCACATGCCGCTGGACGTCCAGGCCCTCCAGGCCGACTTCGTGGCCTTCACCGGCCACAAGATGTGCGGACCGACCGGCATCGGTGTCCTCTGGGGCCGCCAGGAGCTGCTGGAGGACCTGCCTCCGTTCCTCGGCGGCGGCGAGATGATCGAGACCGTGTCGATGAGCTCGTCGACCTACGCGCCGGCCCCGCACAAGTTCGAAGCGGGCACCCCGCCGATCGCGCAGGCGGTCGGTCTCGGGGCGGCGATCGACTACCTGTCCGCCATCGGCATGGACAAGGTCCTCGCCCATGAGCACGCCATCACCGAGTACGCGGTGAAGCGCCTCACCGAGGTTCCGGACCTGCGCATCATCGGTCCGGCCACGTCCGAGGACCGAGGCGCCGCGATCTCGTTCACCCTGGGTGACATCCACCCGCACGACGTGGGCCAGGTCCTCGACGAACAGGGCATCGCGGTCCGGGTCGGCCACCACTGCGCGCGGCCGGTCTGCCTGCGGTACGGAATTCCCGCGACCACACGAGC
This sequence comes from Streptomyces sp. NPDC031365, assembly GCF_055569765.1. Taxonomy (NCBI): domain Bacteria; kingdom Bacillati; phylum Actinomycetota; class Actinomycetes; order Kitasatosporales; family Streptomycetaceae; genus Streptomyces; species Streptomyces sp. NPDC031365. The sequence continues at coordinate 149,793 of NZ_JBVIIM010000011.1, read as the reverse complement.
GTCGTTCTATCTGTACTCCACGCCGGCCGAGATCGACGCACTGGTCGACGGCCTGGAGCACGTACGGAACTTCTTCGGATGAGGGGCTGAGGCGTGAGGCTGGATTCCATGTACCAGGAGGTCATCCTGGACCACTACAAGAACCCGCACGGCCGGGGTCTTCGGGATGGCGACGCCGAGGTGCACCACGTCAACCCGACGTGCGGCGACGAGATCACGCTGCGCGTGAAGTACGACGGTACGAAGATCAGTGACGTCAGCTACGAGGGACAGGGCTGTTCCATCAGCCAGGCGTCCGCCTCCGTGCTGAACGACCTGCTGGTCGGCAAGGACCTCGCCGAGGCGCAGAAGATCCAGGGGACCTTCCTGGAGCTGATGCAGTCCAAGGGGAAGATCGAGCCCGATGACGCGATGGAGGAGATCCTGGAGGACGCGGTCGCGTTCGCCGGGGTGTCCAAGTATCCGGCCCGGGTCAAGTGCGCCCTCCTCAGCTGGATGGCGTGGAAGGACGCGACGGCCCAGGCGCTGGGCGCCGACGCCGAAAGGACAACGGCATGAGCGAGACCGTGGAGATGAAGCCGGCTTCCGAGGAGGAGGTCCGTGAGGCCCTGCTGGATGTCGTCGACCCCGAACTGGGCATCGACGTCGTCAACCTCGGCCTGATCTACGGCGTCCACATCGACGACTCCAATGTGGCGACCATCGACATGACCCTGACCTCGGCGGCCTGCCCGCTGACGGACGTCATCGAGGACCAGGCGAAGTCCGCCACGGACGGCCTGGTCAACGAGCTGCGCATCAACTGGGTCTGGATGCCGCCGTGGGGACCGGACAAGATCACCGACGACGGTCGTGAGCAGCTTCGGGCGTTGGGGTTCAACGTCTGACATCCGCTTCGTCCGGGAACGGCGGCGCTCCTTCGGGGGCGCCGCCGTTCCCGTGTGGGGGCCGGGTCCCGTTGTGTACGCTCGTACATATGGGATACCTGCTGCTGGCCGGGGCCATCGCCGCCGAGGTGTGCGCCACCACCGCCATGAAGTACAGCGACGGCTTCAGCAGGCTCTGGCCCTCGCTGCTGACCGTGCTCGGATACGTGGTCTCCTTCGCCCTCCTCGCCCAGACGCTCCGCACCGTCGCCGTCGGCACGGCCTACGCCATCTGGGCCGGGGTGGGCACCGCCGCCATCGCCGCCATCGGCGTGGCGTTCCTGGGGGAGGGGCTGACCGCCGCGAAGGCCGCCGGGATCGCACTGATCATCATCGGCGTCGTGGTGCTGAACCTGGGCGGGACGCACTGATGGCCCGGCGCCACGATCCCGAGCGGCGGCAGCGGATCATCGACGCGGCGATCCGGGTCGTGGGCCGCAGCGGCATCGCCGGACTCAGCCATCGCAGCGCCGCCGCCGAGGCCGATGTTCCGCTCGGCTCCACCACGTACCACTTCACCACCCTCGACGAGCTGATGGTCGCCGCCCTGCGGCAGGCCAACGAGAGTTTCGCCAAGGCGGTCGCGGCGCGCGGCGGGCTCGAGGATCCGCGCACCGATCTGGCGACCGAACTCGCGGCCCTGATGGGCGAATGGCTCGCCGGTGAGCGCACGGGGGTCGAGCTGGAGTACGAGTTGTACCTGGCCGCGCTGCGCCGCCCCGCCCTGCGTCCCGTCGCGGCCGAGTGGTGCGAGGGGGTGGCCGAACAACTGTCCCGCCGCACGGATCCCGTCACGGCGCGGGCGCTGGTCGCGCTGGTGGACGGCATCTGCCTCCAGGTGCTGCTGACCGGTACGCCCTATGACGAGGGGTACGCCCGGGAGGTGCTGGGGCGGGTGATCCCGACGGGGTGAAAGCGTGGGGTCCGGGTGGCTCGCCCGGGACGGGTGCGGGCGGTTCGCCCGGCACGTGAGATGCCCGGGGACCGGTTCGCGTCCGTGGCCGCCGGGCGGTTAGGTTGCCCTTATGACCGACACGACTGCTCAGAGCACCACCGGCGCAGTGGCCGCCGGCCTCGCCACCCTCGCCGCCGACGGCACCGTCCTCGACACGTGGTTCCCCGCTCCCGTGCTGACCGCCGAGCCCGGACCCTCCGGCACCGAGCGGCTCTCTGCCGAGCGGGCAGCCGAACTGCTGGGCGGAGGCGCCACCGCGGCGGTCGGGCCGGACGCCCGCAGGGGCGTCGAGGTCGTCGCGGTCCGCACGATCATCTCGTCGCTGGACGAGAAGCCGGTCGACGCGCACGACGTCTACCTTCGTCTCCACCTGCTCTCCCACCGCCTGGTGCGGCCGCACGGCCAGAACCTGGACGGCATCTTCGCGCACCTCGCCAATGTCGCCTGGACCTCGCTCGGTCCGGTCGCGGTCGACGACCTGGAGAAGGTGCGGCTCAACGCCCGCGCCGAGGGCCTGCACCTCGCTGTGACGTCCGTCGACAAGTTCCCCCGCATGACGGACTACGTCGCCCCCAAGGGTGTCCGCATCGCCGACGCCGACCGGGTGCGGCTCGGTGCGCACCTCGCCGAGGGCACCACCGTCATGCACGAGGGCTTCGTCAACTTCAACGCCGGCACGCTCGGTACGTCGATGGTGGAGGGCCGCATCTCCGCCGGCGTCGTGATCGGTGACGGCTCCGACATCGGCGGCGGCGCCTCCACCATGGGCACCCTGTCCGGCGGCGGCAACGTGCGCATCTCCGTCGGCGAGCGGTGTCTGATCGGCGCCGAGGCGGGTGTCGGCATCGCCCTCGGTGACGAGTGCGTGGTCGAGGCCGGGCTGTACGTCACCGCCGGTACCCGGGTCACCATGCCCGACGGCGAGGTCGTCAAGGCCCGTGAGCTGTCCGGCGCCTCCCACATCCTGTTCCGCCGCAACTCCGTCACCGGCACGGTCGAGGCCCGCCCGAACAACGCGGTCTGGGGCGGCCTCAACGACGTTCTCCACAGCCACAACTGACCCACCTGTCACGCCCGTACGGGTTACTCCCCGTTACTTCGGGGTCGTTGTGGCGGATGAACGGGTGGACGCAGAGTCCGATCAAACGCCGGGACGACTGACACACAGGAGATGGGGACGGGCGATGACGAACAAGTGGGTGTGGGGCGTGCTCCGTTGTGCGGTCGGAGTGATGGGCGTAGCGGCCATACTGATGCTGTGCGGGACGCTGGCGGGCACCGCCCACGCGGAGGACGCGCTGGAGCACTTCCCGCTGCTCGGGGACGGATACGTCTGGGATTGACGTGTGGGCCGGGGGACTGCTCGGCGGGCCGGATCCTCATGTGGTGGGGGTCCGGCCCGCCTGCCGTCAGGCGGTCGCCAGGTCGTAGGTCCTTCTGAGTCCGGCCGTCGTGCGCGGGCCGGCCAACTGCAACGGCGGGCGCACCGGGCCCGCGGGGAGGCCCAGTTCGGCGAGGAGCGCCTTGGCCGTGACCGTGCCGGGAAGGCCGTTCGCCATCATCGCCTCGATGAGGGGCGTCACCTGGTGCTGAAGGCGCGTGGCGTCGGCCGTCCCGCCCGCGTCGAAGGCGTCCAGGACGGCACGGATGAGGGCGGGTGCCACGTTGGCGACCGTGCTGACGCAGCCGGCGGCGCCGACCGCGTACAGGGCGAGGTTGTGTTCGTCGCAGCCGGCGTAGTACGCGAGAGCGGTGCGGGAGATCACCTTCTGCGCCGACAGGAAGTCGTACGAGCAGTCCTTCACCGCCACGATCCCCGGGTGCTCGGCGAGGCGGAGCACGGTGTCCGGTTCGATGCGTACGCCCGTGCGGGCGGGGATGTCGTACAGGGCCAGGGGGAGAGCCGTCGCGTTCGCGACGTCGACGAAGTACGCCTCGATCGCGTCCTGCGGGGGGCGGCTGTAGTACGGGGCGGCCACCAGGAGACCGTCGGCGCCGGCCTTCTCCGCCCCGCGGGCCAGCTCGGTGGTGTGGGCCGTGTCGGGGGTGCCGATGCCCGCGACGATCGTCGCGCGGGTGCCGACCGCCTGGCGCACGGCCGTGATGAGGGCCGACTTCTCGGCGTCCGTGGTGGTGGGGGATTCACCCGTGGTGCCGGAGAGGACGAGGCCGTCGCAGCCGTGGGAGACCAGGTGGTCGGCCAGACGCTGGGCGCCGTCCAGATCGAGCGCGCCGGTGGGGGTGAACGGGGTGATCATCGCGCAGAGGATGCGGCCGAAAGGGGTCATGGAGGTAGTGTCGGCTTCCGCGCTGTGAAGTTCCACTTACATGTGATGACCGATATTGATAAGTATCGCTTTATGGATAACGGAGGGTGCACGGGGGTACTCGGGTCCCCCGACCCGAGAGGAGGCGCATCGTGACCGGAACCATCGAGCGACGGCCCGTTCGCGACGAGCACAGCGTGGGCGAGCTCGTCGGGCAGGCCACCGAACAGATCTCACGGCTCGCACGGCAGGAAGTGGCGCTCGCCAAGGAAGAGCTGGCGGAGAAGGGTCGCCGCGCCGGGAAGGGCGGCGGGATGCTGGGGGCGGCGGGCGCGTTCGGCTACGCCGGGCTGCTGGCGCTGGCCGGTACGGGTGTCGCTGCGCTGGACCTGGTGCTCCCCCTGTGGGCCGCGGCGCTGATCGTCACGGGCGTGCTGTTCCTCATCGCCGGTGTGCTGGCCCTCGCCGGTCGCGGGCAGTTGCGCCGGGCCACGCCGCCCAAGCCGGAGAAGGCGCTGGGCAGCGTGAAGGCCGATGTGGACGAGATCAAGGGAAGGGCGCACCGATGACGCACGATGTGAGGCGCGCGGGGTCCCCGGCAGGGGCCCATGTGGATGCGAAGGCGGAGGCCGCCGCTGCGGCGCAGGGGGCCAAGGGACCCGATGAGCTGCGACGCCAGATCGAACGGACACGGCACGAGCTCGGCGACACCGTGGAGGAGTTGGCCGGGAAGATGGATGTGAAGGGGCGGGCGAAGGCGCGGGCCGACGATCTGCGGGACCGGGCCGGGGCGATGACCGTGCAGATGCGGAGCAGCGCCGCGCACGCCGGGGAGGCCGGCAAGCGGCACCGCAAGCCGGTGATGATCGCGGGTGCGGTGGTCGCCGTTGTCGTGGGCGCGGTGATGGTGCGGCGCCATTCGTTGTTGACCGTGCCTGCGGCGCGGCGGTCGGTTGTGCGGGGGTGCGCGTAGCGCCCACGGTGGGCGGGGCCGGGTCGGGGGTTGCGCGAGTTCGGGCACCGGAGAGGTGCCCGAACTGACGCGCCGGCCGCTGCGGGCGGTTGTCCGCGCCCCGTCCCCCCGACCACCGTGGGTGGCCGCGTTCCCCTACGGGCGGAAGCGCAGGATCTGCGGGTCGTGGTCGCTGATCTGGTCGTGGAACTCCGCGTTGATGTGCACGCTGTCGTAGCTGAAGCGGCGGATGGACGGCGTGATCAGGATCTGGTCCAGGACCTGGCTGTTGCCCTGGTAGACGTAGGAGTAACGCTCGGATCGGGGGAGCGACTTGATCGCCGACCAGAGGGTGCCGCGGCCCTCGAGGATGTCGGTCGTCTCCGAGAACTCGAAGTCGTTGATGTCGCCCAGGGCGACGACCTTCGCGTTCCGCTGGGTCGCCAGGATCTTCGCCGTGAAGTCGTGCACCGCCTCGGCCTGGAGGTGGCGCTGGGTCTCCGAGCTGCGGGACGGGGGCTGGTACTGGGAGGTCAGGCTCTGGTCGCCGCCCTTCGAAGCGAAGTGGTTGGCGATGACGATGACCGTCCGGCCCCGGAACGTGAACTCGCCGGCCAGCGGCTTACGGCTGTCCTCGAACGCCTCCGAGGCCGGGTCGATCCGCCCGGGGGAGAGGGTCAGGGCCGCCCTGCCGTGAACCTTGGTCACGTCGGTGGGGGTGGTGGCGTCGCCGCCGGGACGGTCGGTGAAGGAGACCCGGGCGGGGTTGAAGAGGAACGCCTGGCGGATGTTGCCGCCCGGCTGGCCGCCGTCCTGTTGGTCGGCCGGGTCGACGGCGCGCCAGTCGTAGCGCGGACCGCCGGCCGCCTCGATGGCGTCGATCAGCTTGGCCAGGGTCCGGTCGGCGGCGACCGTGCCGTCGTCGGTGACGCCGTTGTTGTCCTGGATCTCCTCCAGGGACACGATGTCGGGGGAGCTGAGGTTGTTCACGATCGCGGCGGCGTGTGCGGCGAAGGTGTCGTCGGAGGGGTCGAGGTTCTCGACGTTGTAGGTCGCGATCGCCAGTTCGGAGCTGTGCTGTCCGCGAGTCGTCTCACGCTGCAGATTCCCGGACTCGAGGGAGCCCAGGGCGCCCGCCACCAGGGTGTAGCCGCCGAACTGGTTGTAGTCCAGGGGGCCCGTGGTCTCCCCGGCGAGGGTGTCGCCGACGTTCGCGTCGGGGAAGTCGGCCGCCTTGCCCAGCGACTGGATCTGGAGGCGGCCGGTGTTCTGGGAGTCGTACGAGCCGTAGACCGTGCCGCCGCGGAGGTTGCGGTGCTCCCAGGGCTTCACCGTGACCCAGAGTTCCGTGTACGGGTCGGTGGCGCCCACCACCCTGGTGTCGGAGACCTGGACGTTCATGCCCTCCAACGACTCGTAGAGGTCCAGGGCGTACTGGCCGGGACGCAGGCGGAGGTCGTTGACCGAGCCGTTCGGGGTGGCCGTGTACGCGGCCGGTACGGATCGCGCGGTGATCGGGGTCGCGGCCGGGACCGCGTTGCCGCTGGAGACGACCGTGAAGACCGGGCGGGTGATCTCCGTCAGGGACTGGTTGCCGGAGGACGTGCCGCCGGGGACGTACTCCGAGACCGTGCCGGAGACGGTGACGGCGTCGCCGACCGCGACACCCTTCGGCGTGGACCCCGTGAAGACGAAGACGCCCTCGCTGGTGGCCGGGTCGGCGTCCGGAGCGGGGTCCTGGATCCAGAAGCCGCGCGACGAGCCGTAGGTGCGGATGCCGGTGACGATTCCGGTCACATCGGTGACCTGCTCGCCCGCGTACGGCGATATGCGGGTGTCGCCCTGGACGTCATGGATGCGCACGGAGTCGGCGTGCGCGGGAGAGGTGAGGACGACGGTGGATGCCGCGGTGCACACGGCGGCAACGATGAGCGCGGCGATACGCGCGGACGACTTGCTCGGCAACGGATTCCCTCCGGGAACGTGATCTACGCCGGGACGAGGGTGGAGCGTGGTCACTCCCTGTCTACGCGCGTCAATCTCCAGCCTCGCCAAGCCACTTGTCAAGGTTTCGGCCATGTACGGTCCCCGAAGGGGAGATGAAGCGGGCGGCATGGGTGGAAATCCGTCTAGGCTGAGTGGCTGAGTCGTAAGAAGGCCTAGGAGAAACAAGCCGATGTCAGACAGCTCCATCCTGCCGCCGGCGCGGCTGCGCCCCGAAGCGGAGCTGGCGCGCGACGCCCTGTCCACCCCGGTGCTGTCCCGCGCCGCCCGGCTCGCCCGCTGGGCCGGGCCCGAGACCCGCGTGGACGCAGGTGGCGGGCTCGTCGAGGAGCAACTGCCCGCGGCCGCCGCGGAGCTCGAGCTGACCGGGGACGAGGCCGCGGCCCACGTCGGCGAGGCCTGGCGCATCGCCGTCGACACCGGACTCCTCGAGGTCGTCGACGAGGAGGAGGGCACGGTCGCCGCGGGCGCCGAACTGGCGCTGCTCACCGGGGGGTCACCGCAGGACGTGCTTCGCCTGTGGCTCGCCGCCCTGGAAACGGTGCTCGGCGACGCGAGCGTCCCGGACCTGGGCGGACTCCTCGACGCCATCGCCGACGGCGAGGGGTCCGGAGAGCTCGGCCTCGACGCGCCGGACTGGGACCCGGAGGCAGAGGCCGAGTTCCTGGACGGAGTGCTCGGCAACCTCTACCTGTTGACGGTCGGGGCGGAAGAGCAGGGTCCCGCAGGGGCGCCCGTGCCGCTGCCCGCGCTGGCCGCGTCGGTGATCGTGCCCGACGACATGGCCGAGCCCACCAACGACGTCCTGGAACAGGTGTCCGACGCGATGATGCGGCTGGACGACCGGTTCCGCATGCTCGAACCGGTGGGGCTCGTCGAGTACCAGCCGGTCGACGAGACGCTGATGGCCGACGCCGACGAGGAGCCCGCGGCACCGGGGGACGACATGGACGTCTCTCGTTACGGCATGGTGCGGCTCACCCCGCTCGGGCTCTACGGACTGCGCGCCCGGCTGCTGGAGGCCGGATTCGAGGCGCCGGTGGTCGGGGACCTCGCGGACAAGGGAGCCGACGTTCTGCTCGACGGCACGGCCGTCTTCCCGCCGGCGGCCGCCCACGCGGAAACCGAGTACTGGCTCGCCCGGCGCGAACCCCTGGCCTCCGCACGCGAGTTGCTGGCGGCGGCACGCGGCGCCGACAAGGGTGCGCCACTGCGGCGGCTGCGGTGCCAGCAGGCCCTGTCGCTGGTCGGCCCCTCGGCCGAGCCCGCCCTGCGGGAAGTCCTGGGCGATCCCGAACTGGGCGGGCTGGCGCGGGTGTGGCTGGCAGAGCACGGGGCGACCGAGGTGCCGCCACCGTCCGAGGCCCTGATCTTCTGGCTGACCGTCGACACGGTCGCCGCGCAGCTCGCCGCCGAGGGCAACTCCGAGGAACTGCGCTCCCTGGTGGAAGGGCTGGCGCGGCAGCACAGCGGCTTCTTCGACACGGCCTGGCGGGTGGACCACCCGGCCACGGCGGACGTACTGGAGGCCATGGGACGCCTGCATCCGGACAAGAAGGTCGCGAAAGAAGCACGGAAGGCCGCGTTCAAGGCCCGCTCCCAGCACGGGGGATGAGCTTCACGGGAGCGTGGGACGACGTGACCTCCCCCGTTCAACCGGCGTTCAGGTAGCGGCGGAAGCGTGACGGGCGCAGTGCCCACGGCCCGCCCACCGTCACCTGGAGACAGCATGTCGCTCACCCGCAGGGACTTCGCCGGAACCTCCGCCCTCACTGGTGCCGGCATCGCGCTGGCGGGCACGGCCGGCGCCCTCGCCTCCGCGCCCCACGCCCTCGCCTCCGCCGACATCGCCGGGGAAGCGGCCGACCGGCACGGGGGCGTCGGCTACGGGCCGCTCGTGCCGGACCCGGAAGGGCTCCTCGCCCTGCCCGCGGGGTTCACCTACCGCGTCCTCACCCACGCCGGCAGGACTCGGCTGGAGTCCGGTGAGTTCACGCCCGCCGAGCACGACGGAACGGCCGCCTTCCCCGGCCCCCGCGGGGGCGTCCTCCTGGTCAACAACCACGAGATGGACGGCCCGCGTGACGAGGCCGCGTTCCCGGTGCCGCTCACCGAGGGCCTGGTCTACGACCCGGCCGCACCCGGCGGCTGCACGATCGTCGAGGTGCGCCCAGGCGGCGCCGTCGCCGAATGGGTCGGCATCGCCGGCACCGCCAACAACTGCGCGGGCGGCAGCACTCCCTGGGACACCTGGCTGACCTGTGAGGAGAACTCCGACCTGGCCGGCGAGAACGGCATGACCAGGGACCACGGCTACGTCTTCGAGGTCGACCCCGCCGACCGCCGTGCCAACCGCGACCCCAAGCCGCTGAAGTTCTTCGGCCGCTACGACCACGAGGCCGTCGTCATCGACACCAAACGTGGCCACGCCTACCTGACCGAGGACGCCGACGGCCCCAACGGCCTCTTCTACCGCTGGACCCCGCCACAGGGCTTCCGCCACGGCCCCGGCAGGTTCCGCACCCTCGCCGACGACGCGGGTGTTCTCCAGGCGCCCAAGTGCTACGACTCCGGCGGCCGGTACGTCGACGACCTCTCCCGGGCCACCAGGACCGGCACGGTGTACGGCGTCGACTGGGTGGACGTGATCGACCGTGACGCCCGCGACGTGGCGGTCCGTGAGCAGTTCGGCCCGGGCGAGGTGACCCGCGGCCGGAAGCTGGAAGGCATGTGGTGGGGCGACGGTGGGGCGTACATCGTCTCCTCGTACGCCCGTGACGAGAGCCCCGTGCAGCACGACGGCCAGGTCTGGTTCTACGACCCCGGGCGCCGCACCCTGACGCTCAAGGTGCTGCTCGGCGTCGACCGGGACCCGGCGGGGGACGGCGCCTTCGACGGACCGGACAACATCACCGTGTCGCCGTACGGCGGTCTGATCATCGCCGAGGACGGCGACGGTGTGCAGCACCTGTTCGGGGCCACCGACAGCGGACGGACATATCCCGTCGCCCGCAACGAACTGAACGTCGGCACGGACGAGGAGCCGGAGTTCAGCGAATTCACCGGCGTGACCTTCTCGCCCGACGGCAGGACCCTGTACGCCAACATCCAGGAGCCGGGGATCATGGTCGCCATCACGGGGCCCTGGAAGCGGCAGAGGCGACGCTGAACTCGAGGACGAGAACAAATCGTTGGCCCGGCCCGCGGCGGTACTCCTAAAGTGATGCACGTCCAGGTGCGAAGGCAGGACCTACTTCCACTCATCATGGGGCGGTCACGGGTTCGAGTCCCGTCACCGGCACAACACGCCGGTGTAGCTCAGGGGTTAGAGCACCTTTGTCGGTTCCGCCGACTTCGATCTCTGGACACCACAACTTCACGCACCTCCCGGTGCGCGGGCGACGGCTACTTCACTTTCCATGAATCCAGGCCGCCGCCGACTTGATCTCGGGAGGCGCGGCATGTGGTGGGTGCCCGGTGCGCAGGCAGCGGGTCCTTCCGGGATCAGGTTCATTACGGGTTCGAATCCCGTCGTCGGCCCAGTGCCGACGTGGCGGAAATGGAAGACGCGCCTGACGTGTTCCGTCGCCGACCCGGTTCTCGGGCACCCTCCTCTGTCGCGCCTCCCTCCGCAAGCCACATGAGTTCGGGGGACTTCACCATGGCGCGATTCAACATCCGCTCCGCCAAGCCGCAGCCGACGTCGCGAGTGACGTCCACCGGCCGTGTGCTGCGTACGTACGAGGGCGGCCGCGGCCGCGAGCGGGACGCCCGCTCCGAGCTCTTTCTGCTCTCGGTGTCCCACTTCGTGACGCAGCAGACCTTCTACGAGAGCGGCGACCGCCGTGACGACCGGTTCGCGAAGCTCGTACGCGAGCTCGCCGTGAGCGACCCCTCCTGGACGGCAGGCCTGCTCGGCTGGCTGCGCGGCGAGGGCAACCTGCGGACCGCGTCGATCGTGGGGGCCGCCGAGTACGTCAAGGCCCGCCTGGACGCCGGCGCGACCGGCGGCCCGTCCAACCGGCAGGTCGTGGACTCCGTGCTGCGACGTCCCGACGAGCCCGGTGAGCTGCTCGCCTACTGGACCACCCGCTACGGCCGGAGCATTCCGAAGCCGGTCAAGCGCGGTGTCGCCGACGCCGTGCGCCGGCTCTACGGCGGCAGGTCCCTGCTGAAGTACGACACCGCCTCCAAGGGCTACCGCTTCGGCGACATCCTGAACCTGGTGCACGCGGCGCCCGACCCGGACAAGCCGTGGCAGGGCGAGCTGTTCCGGTACGCCCTCGACCGCCGGCACCACCCGGACACCGCGGTGCCGCCGGCCTCGAACCGTGTCCTCACCGCGCACCGCGAGCTGATGGCGCTGCCCGTCGAGGAGCGGCGCGCGGTCGTCACGGCGCCCGACGGCGCCGAGCGGCTCGCTGCCGCGGGCATCACCTGGGAGGCGCTGGCGGGCTGGCTGCAGGGGCCGATGGACAGGGCGGCCTGGGAGGCCGTGATTCCCTCCATGGGGCCGATGGCGCTCGTCCGAAACCTGCGCAACTTCGACGAGGCCGGCGTCTCCGACGAGGTCGCCGCCCGGATCGCCGGCCGTATCGCCGATCCGGCGGAGGTGGCGCGGTCGCGGCAGTTCCCCTTCCGGTACCTCGCCGCGTACCAGCACGCGCCGTCGCTGCGCTGGTCGTACCCGCTGGAGCAGGCACTCGGCCACTCGCTGGCGCATGTGCCCGCGCTGCCGGGCCGGACGCTGGTCCTCGTGGACCGCTCGGGTTCGATGTTCTACTCGCGGATGTCGGACCGCTCCGAGCTCACCCGCGCGGACGCGGCGGCGGTCTTCGGTACGGCGCTCGCGCTGCGTGCGGCCAAGGCGGACCTCGTCGAGTTCGGCTCGACCAGCAACCGGGTGAGGTTCGGCCGGGGCGAGTCGGTGCTCAAGATCCTCGGCCGGTTCGGCGACCTCGGCGGGACCGACACCACCGGGGCGGTGCGCCGGCACTACAAGGGGCACGACCGGGTGCTGATCGTCACTGACGAGCAGTACGCCCACAGCCACCACGGCGACCCGACCGAGCAGGTCCCGGCCCAGGTGCCGGTCTACACCTGGAACCTCGCCGGTCACCGCGCGGGCCACGGCCCGTCGGGTACGGCGAACCGGCACACCTTCGGTGGTCTGTCGGACGCCGCCTTCCGGATGGTTCCGCTGCTCGAGGCCGGGCGGGACGCCGACTGGCCGTGGGCAGCGGCAGCGGCAGCGTGAGGTGACACCGGGCGTCTCGTGACAGGGACGCCCGGTGTTCCGTACCCGGGGCCAGGGGGCTGTCTAGAGCGACTGGGCGGCCGGCTTCACCATGCTGCGGACCGTGCGGCCCTTCACGAAGTCGCCCATCGCGGTCATCTCCCACTCGCCGGAGAACTGGCGGATCAGCTTCGCCATCAGCACGCCGGTCTGCGGTTCGGCACTCGTGAGGTCGAAGCGGACCAGTTCCTCGCCCGTGGTGGCGTCCAGGAGGCGGCAGTACGCCTTGGCGACCTCGGTGAACTTCTGGCCGGAGAAGGAGTTGACCGTGAAGACCAGGCCGCTGACCTCCATGGGAAGACGGCCGAGGTCGACGGTGATCACCTCGTCGTCCCCGCCGCCCTCACCGGTGAGGTTGTCGCCGGAGTGGCGGATCGCGCCGCCCACGATCTGGAGCTTGCCGAAGTAGCAGCTGTCGATGTGGTTGCGCTGCGGGCCGTAGGCGATGACCGAGGCGTCCAGGTCGATGTCCTTGCCACGGTAGGCCGGCTCCCAGCCGAGGCCCATCTTGACCTGGGAGAGCAGCGGGCGGCCGCCCTTCATGAGGGAGACGGTCTGGTTCTTCTGGAGGCTGACCCGGCCCTTGTCGAGGTTGATCTTCCCGGCGCCGGGGGCGGCGGCGGGCGGCGCCGGGGGTGCGGCGGGGGCGGCGGGAGTGGTCGGCACGGAGGGCGCCTGCGGGGCGGCCGGCTGGACGGGCGGGGCCACGGGCTGGGCGGGGGCGGCTGCCGGCTGGGCCGGGGCGGCCGGTTCCTCGACCGTGACGCCGAAGTCGGTGGCGATGCCGGCCAGGCCGTTGGCGTAACCCTGGCCGACGGCGCGGGCCTTCCACGCGCCGTTGCGCAGGTAGATCTCGACGACCACCAGCGCCGTCTCGGTGCCGAGGCCCGGGGGCGTGAAGGTGGCCAGGACGGTGTTGTCGTCCGTGCCCCGGATGGTGGCCGTCGGTTCGACGCCCTGGAAGGTCTGGCCGGCGGCGTCGGGGCTCGCGGTGACGACGATCTTCTCGATGCCGGGGGGCACGGCGGTGGTGTCGACCGTGATGGCGTCGGGGCTGGAGCCGCCGCCGGAGCGGTAGGTCACGCCGGGGCCGGCGGGCTGGTTGTAGAAGATGAAGTCGTCGTCGGAGCGCACCTTGCCGTCGGCGGTGAGCAGCAGGCCCGATACGTCGAGCCGCACCGGAGCGGCGACGTCCACCGTCACGCGGGCGGTGGGGAGAGGGATGTTCGAGCCGGGGGTCATAGCTGTCATGCCGGGTGAACGAGCGGGACGGTTTTGCCGTTCCCTTACCTGTGGCCCGTTTGGCGCAGTCGGTTTTCGGCCGGACTCAGCGGCGGTTGCGGGGGTGGTTCCGGGCGGTTCGTTCGTTGCCGCGTTTGTAGTTTCCCGTCCAGCGGGCCATGACGAGCTGGGGGTCGGGGGCGGAGGTGACCTCGGTGAGGAAGCGGGTGGCCCGGTCGCCGTGGAGGGTGGTCGCGGGGCGATGGTGATGGGTGATGTGGACGGTGCCGGTGGCGTGTGCCTCGTAGGCGAAGCCGTTTGGTCTGGGCATGCCGGGGATGGTACGGGGGCGAGGGCGGGGCGACCCAGGGGTTTTCCGGTCCCGCCGCCCCTCCCCGTCCTGCCCCCCGGGGGGCTCCGCGCCCGGCCCCCGGAGCGTGTGCCCCGCCCTCACCCGAAGCGGTGGGCCGAGAGAGGTCAGGGAACCACCACGATCTTCCGGCCCACGCCCGCCGCGAACTGGTCCAGGGCCTGGGGGTACTGGTCCAGGGGGAGGCGGTCGCTGATGAAGACGTCCGGGTCCAGGACACCGCCGGAGAACAGTTCCGCCGCCCGCTCGTAGCTGTGCAGCACGGCCATCGACCCCGTGATCGTGATCTCCTGGTTGTAGATCCGGTACGGGTCGATCTGCACCCGCGTCGCATAGTCGGCGACCCCGAACTGCAGGAACGTCCCCGCCTTCGCCACCCGCTCCAGTCCGTCCTGGATCGCCGCCGCGTTCCCCGTCGCGTCGATGACGAGGTCCCACCCCTGCGGCCGGTCCAGCTCGTCGGGGTTCGCCGCCGACGCGGAGACCCCCAGCCGCCGCGCCGTCTCCAGCCGCGCCGGGTTCAGGTCGACCATGTCCACGCTCGCCGCCCCGGTCCGCTTGGCCAGCTCCAGCATCATCAGCCCCATGGTCCCGGAGCCGTAGATCAGGACGTGCGCGCCGAGGCGCGACTGGAGCACGTCGTAGCCGCGCACCGCGCAGGACAGCGGCTCGACCAGTGCCGCGTCCTGGGTGCGCACATGCTCGGGGAGTTTCACGCAGTTCGCGACCGGCGCCACCGCGTACTGGGCGGCGCCGCCCGCCGTGGTGACGCCGATCGCCGCCCACCGCTCGCACATGTTGTTGTGGCCGACACGGCAGTAGCGGCACTCGTGGCAGTAGAGGGAGGGGTCCACCGCCACCTGGTCGCCGAGCGCCACCTCCGTGACCCGGGAGCCGATGCCGACGACCTCGCCGGCGAACTCGTGGCCCGGCACGATCGGGAGCTTGGGGGCGAACTCGCCCTGGAGGATGTGCAGATCCGTGCCGCACAGTCCGCAGGCCGCGACCTCCACGACGACGTCGCGGGGCCCTGGCGTCGGGTCCGGGACCTCGGCGACGACGGCCTTGCCCACGGACTCGATGACGGCGGCCTTCATTTCACGGCTCCCAACGACAGGCCCTGGACGAGTTTGTCCTGGGCGGCGAACCCCGCGGCGAGCACCGGCAGGGAGATGACGAGCGACGCGGCGCACACCTTGGCCAGGAACAGGCCCTGACTGGTGATGAAGCCGGTCAGGAAGACGGGGGCGGTCTCGGCGACCACGCCCGTCAGCACCCGGGCGAACAGCAATTCGTTCCAGCTGAAGATGAAGCAGATCAGCGCCGTCGCCGCGATACCGGGCAGGGCGATCGGGGCGACCACGCGTCCCAGGACCGTCGGAAGTCTCGCCCCGTCGATCTGGGCCGCCTCGATGATCGCGACCGGCACCTCGGCGAGGAAGGACTGCATCATCCACACCGCGATCGGCAGATTCATCGCCGTGTAGAGGATGACCAGCGCCCAGATGTTGTCGAGCAGGCCGGTGTTCTTCGCGAAGAGGTAGATGGGCAGCAGGCCGGCCACCAGCGGCAGCATCTTGGTGGAGAGGAAGAAGAACAGGACGTCGGTCCACTTCTTCACCGGCCGGATGGACAGCGCGTACGCGGCGGGCACGGCCAGGAGCAGCGTCAGCAGCGTGGAGACCACCGAGGCGGTCATGGAGTTGATCATCGCGGGCCAGGGGCTGGCGCCGCCGGTCAGTCCGAAGAACTCGCGGTAGCCGTCGAGCGTCAGCGGGGCGGTCACCGAGGGCGGGTTGGTTGCCGCGTCGGCCTCGGAGTGGAAGGACGTGAGGACCATCCACAGCAGGGGCGCCACGAAGGCGAGACCGGCCAGCCAGGCGACGATGCCCAGGGCGCTCGCCCGGAGCCTGCCGCCCGGCCGGGGCCGGCGGGCCGGGGCGGTCGGGGTGGTGGTGGCGACGGTGGCCATCAGCGGGACACCTCCTCGCGGAACAGCGACGACACGACGCGCAGTGCGAAGGTCGCCAGGATGATCGAGCCGATCACGACGATGACGCCGGCCGCGGAGGCGAGACCGTTCTCGTGGGCCTGGTAGAAGGTCTGGTAGATCGTGTACGGCAGGTTGGCGGTGCCCAGTCCGCCGGAGGTGATGGTGAACACCGCGTCGAAGTTCTGCACGATGTAGATGGAGCCGAGCAGCACGCCCAGTTCGAGATAGCGGCGCAGATGCGGCAGCGTGATGTGGACGAACACCTGCCAGTCGCTCGCGCCGTCCATCCGGGCGGCCTCGACCAGCTGGGAGTCGCGGCTCTGCAGTCCGGCGAGCAGGATCAGCATCATGAACGGCGTCCACTGCCAGATCAGCGAGGCCTCCACCGCCATCAGCGGCATCTCGGAGATCCAGTCCGGCTGCGCGGCCCCGTCCCCGCCGATCGCGTGGAGAATGCCGTTGAACAGCCCGTACTCCGGGTTGAACAGGACGTGCTTCCACAGCAGCGCGGCGGCCACCGGCACCAGCAGGAACGGGGCGATGAGCATGGTGCGCACCGCGGCCCGGCCGCGGAAGCGGCGGTCCAGGAGCAGGGCGAGGAGCAGCCCGAGGAGCAGGCTGACCAGCACCACGGTGACCGTGAGCAGGATGGTCGTCCAGATCGACTTCCGCAGGGCGGGGTCGCTCAGCACATCGCCGTAGTTGGAGAATCCGGCAAACGTGCGGTCGTCCGGGTAGAGCGCGTTCCAGTCGAAGAACGAGATCACCAGCGTGGCCACGAAGGGCAGCTGCGTCACGACGATCATGAAGACCAGCGCGGGCAGGAGCGGAGCGCGGGTGGCCCAGGCGCGCATGCGGTTCGGCCGCGGGGCCGCCGGCCGCGGAGGAGCTGCGGCGGCCCGGGCCGTCTTCGTCAGCGTCATGACGCCTCGTACTTCTCGGCGACGGCCTCGGCGAGCTTCTGGGCCTTGGCCAGCGCGTCGTCCACCGACTGGCGGCCGGCGATGGCGGAGCTGATCTCCTGGGAGAACTTGGTGCCGAGGTCGGTGAACTCGGGGATGCCGACGAACTGGATGCCGGGCGCGGGCCGGGGCTGCACGCCCGGGTCCTCCGGCTTGGCATTCGCGATGGCGTCGCGGGTGACGTCGGCGAAGGCGGCGGCCTGCTCGCGGTACTCCGGGATGTCGTAGGTCGAGGCGCGCTTGCCGGCCGGCACGTTCGACCAGCCGATCTTCTCGCCGACGAGCTTCTCGTACTCCTTGCCGGACGCCCACGAGATGAACTTCCAGGCGTCCTCGGCGTTGTCGGACGAATTCTGAATGCCCCACGCCCAGGTGTAGAGCCAGCCGGAGCTGTCGGTCTTCTCGACCGGCGCGGGCACGTAGCCGATCTTGCCCTTGACCGGGGAGCCGTCGGCCTCCAGGGAGCCGGCGCCGGCCGTGGCGTCGTACCACATGGCGGTCTTGCCCTGGGTCATGTTGTTGAGGCACTCGGCGTAGCCGGACTGGGCCGCACCGGCCTCGCCGTGCTCACGGACCAGGTCGACGTAGAACTTCGTGGCCTCCTTGAACTCCTCGGAGTCCAGGCGAGCGGTCCAGTCCTTGTCGAACCAGGTGCCGCCGAAGGTGTTGACGACCGTGGTGAGCGGGGCCGTCACCTCGCCCCAGCCGGGCAGGCCGCGCAGGCAGATGCCCTTCATCCCGGCGCTCGAGCCGTCCACCTTCGCGGCCAGGTCGGCGACCTGGGTCCAGGTGGGCTTCTCGGGCATCTTCAGCCCCTCCTTCTCCAGGACGTCCTTGCGGTACATCAGGAAGGAGGACTCGCCGTAGAACGGCTCACCGTAGAGCTTGCCGTCCTCGGCGGTGAGTGCCTTGGTCATCGGGGGCAGGATGTCGTCCTGGTCGAAGGCCTTGTCGCCCTTGACGTACGAGTCCAGGGAGTGGAGCCAGCCGTTCTTGGCGTAGATCGGGATCTCGTAGTTGCTGAGGGTCGCGACGTCGTACTGGCCGGCCTGGTTGGCGAAGTCCTGGCTGATCTTGTCTCTGACATCGTTCTCCGGCAGCACCGTGAAGTTCACCTTGATGCCGGTGTCCTTGGTGAAGTTGTCGGCGGTGAGCTTCTGGAGCTCGACCATCTGCGGGTTGTTCACCATCAGGACGTTGATGGAACGGCCGTCGGACGATCCGGACCCGCCGGCGCCCGAACAGGCGGCGAGCGGAGTGATCAGCGCCACTGACGCGGCGACGGCGAAGAGGGAGCGGGGTATGCGTCGGCTGTCGGTTCGCATGCGGTACTCCTGGTCGTATGGGGACAAAACGGGAGCTGTGAGGTTGTGCGGGCCCGCGGTGGGTGGCTGAGCCGGTGGTGCGGGGACGTGGTGGAGCGGCGGGGCGGCCCGGCTGTCAGACGCGGATGACCTGCGGCCCGAGCAGGGAGTGGCGGTGGGCCTCGGAGGCGGGGAGCAGGGTGCTGGTGACGATCGCCTCCAGCGCGCCGATCTCGGCGAAGCGGCAGAAGCTGACCGCGCCGAACTTGGTGTGCACCCCCGCGAAGACGGTCCGTCGTGCCGACCGGATGGCCTGCGCCTTCACCTCGCTGACCGCCGGGTCGGGGGTGGTCAGGCCGTGTTCGCGGGAGATGCCGTTGGCGCCGATGTACGCCAGGTCGATGACGAATCCGGCGAGCATCTTCGTGGTCCAGTGGTCGACGGTGGCCAGCGTGCCGGAACGGACCCGGCCGCCGAGCAGCAGGACGGAGACGTTCTCGGTCTCGGCCAGGGCACCGGCGGTGGGCAGGCTGGCGGTGACCACGGTCAGGGCCCGGTCGAGGGGCAGGGCCTCGGCGATGAGCTGCGGGGTGAAGCCCTCGTCGACGAAGACCGTCTCCGCGTCCCCGAGCAGCTCGGCCGCCGCGGCCGCGATCCTGCGCTTCTCGGGGACGTGGCTGGTGGCGCGGAAGGCGAGCGTCGTCTCGAAGCCGGCGCTCTCCACCGGGCAGGCGCCGCCGTGGGTGCGGCGGAGCAGTCCGTGGTCCTCAAGTACGCGCAGGTCCCGCCGGACGGTTTCCCTGGCCACGCCCAGATCGGTGGCGAGCGCGGTGACCTCGACCGAGCCGGTGGCCCGGGCCAGGAGAACGATTTCGCGCTGGCGTTCCTCGGCGGTCTTCGCCGTTCTGGACGTCGTCATCGCCGCCACCCGCTTCCGTACGGTCTTCCTTGCCTGATCGCCTCCGTCCGGCCGAGCGGAGCTGCCCGTTCGGGCCCGGTGGCGTCCATGGGGCAAGTTGTACAGCGGTGCTTACGAGCTGAACAGGCCTGTTGCGGATCCGATGCTGCCCGCTTGTGCCCGTTTGGCGTGCTGCTTGCCCGTCTTCGACCTGCATGACCGCAGGCGTGGACGTGACTTCGGGCAGCACGGATGCCCGAATGCGGGAGCGGACGGGCCCGTTCGGTGCCCGTCCGCTCGTGTGAGGGTCGTGATTGAGCCGGGTCGAGGGGTCAGTACGGCCAGAGGGGCGGGTCGGTGACGAAGTGGCCGCCCAGGCAGGCGTGCGCCGGGTCGTCCGGGGCCGGCTCGCCCTGCTCGGCGATCAGCTTCCCGGCGTACGGCTCGGAGTCGTCCCGCGGTTCGTAGCCGAGCGCCCGCGCGGAGCTGAGGTCCCACCACAGCCGGGTGTTGGCGGAGGAGCCGTGGACCACGGTGTGCCCGACGTTCTCGGCGGTCAGCGCCGCGTGGAAGAGGCGGGCGCCGTCGGCGGGGCTCATCCACAGCGAGAGCATGCGCACGCTGGTCGGCTCGGGGAAGCAGGAGCCGATGCGCACGGAGACGGTCTCCAGTCCGTGCTTGTCCCAGTAGAGCTGGGCGAGGTCCTCGCCGAAGCACTTGGACAGGCCGTAGAAGGTGTCCGGGCGGCGTGGTGTGTCGATGCCGATGAGGGGGTCGTCGCCCCGGGGGCGCGGGGTGTAGCCGACGGCGTGGTTGGAGGAGGCGAAGACGATGCGCCCCACCCCCTCCTCGCGGGCGGCCTCGTACAGGTTGTAGGTGCCCTCGATGTTGGCCCTGAGGATCTTGTCGAAGGACGCTTCGAGCGAGATGCCCGCGAGGTGGACGATCGCGTCGACGCCGCGGACCGCGTCGCGCACGGCGTCCCCGTCGGCGAGGTCCGCGACGATCGAGTCGGGCTCGCCGTCGACCGGGTGCAGGTCGAGCAGGCGCAGCGTGTAGCCGTACTCGGGGAGCAAGTCCCGCATCAGGGTGCCGAGGCCGCCGGCGGCGCCGGTGAGCAGAACGGTGCGGGGAGCGGTGCGGGGAGCGGGCATCCTCGGGTCTCCTTGCGGCGCCGGCCGGGTCGCCCGTACATATGGGCGCACGACATTCATATTCATGGACACGCTAAGGAGGTGGGGTGCGGCCCGTCAAGTATCCCGCGACTCCCGCGCGACTTCCCGCGGAACGTCGGAATTGACTGGTGTGGGGCGCGACGCGGTGCTTGACCGGCGTCCCCGGGGCGCCTTAGCGTGGGGTCGTTCAGGGATATGGACGTGAATCAAGAATATGGACCAGGGAGAGCTTGTGACCTCAGCCCCTCTCGCCGCCCGACTCGAAGTCCCCAGCGGGCCGTTGTTCTTCCCGGTCACCGCGTACGGGCCGGACGGCGCCGTCGACCTCGACACCTACCGGCTCCATGTGCGGCGCGGAGTGGAGGCCGGGGCCGCCGCGGTGTTCGCCGCCTGCGGGACCGGTGAGTTCCACGCGCTGACGCCGGAGGAGTTCGAGAGCTGTGTACGGGCCGCGGTGGAGGCCGCGGAGGGACGCGTACCGGTCGTCGCGGGCGCCGGCTACGGCACCGCGCTCGCGGTCCGCCAGGCCCGGCTCGCCGAGCGCGCCGGGGCCGACGGGCTGCTCGCCATGCCGCCGTACCTGGTCAAGGCGGGCCAGGAGGGGCTGCTGCGGCACTACCGGGAGATCGCCGGTGCCACCTCCCTGCCGGTGATCGTCTACCAGCGCGACAACGCCGTCTTCACGCCGGAGACCGTCGTGGGACTGGCCCGCACCGACGGGATCATCGGCCTCAAGGACGGCCACGGCGACCTCGACCTGATGCAGCGGACCGTCAGCGCCGTACGCGTGGCGGGCCCCGGGGACTTCCTCTACTTCAACGGGCTGCCCACCGCCGAACTCACCCAGTCCGCCTACCGGGGCCTCGGCATCACCCTGTACTCGTCCGCGGTGTTCTGCTTCGTGCCCGAGATCGCCCTCGCCTGCCACACCGCCTTCCGTACCGGCGACGGTGCCACCGTGAACCGGCTGATCGACGGCTTCTACCGGCCGTTCGTCGAACTGCGCGCCAAGGGCGCCGGCTACGCCGTCTCCCTCGTCAAGGCCGGCGTACGGATGCGCGGCCTGGACGTGGGGGAGGTGCGGCCCCCGCTGCACGAACCCGCGGGGGATCATGTCAAGCAGCTCGCTCAACTGATCGAGCGGGGACTCGCGCTGCTCGAGGAGGGCCAGTGAAGGCGTCGGCGTTCGTCTACCCCTGGGACGTCAACGGGGACCCGGAGGCCCCCGCGCGGATCGCCGCGCTCGGCACCGCACAGGTGACGCTCGCCTCCGCCTACCACTCCACCCGCGCGCTGACCCCCCGTCACCCGCGCCACCGCGTCGTCACCGCCGAACACGCGGCCGTGCTCTACCCGGCCGGCGAGGACCGTTGGTCGGGCCGCGCCCTGCGTCCCTACGCGGCCGGTGACTGGGCACCCGGCGACGCCTTCGGCGAGGCGGCCGCCGCGCTCACGGACGCGGGCCTGGAGGTGCACACCTGGGTGGTCCTCGCCCACAACTCCCGCCTCGGCGCCGAGTATCCGTCGACCTCGGTGGTCAACGCCTACGGCGACCGCTACCCCTGGGCCCCGTGCATCGCCCAGCCCGCCACGCGCGCCTACCTGACCGGCCTGGCCGCCGAGGCGGCGGTCCGCCCCGGCGCCCGCGGCACCGAACTGGAGTCCCTCGGCTGGTACGGGCTCGCCCATCTGCACGCCCACGACAAGACCGCCGGTGTCGGCCTCGGGGACGCCGGGCAGTACCTGATGTCCCTGTGCTTCTGCCCGTCCTGCCGCGACGGCTACGGGGCCCGGGGCCTGGACGCCGACGAACTCGCCGCCTCCGTACGTACCGCGCTGGAGCCGGCGTGGCAGGGAGCACCCTCCGACGGCGGCTGGGCGGGCGTCGCGAGCCTCCTCGGCGAGACCCCGGCGACCGTCACCCGCGCGTGGCGCGACGAGACGGCCCGCACACTCCAGGAGCAGGCGGTGACCGCCGTACGGGAGGAAGCACCCGAAGGCTTCCAGGTGTTGTTGCACGCGGACCCGGTCTCCTACCGCTGCGGCGCCAACGCGGGCGTCGACCCGGCACACATCGTCTCCGTCGCCGACGGCGTGGTCGTCCCCTGCAGCGGAGGGCCCGGCTCGCTGACCCCCTTCGCCCGGGAGGCCGGCCCGGACACCGTGCTCGCCGCCAACTTCACCGTGGTCTCCGGCATGGGCGGCAGCCCCGGCACCCTCGCGGCGGACGCCGAGGAGGCCCGCCACCTCGGCGCCACGGAACTTCGGCTGTATCACGCCGGATTGGCGTCGGACGGGGATCTGTCGACGGTGCGCTCGGCACTGGCCGGGCTCTGAGACGACAGGCTCCAGGACGCCCACCCGAACCGGGACCCGCCGTGCTCTGCCGTGGGCCGGCCGCGGGGTCGCGTCACGCGGGGCCGGGCCGGAGCTGTGGGCGGGGACGGGGATGCGTTCGGCGGCTGCTCCGGCGCCCGCCGTGCTCCGCGGCGGGGCAGCGGGGATGGTGGCCGGAGGCCGGCTGTGGGCGGGGCGGGGGACGCCCTGTCATACGGGCCCGGGGCCGGGTGGTGGTCCGGTGACGCTGCCGTCGGTGACGGTGCGGGGGCCGGCGGGACGCCGGAGCAGCGCCGCCGCCGTCGCCGCCAGGACGCCCCCGAGCACGGCCAGCAGCAGCCGGTGGTCGACGAGTTCGACCAGCGCCGCGCCCGCCGCCAGACCGAGGACGTTCGGGGTGAACACCAGGGTGTTGGCGGTGGCGGTGACCCGGCCCAGCAGCGGCGCCGGGGTCTCCCGCTGCACGGCGGTCAGCGTGGCGATCAGCACGGCGGGCAGTCCCGCGCCGATCGCCGCGCTGCACACCCACGCCAGGGGGTCGTCCGGCACCGCGCGCAGTGCCACCGCGAACGCCAGTACGGCGATGCCGTACGCCGCGAAGCGCCGGGCGCCGAAGCGGCGCAGCGCCGGACCGGAGAGCAGCCCGACGATCACGGACCCCGCGCCCTGGACGGCGTACAGCACTCCGGCATAGGCGGGGGAGTGGCCGAGGTGCTCGACCACGGCGTAGACCAGTGCGCCGCTGAAACCCGCGCAGAGCATCGTGGCGCCGCCGGCCAGAACCAGTGGACGCAGCCCGGGGTGGGTCCACAGGTGGCGGGCACCCTCGGCCGTCCGCCCACGGCGGCTGCCCGTCGGGGGTGCCGGCCGGTCCTCCCGTACCCGCAAAGACGCGTACACCAGCGCGGCCAGCAGGAAGGTGACCGCGTCCAGGACGGCGACGCCCGCCCCGCCGTACGCCGCGTAGAGACCCGCCCCCGCCAGCGGGGCCAGCAGCTTCATGCCCTCGTTGGCGGTCATCCGCAGCCCGTTGAAGTCGCCGAGCAGGCAGTGGTCCACGGCGGTGGTGATCAGCGCCGACTCGGCCGCGTCATGGACGACGCCGGCCGCTCCGTACACGAACAGCACCGCGTACAGCAGCCACAGGCCGCCCGGCGAGTCGACGGTGCAGAGGGTGAGCAGCAACATCGTCATCAGCAGACTCGCGCCGATCAGCAGCGGCCGGCGGCGCACCCGGTCGGCGACCGTCCCCAGCAGCGGGCCGGCCAGGGTCGGCGACCACATCGCCAGCATGCACAGGGCGGCGAGGCCGTCCGAGCCGGTGAGGTCCTTGACCCACACCCCGGAGGCCAGCCACAGCGCGGAGGTACCGAACCCGGAGATCACCACCCCGGTGAGACAGAGCCCCGCATTCCGGTCCCGCAGCACGCGGGCCGTTGTCCACGTCGTCGTCATGCCTGGTCATCGTGGAGCTAAGGGCCGTCCGTCGGGATCGGGCAGGTGCCTTAGATCGCGTCGCGGCCGGCGATCCCGCCTTGGTCAAAGCCCGTACCATTCGTCCCGTTCGCCAGGCGTCCCTGCATGGAGGAAAGTGCGCACAACGCCCCATGCATGATCGAGGGACAGGATGAAGTCCCCGGTGAAAACGGCCGGTTCGTCCATGATCACGACTTCGAGTTCGGCATCCGGTGCGGCGGTCCCGTCACCCACATGAAGGGACGATCCGCCGGAGTCGTCGAAGAGATGGATGACCGCGTGATCACCCTGGAAGCCCAGAGCCAGCCAGGGGAAGCCGCCGCCTGGCAGCCGGACTTCGAGGTACCCCTGGCCGCGGATACGCAGTTCCTCCAGGTGGCCCGCAAGCTCTTCAACGGGCGTGTGTCTTTCGAACCCGGTGAACCGGCCGGTCTTCAGGGTTGTCGCCGCCCACACCGCGCTCATCCCTGCCCCTTCTGCCCCTGTCACGTTACTTGACCATCTCCTGAAGCCTTCAGAGACGTCCGGCTGGTGCACGGCGCGTCGGTAGCAGATGAGGGCCCTCGCCAACCAGCAAAGACGGAAATGCTCAGCCTCTCGCTCGGAGTGACGCTGCAGCGACCCAGGAACTGTTCGGGGGCCTCGTTGGCTCCCTGTGCTGCCGCGCTCGGCCTTCTTCACGTCACGTCCTGGTCGAGTGGGCCATCAGGCTCATCGTGACCCGAGAGAGTGACCGCCACTGCAAGCAACCACCGCACCGACGTGCGCTTGCGCAGGCCATGGCTTGACCGCCCTCGACGGGACGGAGGCGGGCGGAGATATCGGTGCTTTCTCCCCGTCGTGCGGGCGTACCGTGGCTGCGTGGCAAACGAAAACCTGGGGAAGACCCTGCGCCGCTTGCGCCGTCTGGCCTCTCTGACGCAAGAAGAGCTGGCCGAGCGCTCCGAAGTGTCCGTCGATGTGATCCGCCATCTCGAACAGGGGCGGAAGCACTCGGCACGCCTCCCCACGCTGCACGCGCTGGCGAACGGTCTCGGCGTGGAGTTGACCACGCTCCTGGGCGACCCACCGGCGGTCTCCTCGACAGGGGAGAACGATGGACCGCGTTTCGTGTCGGTGCGCCGCGCCATCATGCCGGCACTTTTCGGACCGGAGCCCGCGCCGCCAGGGCCCGACTTCTCGCCGGACCGGCTGCGGGAGCAGATCGCGGAAGGCTGGACGCAGTACCACTCCGCCGAGTTCGACACGGTGATGAAGGCGCTGCCGGAACTGATCTCGGATGCACACGCCGCCACGGCCTCGGGGAACCACGACGACCGCCGGGCCGGCTTCGCCGCACTGGGCAAAGTCCTTCAGCTCGCCGGACACGTCGCCGTGCGGATGGGAAAGACGGATCTCGCTCTCATCAGTTTGGAGCGTGCGATAGGCGCTGCGGGGCAGTCCTCTGATCCGCTGCTGCTGCCGATGATCGTCAATTCCACGGCGTGGACGTACCAGCGGCAGGGGCGTCTGGACGACGCGCTGAGTGTCGCGCTCCGGGCCGCCGAGGACATGGCGAACGCGGGTCGTACGGAGACAGCCGACGGCTTGAAGGTGTGGGGCGCGTTGACCATGAGTGCTGCCACGTCGGCCGCACGGAGCGGCGACTACGAGCGCGCGGCAGCGATGATGGAAGCGGCGGAGAAGGAAGCCGCCCGCGTCGCCACGTTGCCCGATGGCGGAGACAACCGCATGGTCAGCGTCTTCAGCCCGTCGTCGGTCCGCATCGAACGCGTCCGGCTCGCGGTGCAGTACGGGCACCCGCAGGACGCTCTGGTGTTGGCCAAGGGAATGCGGCTGAGCAAGGACACACCGCCCTCCTGGCGTACGTGGCTGCTCCTGGACGTGGCACGAGCCCACACGGACAGGGGCGACGCGGCTGGAGCGGTGAAGACCCTGGAGTCCTTGCGCCGTGTGGCACCGACCTGGATGCAGCACCACACGTTGGCCGTGGCCATCGTGCGTGACCTCTGGGCACTCCCCAACCACCCGCCGGGCCTGCGACCGTTGGCGGAGTTTCTGGGGGTCGGCGAATAGCGTGGTGAAAGTGGGGCGTTGCGTCCCTGCCAGCGTTCCCGGCATGTCGCTTGCATGAGAGGACAGCGCCCCGGCGGCCGTGCGATCGGCCTCTGGGCTTGGCTGATCCGAGAGAGCAGAACGACATGCCGCAACCTGCAACGCGGGCTCGTAGGACCGGACACCCCGGGTACGGCGAGACCCTGCCGCGTCGGCCCGAGAGTGCCGCGCCCGCTCGGCGCCTGGTCCGCGCCGCGTGTGCCGCGTGGTGCCTGGACGACTTGGCCGAGGACGGTGTCCTCATCGTCTCCGAACTGGTGTCGAACGCGATCCAGCATGCCCGGCGGGGCTCCATCCGGGTGGTTGTCGAGAGGCCTGACGCGACATGCGTGCGCATCGCCGTCGTGGACTTCTCGAAGGACCTGCCGGTGCGCAGGGCGCCGGGCCCCGAGGACGAAGGAGGGCGCGGGCTTGCTCTCGTGGCGGCGCTGGCGACGCACTGGGGTACCGAGCCACTGCCGTGGGGGAAACAGGTGTGGGCGGAACTGCACGGTAGGGGACGCGGATGACCGGCGAACAGACGCGGCGCGCGTGGGTGGGCGACCTGGTCCATGACGAGGAAGCCGGCCGGCGCGGGATCGTCGCGGACGTGCACGGCGGCGCGACGTGGATGCTGCGGTCGGAGCACGGGCCGGTTCGGTGGGCCTCGCAGCAGCCGGAGCGGCCACGGGTGGTCAAGACCCGTGAGGAGAGGCTGCGGGACCGCGATGCCCGACGCTCACCACGACGGCAGCCCCGGTTCGACAGGAAAGGCAGGGGGCGATGAGTTCCGTGGTTCCGGTCGGTCTTCCTCTCAAGGACCACCATCAGGAGGAGCAGCCCGATGACCGACAGCATGTTTGATCTCGGACCACAGACCCGGATCGTGGCGCGCCTCGCCGAGGGCGTCACCGAGCCGCAGCTGGCGCACGGGACGCCCTGTCCGGAGTACGCCGTACGCCACGTGCTGGGCCACCTCCTCGGGCTGGCCGTCGCCTTCCGTGACGCCGGGCGCAAGGATCTGGGCGTCACCACGGACACCAGCCCGGAGGGCGCCCTGCCCGACATCGGCCCCGGCTGGCGCGAGGAGCTGCCCAAGGTGCTCGACGAGCTCGCCGAGGTCTGGCGGGATCCGGCGGCCTGGACCGGCATGACCCGTGCCGGCGGCTTCGACATGCCGGGTGAGGTCACCGCCGCCGTGGCCGCCGACGAACTGGTGATCCACGGCTGGGACCTGGCCCGCGCGACCGGTCAGCCCTACGATCCCGACCCCGCCGCGCTGGAGGTCTCGCACGCCTTCCTGCTGGCCGCAGCCGAGGAGGGTGACCGGGGCGACGGGATCTTCGGCCCCGTTGTCCCCGTCCCGCCGGACGCAACGCTTCTGGACCGGACGATCGGCCTCAGCGGCCGGGACCCGGGCTGGACGCGGCCCGCATGACGCGGACACGCGGGCCGGCGAGCGGCGCGTAGCCTCCCTGCGCCGCTCGCACCCTCCAGGCGCCGCTCGCACCCTCCAGGCGCCGCTCGCACCCTTCCCGCGCCACTCGAACCCTCCCCGCCCCTTCCCGCCCCTCGGCTCCGGGCGCCTCCACCGCGGAGAACGGCGCCGAGGTGCGGGTCGGGCGCGGAGTTCCTGTGTGTTCGCAGAGTTGCGCCGGCACACGGATGCGGCGTGGATCGGCGCCGTACGGTCTCCTGTCCGCACGCCGGCCGCCGACCATGCGGGCGACGCCTCCCGCGCGCCAGGCGGCGGGGAGGCCCGCCGGGTTTTCGGCGCCCGGACACCCGTTCGCGTCGCGACAGCGAACCAGTTTGCCGGATGCGCCGCGCGAGACGGCAGTAAGCCCTTTCTGTCGGAACTCGACTTCCTCTGTCAGAAGCATTGACGAACCTCCGTGCCCGCTCCTACGGTCATCCGCGTCGTACTTCGTACGTCATATATGAGACGCGATACGCGAGATCCGATACGCGAGATCGACACGCGAGATCCGAGAGGCGCGCATGACCTCTGTGCCCACGCCGATCCCCTCACGCACGCAGTACGTGCTGGAGGAGATCAAACGCCGCATCCTCACCGGCCGGTTGACACCGGGCCAGGCCCTGGTCGAGACCGACCTCGCCGCACAGTTCGGGGTGTCCAAGACCCCGGTGCGGGAGGCGCTCAAGACCCTGGCCGGCACGGGTCTGGTCGTGATGAGCCAGTACAAGGGCGTCACGGTGCGCATGGTCGACGCGGACATGGCCCGCGAGGTCTACGACGTGCGGCTGCTCCTCGAACCCGAGGCGCTCAAACGCGCCGTGCGCCGCGGTGCCTCCCTGGACGCCGCACGCGACGCGCTGACCCGGGCCGACGGGGCCGGCGACACCGCCGAACGGTCCCTCGCCAACCGCGAGTTCCACCGCGCCCTCTACGTGCCGTGCGGCAACCCGCTGCTCGGCCGGATGCTCGACGAGGTGCGTGACCAGGCCGCTCTCGTCTCCGCCGTCGCCTGGGCCGCCGACCCCTCCTGGGAGCGGGAGGCCGGTGAGCACCGGGAGATCCTGCGGCTCGCCCTCGACGGGGACGCGGACGGCGCGGCACGCGCCCTGCACGCGCACATCGCCTCGTTCGTGCGGCGTGCCTTCCCCGGAGCGGAGTTCGACGGGGAGTTCACGGCCCCGGAAGCCCAGAGAGAGGACGGTCAGGCATGACGGCGACGTTCGAGACCCAGCGGGCGGCCCTGGCCGACGTGGTGGCGATCCCGGTGACCCCGTTCGCCGAGGACGGTTCCATCGCCCCGGACATCTACCGGGCCCTGCTGCGCCGTCTCCTCGACGGCGGCATCACGACCCTCACCCCCAACGGCAACACGGGCGAGTTCTACGCCCTGACCCCCGGAGAGCGCCGCCTGGTCACCGAGTTGACCATGGAGGAGGCCGGCGACCGCTCGGTGGTCCTGGTCGGGGTGGGCCACGACGTGCCCACCGCCGTCGACTCCGCGCGGCACGCCCGTGACCTCGGCGCGCAGATGGTGATGGTGCACCAGCCCGTCCACCCCTACGTGTCCCAGAGCGGCTGGGTCGACTACCACCGGGCCATCGCCGGGGCCGTGCCCGAACTGGGCGTCGTCCCCTACATCCGCAACGCACAGCTCACCGGCGCCCGCCTCGCCGAACTCGCCGACACCTGCCCCAACGTCATCGGCGTGAAGTACGCCGTGCCGGACGCGGCGAAGTTCGCCGCGTTCTCCCGGGACGCGGGACAGGAACGGTTCGTATGGGTCGCGGGACTCGCCGAGCCGTACGCCCCCTCCTACTTCTCGGCAGGCGCCACCGGCTTCACCTCGGGCCTGGTCAACGTCGCCCCGTCCGTCTCGCTGAACATGCTGGAGGCGCTGCGCTCCGGCGACTACCCGACCGCCATGAAGGTGTGGGAGCAGATCCGCCGCTTCGAGGAGCTGCGTGCCGCCAACGGCTCCGCCAACAACGTCACCGTCGTCAAGGAGGCCCTCTCCTCGCTCGGCCTGTGCCGCCGTGAGGTCCGCCCGCCGAGCCGGCCGCTGCCGGAGAGCGAGCGTGCCGAGGTCGCCGCGATCGCCGCGGGGTGGTCGATATGAACCCCAGGAAGTCCCCCGAACAGCTCCGCAGCCACCAGTGGTACGGCACCGACGGCCTGCGCTCCTTCAGCCACCGCGCCCGCACCCGCCAGCTCGGCTATCTGCCCGAGGAGCACTTGGGCAAGCCCGTCATCGCGATCCTGAACACCTGGTCCGACATCAACCCCTGCCACGTCCACCTGCGCGACCGCGCCCAGGCCGTCAAGCGGGGGGTCTGGCAGGCCGGCGGCTTCCCCCTCGAATTCCCGGTCTCCACCCTGAGCGAGACCTTCCAGAAGCCGACCCCCATGCTCTACCGCAATCTCCTCGCCATGGAGACCGAGGAACTGCTGCGGTCGTACCCGGTCGACGGGGCCGTGCTGATGGGCGGCTGCGACAAGTCCACACCCGCCCTGCTGATGGGCGCGGCCAGCGCCGATCTGCCCGCCGTGTTCGTGCCGGCCGGACCGATGCTGCCCGGCCACTGGCGGGGCGAGGTGCTCGGTTCCGGCACCGACATGTGGAAGTACTGGGACGACAAGCGGGCCGGTGTCATCGGCGACTGCGAGATGCAGGAACTGGAGAGCGGCCTGGCCCGCTCGCCCGGCCACTGCATGACGATGGGGACGGCGTCCACACTGACCGCCGCCGCCGAGGCCCTCGGTGTCACGGTCCCGGGCGCGTCCAGTATCCCGGCCGTCGACTCCGGGCACGACCGGATGGCCGCCAGGGCGGGCATGACGATCGTCGAACTGGTCCACAGGGACCGGAAGCTGAGCGACATCCTCACCGCGGACGCCTTCGAGGACGCGGTGACGACCGTCCTCGGACTCGGCGGCTCCACCAACGCCGTCATCCATCTGATCGCCATGGCCGGACGCGCCGGCGTCAAGCTCACCCTCGACGACTTCGACCGCGTCGCCCGCACCGTCCCGGTGCTGGCCAACGTGCGGCCCGGCGGACAGACGTACCTGATGGAGGACTTCCACTTCGCGGGCGGTCTGCCCGGGTTCCTCTCCCGGATACCCGACCTGCTCCATCTCGACCGTCCCACCGTCTGCCACGACACCCTGCGCGAGCAGCTCGCCGGCGCGCGGGTGCACGACGACGACGTCATCCGGCCCCGCGACAACCCGGTGGCGGACGAGGGCGGGGTCGCCGTCCTGCGCGGCAACCTCTGCCCCGACGGCGCCGTCATCAAGCACATCGCCGCCGCACCGCACCTGCTCGCGCACACCGGTCCCGCCGTCGTCTTCGACGACTACCGGCAGATGCAGCGGACCATCAACGACCCGGCGCTGAACATCACCGCTGACAGTGTGCTGGTGCTGCGGGGCGCCGGACCCAAGGGCGGGCCGGGCATGCCCGAGTACGGGATGCTGCCGCTGCCCGACCACCTGCTCAAGCAGGGCGTGCGGGACATGGTGCGGATCTCCGACGCCCGGATGAGCGGGACGAGTTACGGCACCTGTGTGCTGCACGTGGCCCCCGAGTCGCACGTCGGCGGGCCGCTGGCCCTGGTGCGCACCGGGGACTCGATCACCCTCGACGTCGGCAACCGCGAACTCCGGCTCAACGTCGACGACGAGGAGCTCCAGCGGCGCAGGGCGCGGTGGACGCCGCCGCCCGAGCGCCACGAGCGCGGCTACGGCGCGCTCTACAACGACCAGATCACCCAGGCCGACACCGGCTGCGACTTCGAGTTCCTCGCCCGCCCGGGCACGGTCCAGGACCCCTACGCGGGCTGATCCTCCGCACCGGGTGGATCCCGCACACCTACGAAGAAAGCGCTTGCTCCGCTCCACGTGCCAGCTCACGCACCACACAGCACGACGTACCGAGAAACGGAGAACAGTCATGGCCCAAGCCGCAGCCGTGGCGAAACCGCCCACGCCACCCCGGCGGCGCCGTGCCTCCGCCACGCCCCGCAGGCTCCCTTACCTGCTGATCGCGCCGGCCGCCCTGCTCATGCTGGGGTTCATCGCGTACCCGGTCATCAGTGTCTTCTACTACAGCCTGCAGGAGTACAACCCCACCAAGCCCTGGAGGAACGGCTTCGCGGGCTTCGACAACTTCACCCACATCTTCACCGAGGACCCGCTGTTCTGGGACACCCTCGTCTTCAGCGCCAAGTGGGTCTTCGTCGAGGTCACCCTGCAACTGCTGTTCGGTCTCGCCCTCGCCCTCGTCGTCAACCAGACCTTCGTCGGCCGGGCCCTGGGCCGCGCGCTGGTCTTCTCCCCGTGGGCCGTCTCCGGTGTGCTGACCTCCGCGATCTGGGTACTGCTCTACAACTCCCAGACCGGCATCACCCGTTACCTCGCGGACATGGGTATGGGCGACTACGGGGTCAGCTGGCTGTCGGACACCTCCACCGTCTTCCCGGCGGCGATCGTCGCGGACCTGTGGCGCGGTGTCCCCTTCTTCGCGATCCTCATCCTCGCCGACCTCCAGTCCGTCTCCAAGGACCTCTACGAGGCCGCCGAGGTCGACGGGGCGAGCCGCTTCCAGCAGTTCGTCCACATCACGCTGCCGCACCTGAAGGACGCCATCATCCTGTCCACCCTGCTGCGCGCGGTGTGGGAGTTCAACAACGTCGACCTGCTCTACACCCTGACCGGCGGCGGACCCGCGGGCGTGACCACGACCCTGCCGCTGTACATCGCCAACACATCCGTCGACGCCCACGACTTCGGCTACGCGTCGGCCCTCACGACGGTCGCGTTCGTGATCCTGCTCTTCTGCTCGATGGTCTACCTGCGGCTGAGCAAGTTCGGAGGCGAGAAGTGATCACCAAGGAGGCCATCGTGGCCGCCCCCGCGCCCGTACGTACCGCCCCCGAACCGCCGCGGCCGGCGAAGAAGCGCCGCGCCTGGGACGAGGCACCCCGCTGGCAGATCTACCTGCCCCTGGGCGTCTACCTCGTCTTCACCCTCATCCCCTTCTACTGGATCCTGCTCTTCGCGCTGCGCCCGGCCGGCTCCACCTCGCTGGTGCCCTGGCCGATGACCACGGCCCACTTCGAGAAGGTCTGGACGGACCGCAGCTTCGGCACCTTCTTCCAGAACAGCGTGCTGGTCGGCGTCGCCACTCTGATCATGACGACCCTGGTCGCGCTGGCCGGCGGTTACGCGCTCGCCCGGTTCGACTTCAAGGTCAAGCGGGCGTTCATGCTGGCCCTGCTCTGCTCCCAGTTCGTGCCCGGCGCACTGCTCCTGGTCCCGCTGTTCGAGATCTTCGCCGGACTGCAGATGATCAACTCCCTGGTCAGTGTCATCATCGCCGAGACGGTCTTCCAACTGCCGCTGTCGATGATCCTGATCAGCAACTTCATCAAGAACGTGCCCTACTCCCTGGAGGAGGCCGCCTGGGTCGACGGCTGCAACCGGTTCCGGGCCTTCCGGGTGGTCGTCCTGCCCCTGCTGCGGCCGGGCCTGATCGCCGTCGGCTCCTTCGCCTTCGTCCACTCCTGGAACCACTTCCTGTTCGCCCTGATGTTCCTCAACAACCAGGAGAAGCAGACCATCCCGGTCGGCCTCAACACCCTGATGAGCGCGGACAGCGTCGACCTCGGCGCGCTCGCCGCGGGCGGCATCATCGCGGCCGTCCCCGTGGTGATCGTCTTCGCCTTCATCCAGAAGTGGCTGATCACCGGGTTCAGCGCGGGGGCGGTGAAGGGATGACCGCGCCTACGACCGCACCCGGCCCGGGGATGACACCCGGCCCGGGGGTGATGCCCGGACAGCCCCTCCCCGTCGTCCTCGCCGGTGCCCGCGGCCACGGCCGCTGGCACGTCGAGAACATCCGCCGGCTCCAGGAGAAGGGAGTCGTCACGCTCGTCGGCATCTGCGAGCTCACCCCGCTCACCGAGGACGAGTTCGGTGGCGAACTCCCCAAGCAGTCAGCCGACTTCGGTGCGTTGCTCGACTCCACCGGCGCCCGGATCGCGGTGATCTGCACCCCGATCCCCACCCACACCGACCTCGCCCTCGCGGCGGCCGGGCGGGGCGTGCACCTCCTACTGGAGAAGCCTCCGGCGCCGTCGTACGCCGAGTTCCGCCGGATGGCCGACGGGGTCGCCGCGGCCGGCGTGGCCTGCCAGATCGGCTTCCAGTCGCTGGGCTCGGGCGCCGTGCCCGCGATCCGCGAGCTGGTCGCCGAGGGTGCCGTCGGCCGGGTGGTGGGCATCGGCGGGGCCGGTGCCTGGGTGCGGCCCGAGGCGTACTTCCGGCGGGCGCCCTGGGCGGGCCGGCGCCGGCTGAACGGCGTCGACGTGATCGACGGGGCGCTCACCAACCCCCTCGCGCACGCCGT
This sequence comes from Streptomyces sp. NPDC031365, assembly GCF_055569765.1. Taxonomy (NCBI): domain Bacteria; kingdom Bacillati; phylum Actinomycetota; class Actinomycetes; order Kitasatosporales; family Streptomycetaceae; genus Streptomyces; species Streptomyces sp. NPDC031365. The sequence goes on along the minus strand of NZ_JBVIIM010000011.1, from coordinate 115,674 downwards.
CGCCACCGCCCTCGCGGTGGGCGGGAGCACCCGCGCCGAGGACGTCGCCGGCATCGAGACCGAGTTGCTGCGCGCCAATGACATCGAGTCCGACGACACCTCCTGCGTGCGGATCACCACCACGCGGGGCGGTTCGGTGACCGTTGCCGCGACGCTGTGCGCCGAGCGGGCGGACGAGCCGTATGTCATGGTGCACGGCACCAGCGGCCGGATCACCCTCTGGTACAAGCAGGACCGCGTGCTGCTCCAGCGCGCGGACCACGGCCCCGAGGAGATGGGCTTCGGCCGCACGGACCTGCTGGAGAACCTGGCCGCCCACCTCACCGACGGCACCCCCCTGCTGGTCCCCCCGGACGAGACGGGCGCCTTCATGCAGGTCGTCGAGGCGATCCGCGAGGCTCCCGAGCCGGCCCCGCTGCCGCCCGGCGCCTGGCACCGCGTCCCCGGTGAGGACCGCCGGGTCGTGCCCGGCATCGACGGTCTCGTGGCGGCCGCCGCCGACACCCTTTCCCTCTACTCCGAGCTGGGTGCCCCCTGGGCACTGCCCGCCCACCACCTGCCGAAAGAGGTGAGCACCCGATGACCGGCAACGACTCCGTGGTACTGCGCGTCGCAGGCCGGCCCGTCGGCCGGTACGTCACCCGGCCCGAACTGCCCGTCCGCCTCTCCCCGCGGCCGTATCTGCACCCCGTCACCACCCTGGCCGGCACGGCCGTCACCGAGCTGAGCCCCGCCGACCACGCACACCACCTCGGCGTCGGTGTCGCCGTTCCCGACGTCGAGGGGTTCAACTTCTGGGGCGGACGCACCTATGTCCGCGACCGGGGGCCGACCGAACTGGACAATCACGGTTCCCAGCGGCACGCCGCCTACCAGCTGCGCGACCCCGACGGGTTCGTCGAGGAACTGCGCTGGGTGGCGGCGCCGGGCGAACTGCTGCGCGAGCGCCGTACGGTCGCCGCCACCGAACTCACCAGCGCCGCCTGGGCGCTGGACCTCACCTTCTCCCTCACCAACGTCACCAGTGCGCCGCTCTCCTTCGGCAGCCCCGCCACCAACGGCCGCCCCGGCGCCGCCTACGGCGGCTTCTTCTGGCGGGCCCGCAAGGAGGAGACGGCACCGGACGTCTTCACCGCCCACGCCGAGGGCGAGAGCGAGGTCCACGGCCGGACCGCCGGCTGGCTCGCCCTCGCCGGATCCACCTGGACCCTCGTCTTCGCCGGGGTCACCGCGCCGACCAGGCGCGACCCCTGGTTCGTCCGCACCGCCGAATACCCCGGTGTCGGCTCCTCCCTCGCCCACGACGCACGGCTGCCGCTCCCGCCCGGCGAGACGGTGGTCCGCCGGATCGTCACCGTCGTCGCCGACGGCCGCCTCGGCCGCGACGAGGCCGCCGCCCTGGTCCGCAGGGCGGTGAGCGCATGAGCGTCGAGCAGAGGGACCTCACCTACCGCAACCCGGTCCTGAACGCCGACTGGTCCGACCCGGACGTGATCCGCGTCGGCGACGACTTCTACCTGACCGCCTCCAGCTTCGGCCGCGTCCCCGGACTGCCCCTGCTGCACTCCCGCGACCTGGTGAACTGGACCCTCGTCGGCCACGCCCTCGAACGCCTGGAACCCGAGGGGGAGTTCACCACCCCCCGGCACGACTGCGGGGTCTGGGCCCCCGCCCTGCGCCGCCACGACGACCGCTTCTGGATCTTCTGGGGTGACCCCGACCAGGGCATCTTCCAGGTCAACGCCCCAGAGATCCGAGGTCCCTGGAGCCGGCCGCTCCTGGTGAAGGCCGGCAAGGGCCTGATCGACCCCTGCCCCCTGTGGGACGACGAAACCGGCGAGGCGTACCTCGTGCACGCCTGGGCCAAGTCCCGCTCCGGCGTCAAGAACCGACTGACCGGCCACCGGATGCACCCGCACGGCACCGAACTCCTCGACGAGGGCAAGGTGATCGTCGATGGTGACCGCATCCCCGGCTGGTTCACCCTGGAAGGGCCCAAGCTCTACCGGCACGACGGCTGGTTCTGGATCCTCGCCCCCGCCGGGGGAGTGGAGACCGGCTGGCAGGGCGCCTTCCGCTCCCGCGCGTTCTTCGGCCCGTACGAGGAGAAGGTGGTCCTCGAGCAGAAGGACACCGACGTCAACGGCCCCCACCAGGGAGGCTGGGTGCGCACCCCGTCCGGCGAGGACTGGTTCCTGCACTTCCAGCAGCGGGGTGCGTACGGGCGGGTCGTGCACCTCCAGCCGATGCGCTGGGACGAGGGAGGCTGGCCGGTACTCGGGGACGACGGGGCCCCCGTCGCCGTACACCGTCGTCCGGACCTGCCCGCGCAGCCGCTCGCCGCTCCGGCCACGGACGACGACTTCCCCGGCGGCCGCCACGGCCGCCAGTGGCAGTGGGCCGCCAACCCCCGGGACGGCTGGGCGACCCAGCACTCCGCCGACGGACTGCGGCTGACCTGCGTACGCTCCGCCGACGCGCACGACCTGCGCACGCTGCCCAACGTTCTCACCCAGCGGCTGCCCGGCGCCCCGTGCACCGTCGAGGTGGAGCTACGGCTCGACAGCGAGGAACCGGGAGCGCGCGCCGGACTCGCGGTCCTCGGGGACGCGTACGGCTGGATCGGGCTCCAGCGGGGCACGGACGGCACGGCGCACCTGGTGCACCGGTTCGCCGAAACGGTCGCCGAGAGGGAACGGGACGCCGCTCATCCGCGGCCCGCTCCCGGCGGCCGGGCACGGCTGCGCATCGACATCGGTGACGGTGCGCGCTGCCGCTTCTCGTACGACACCGGGGACGGCCTGCGCCCCTCCGGTCAGATCTTCGCCGCCACGCCGTGGCGCTGGGTCGGTGCCCTGCTCGGCCTGGTCGCCCTGGCGCCCTCCGGTCAGGGACACGCCGGCACCGCCACGTTCACGCAGTTCAGGATCAGTATCCAGAAGAAGAGAGCCGACCAATGAAGATCAGCATTCTCGGAAACAGCACCGGCAGAGGCCGCCGCACACCGGCCGTCGTCGCCCTGGGGGCCGTGCTCGCCCTGACCGCCACCGCCTGCGGTGACGACGGCGGTGCCGGCGACGACGGCGCCGAGGGCAGCGGCAAGGGCAAGATCGTCTTCTGGGACAACAACGGCGGTGTCCGCACCGAGATCTGGAAGGAGATCATCGCCGACTTCGAGAAGGCGAACCCCGACATCGACGTCCAGTACGTCGGCATCGCCTCCACCGAGTACCAGTCCAAGGTCGACACCGCCATCCAGGCCGACGGTCTGCCGGACGTCGGCGGCATCAGCGCCTCCATGCTCGCGGGCTTCGCCGCCCAGGGCGCACTCGACCCGCTGGACGACCGGCTGGGCGAGTCGTCCCTGAGCGGCAAGCTGAACAAGGACATGGTCGAGTCGCTGCGCGCGGCCGGCGGCGGTGACGACAAGCTGTACTCGGTCCCGACCTCGGCCAACAACGGTGTCCTCTACTACCGCACCGACCTGTTCGAGAAGGCGGGCCTGGAGGAGCCGACCACCTGGGACCGGTTCTACGAGGCAGCGGAGAAGCTCACCGACAAGGGTGACAACAAGTTCGGCTACACCATCCGCGGTGGCGCCGGCTCCATCGCCCAGGCCCTGGACGCGATGTACGGCCAGTCCGGCATCACCTCGTTCTGGGACTCCACCGGCAAGAAGACCACGGTCAACGACCCGAAGAACGTCGAGGCCCTGGAGAAGTACGCGGGGCTGTTCAAGCGGGCCACCCCCGCCGCCGACCTCAACAACGACTTCACCAAGATGGTCGCGCAGTGGGACTCCGGTGAGATCGGCATGCTGAACCACAACCTGGGCTCGTACCAGGACCACGTGAAGGCGCTGGGTGCCGACAAGTTCCGGGGCATTCCGCAGCCCACCGGGCCCGCCGGCAAGCGGGTGCAGGTCTCCAACCCGGTCGACGGCGTCGGCATGTTCAAGAGTTCCAAGAACAAGGATGCCGCCTGGAAGTTCATCGAGTTCGCCACGTCGGCGCAGTCCAACTCGAAGTTCAACGAGTCCGCGGGGCAGGTGCCGGCGCACCTGGACGCCGCGAAGGACGAGTGGATCGGCAAGGCCGAGCCGACGAAGCTGGCGGCGGACGCGTTGAGTGACGGGTCGACGAGCATTGTGCAGCTGCCGTACTACCTGCCGGACTGGAACACGATTTCCAAGGCGGAGAGCGAGCCGAGCTTCCAGAAGGTGCTGTTGGGGGACATGAGTGCGAAGTCCTTCCTGGACGGGTTGGCCGAGAAGCTGAACGAGGCACAGGCCGAGTGGGATGAGCAGATGGGGTGATCTGTGCGGTCGCGCCGTGGGGCGGCCCGTGGGTTCCGGGCTGCGGGCCGTCCGTGGTTGATCGCGCCCACGCGGCGGAGCCGCATGTCGATACAGCCCCGCGCCCCTTCGGGGCGCTTCCCGTCCCCCTCGCTGGAAGGCACAGTCCGTGTCCCTTACGAGAAGACACCTTTCCGCCGTTGGGCTGGGAATACCCCTGGCCCTGGCCTTGACCAGACCCGTCGAAGCCGCCGGCCGGCACCGCACTCTCTACATCGCCGGCGATTCGACGGCGGCCCAGAAGTACGCCGATGCCGCGCCCGAGACCGGGTGGGGAATGGCGTTGCCGTTCCTGCTCGGCCGGCGTCTCGATGTCGCCAATCACGCCGTGAACGGGCGGAGTTCCAAGAGTTTTGTCGATGAAGGGCGGCTCGAGGTGATCCTCTCCTCGATCCGGCCAGGCGATCTCCTGCTCGTCCAGTTCGCGCACAACGACGAGAAGAGCGCCGATCCCAGCCGCTCCACCGAGCCCTGGACGACGTACCAGGAGTATCTGCGGATGTACGTGGACGGGGCCCGGGCCCGGGGTGCCCGGCCCGTGCTGGCCACCGCCGTGGAGCGGCGGCGGTTCGACGCGGACGGGCGGGCCGTGCCCAGCCACGGGGAGTACCCGGCGGCGATGCGGGCGCTGGCGCGGCGGGAGCGGGTTCCGCTGCTCGATGTCCAGTCGCTGTCACTGGCGTTGTGGCAGGAACTCGGGGCCGAGGAGACCAAGAAGTACTTCAACTGGACGGCGACCGAGCAGGACAACACGCACTTCAACCCGCCGGGCGCGATCGCCGTGGCACGGCTGGTCGCCCGGGAGCTGCTGCGCACCCGGGTGCTCGCACCGCGCGATGTGCGGCGGCTGGACGAGGGATTCCCGGAGTCGTGGATCACCTGGCCGGAGGCCGTCGCGTAACACCCCCTGGACCGTGAAAAGGAGAGCCGCACCATGAACGCAACTGGATGGCATGGGCATGCCACACTGAGAGCCGCCTCGCTGGCCGGCTGCACCGCCCTCGTGCTTGCCCTGACCGGCACCGGCGCCCAGGCCCACTCCCCGTCGCACCACCACCGTGACGCCGCCCGGCAGTCGCTGGGCGCGGGCGACGGCTGGGGTTCCCACGGCACCGGCACCACCGGAGGCGCCGACGCCGACCGCGAACACGTCTACACCGTGGACACCTGGGCCGAGTTCAGGGCGGCCCTGGACGACGGCGGTGACGCACCGAAGATCATCAAGGTGAGAGGGACCATCGACGCCGTCTCCGAGGGCTGCGCCGCGCTCGCCGCGCCCGGGTACGACTTCGACGCCTACCTGGAGAAGTACGCACCGGAGACCTGGGGCCTGGAGCAGGACCTGAGCGCCGAGCCCGACGACAGCCCCGAGGGGCTGCGCAGGGCGTCCGCCGCGGTCCAGGACGCCGCCATCAAGGCGGACATCCCCTCCCGCACCACGATCATCGGCGTCGGCCGGAACGCCGGTATCAAGGGCGCCAGCCTGCAGATCAAGGGCGTGGACAACGTCATCGTCCGCAACCTCACCCTCGAGAGCCCGATCGACTGCTTCCCGCAGTGGGACCCGACCGACGGCAGCCGGGGCAACTGGAACTCCGAGTACGACACCGCCGTCGTTTACGGCTCCACCCATGTGTGGCTGGACCACAACACCTTCACCGACGGCGAGCACCCCGACAGCGAGGCCCCGACCCACTTCGGCATGCTCTACCAGCAGCACGACGGCGAACTGGACATCGTGCGGGGCGCCAACTACGTCACCGCCTCCTGGAACGTCTTCACCGAGCACGACAAGACGATCCTCATCGGCAACAGCGACAGCGAGTCCACCGCCGCCGGCGACCGGGGCAAACTGAAGGCGACCTTCCACCACAATTTGTTCGCGGACCTGGTCGAGCGCGCGCCGCGGGTCCGCTTCGGGCAGGTCGACGTGTACAACAACCACTTCGTCGCCGACGCCGGCTACTCCTACAGCTTCGGCATCGGCAAGGAGTCCCAGCTCGTCGCCGAGCACAACGCGTTCACTCTGCCCGAGGGCACCAGCCCGGCGAAGATCCTCAAGCGGTGGAACGACTCACCCCTCACCGCCAAGCACAACCTGGTCAACGGCAAGCGGGTCGACCTGATCGCGGCGCACAACGCGGAGTTCCCCGACGCGCCCCTGCGGTCCGGCGCCGGGTGGACCCCCGCCCTGCGCGCCGCGGTCCACCCGGCCTGGGCGGTCCCGGTACTGGTCGAGCACGGCGCGGGAGCCGGCCGTATCAGCTGACCCGCCCGCCGGCCGGCGCGGTCCGTCCCCGCTCTGCCGCGGACCGCGCCGACCCGTCTGCCGTCATCCAAGGAGCCCCGCATGCCCTCGCCCCTGTCCCGAAGGACCTTCCTGCTCACCGGTGCCACGGCCGGCACCGCGCTCGCCCTGTCCGCCGCCCCCGCACAGGCCGGTCACCGGCCCCGCGGCGCGTTCGGCCGCTACGGCTCACCGTCCGCCCGGCTCACCCCCGGCACCCTGTACGTCCACCCGCGCGGCGCCGGTGACGTCACCTCCGTCCAGGCCGCCGTGACCGCCGCGACCGGCACCGGACGCACCCTGGTCATCGCGCCCGGCATCTACCGCGAGACCGTCTCCGTCGACGCCGGCCGCACCGGCATGACCTGGCTCGGAGCCTCCGAGAACCCCCGTGACGTGGTGATCGTCCACGACACCGCGGCCGGCACCCCCAAACCGGACGGCTCCGGCACCCACGGCACCTCCGGCTCCGCCACCACCACCGCGCGCCCCGACGGCTTCACCGCCCGCTGGATCACCTTCGCCAACGACTGGCTGCGCACCGACCTCCCCGGAACCAGCGGCACCCAGGCCGTCGCCCTCAAGGTGCAGGGCGACCGCAGCACCTTCACCCACTGCCGGTTCCTCGGCCACCAGGACACCCTGTACGCCGACTCCCTCTCCCCGGACGCCTTCGCCCGCCAGTACTTCTCCCACTGCTACGTCGAGGGCGACGTCGACTTCGTCTTCGGCCGGGCCACCGCCGTCTTCGAGCACTGCCACTTCCGCACGCTGATCCGCCCCGACCTCACGGCCGCCCCGTACGGCTTCGTCTTCGCGCCCTCCACCGCCGGCGCCAACCCGCACGGCTACCTGGTCACCCGGAGCAGGATCAGCAGCGAGGCCCCCGACGGTTACTACAAGCTGGCCCGGCCCTGGGTGCCCAGCTCCGACCGCACCGCCCGCCCGATGCTCACCGTCCGGGAGACCCGGCTGGGCGCCGGTGTCGACGCGGTCGCGCCGTACACCGACATGGCGAGCGGCCACCCGTGGCAGGAGCAGCGGTTCGCCGAGTACCGCAACACCGGGCCCGGCGCGGTGATCAGCGTGCCCGGGAACAGGCCCCAGCTCACCCGCGCCGAGGCCGCCTCCCGCACCAGGGAGACCCACCTCGGCGACTGGCGGCCCCGCGGATGACCTCCGTCCCGGGCCCGCCCGGCCTCCACCAGGCGCTCAGGGACGACCTGACCTTCCCACTCGCCTGGGGTACCTCGCCCGTACGGGACGTCGAGGCGTGGCGTCGGGTGGCCCGGGCCAAGGTCGAGGAACTGCTCATCGTGCCGGAGCAGGAAACGGTCCGGTACGCGCCCGAGTACACCGCCGGACCCGACGCGGACGGATACAGCCGGGAGCTGCTGACCCTCTCGCTCACCCGCCACACCCGCGTCCGCGGCGCCCTGCTCACCCCGCACGGCACCGGTCCGTTCCCGGCCGTACTGCTGCTGCACGACCACGGATCCCGCTTCGACATCGGCAAGGAGAAGTGTGTCCGGCCCTGGTACGACGACACCCGGCTCGCCTCCGCCGAGGAGTGGGCCGGGCGGTACTTCGACGGACGCTTCACTGGCGACGAACTCGCCCGCCGTGGCCATGTGGTGCTCTGCCTGGACGCGCTCGGCTGGGGTGAGCGCGGGCCCCTCGGCTACGAGCGGCAGCAGGCGCTGGCGAGCAACCTCTACCACCTCGGCTCCTCCCTCGCCGGACTTCACGCCCGCGAGGACCAGCGGGCCGCGGCCTTCCTGGCGGGCCTCGACCGGGTGGACGCCCGCCGGGTCGCCGCCGTCGGGTTCTCCATGGGCGGCTACCGCGCCTGGCAGGCCGCGGCCCTCAGTGACCACATCGCCGCGGCGGCGAGCGTGTGCTGGATGACGGGGCTCAAGGACATGATGGTGCCCGGCAACAACACGCTGCGCGGGCAGTCGGCGTTCCACATGCTCCACCCGGGGCTCGCCCGGTACCTCGACATCCCCGACGTGGCCAGCATCGCCGCGCCGAAGCCGATGCTGTTCTTCCACGGCGGGCTCGACGCCCTGTTCCCCGCCGACGGGGTACGCGTCGCCCACGACAGACTGCGTGCCGTCTGGCGTGCCTGCGGCGCCGAGGAGCGGCTGCTGCTGAGGACCTGGCCGGAGTACGGCCACACCTTCAACACCGTGATGCAGGACGAGGTGTACGCCTGGCTGGACTCCGCTCTCTGAGGAGACCGGGAGGCGTGTCCGGGGAACGCCCCCGCCGGTCGTCACCGGCGGGGGCGTCCGAGGGCCGGCCGAGTGGGGGCTCGGTCACGGCCTTCCGGTGCGTGTCCGAGGGGGGCTCGGACGACGCGCACCGGCCCGGGGGGCGGGCCGGTGGATCGGGGGGTCACTCGTAGCTGATGTCCGAGCCGGAGAAGTTGCAGGTCCGGCCGTACGGGCCGACCGGTGAGAGTTTCTTGGGCTCCTTGCCGGTGTTGTTGCCCGTGAAGCGGACGCAGGTCTCGATCTTCTTCTTGCTGTCGCCGTGGATGCGGACGTCGCGCAGGGCCGCCGTGTCGCCGTAGTTCTCGTTGACACCGACGATGGACTTGCCGGGCGCGGTGATGTCCACGTCGTTGATGATGACCGTACGCGGGTACTGCTTCTTGCAGTTGCCGCAGGAACGGACCAGCTTGCCGAAGTTCTCGACCCGGAACTTCGAGACGACGAGCTTGCCCGCGCCGTTGAACTGCAGCACCTTGTCCTCGGCGTTCCTCGCGCCGCCCCCGTACACCGTGTACACGGCCGACGACGACGTGCCCTTGAAGCTGGCCGCGTCCTCGCCGACGTCCAGCCACCACACGTTCTGCAGTGTGCAACTGCCCTTGCAGTGCACGCCGTCGGCGGCCGGGGTGCCGATGATCACGTTCTTCAGCGTGGCACCGTCGGCCAGTTCGAAGACCGGGTCCTGGCCCTCGTCCTGGCTGTCCCCGCCCAGGGCGCCGGTGCCGTAGAACTTCTTCATGCCGCCGTCGTAGACGCCGGAGACCGGCACGGTCCTGGACACCGGCTTGCTGCCGGTGTCGGACGGCCAGGACGACGCGGCGCCCGCGGTGGACAGCATCGTCGTGGTGACGATCGCCGTACCCGTGACGCCGAGCGCACAGACCCCGGCGATCACGGCCCGCCGCCTGGTGGTCCGGCGGCGGTGGGAGACGCGCTGTTCGGCTCGTGCAGTCATGCTCGTTCCTTGCGTGGGAGAGTCTTTGCGTCTCCTGGTCGCCACCGGTGCGGGAAAGGTTGCCGTGTCCGGCGACATCCTTCTACGAGCCGCCTCCGGCCGCCGCGTCCTTGTCCTCCTGCTGTGCGAAGTCGCCGCCGACGGCCCGCTGTTCCGGCCCGGCACCGGCCGTCACCGCGTAGGTGTCGCCACTGGCGTCCCGGCCGCCGCGGTCATGGTTGTACTGACCCGCGAACACCCATGTGCCCGCCGGGACCGTACGGCCCTTCCTCAGCGTCCAGGTGTACACGAGGAGGCCGTCCCGCTCGTCCACCACGAGGTCGAAATCGCCCTCGGGCAGAGAACGCCAGGCGCCCGTGGAGGTCACCCCGCCGGTCTGCTCGATCCGCAGCTCCACGGTGAGCGCGGTCAGCCGGACCCTCGTCTTCAGCGTCACGTTGCTCTGCGCCCAGAACTCGTTGCTGTGCGGGTCCACCGAGCCGTCCGACCACAGCGGGCCGTCCTCGGTCCCGGCCGGCGGCCGGGAGGCGACGCCGGGCGAACTCGGCGTGCCGGCCGTCGGAGTGGACGTGTCCCGGGGCTTGCCGGGGGCGTCCGATGAGGGGTTGACCGGCGGCTTCGGCGCTCTGCTGGTCGCCTCCGGCGACGGCGTGGACGTCGGGGAGACGGCCACCTGCCGGTGCGGCGGAGCCTCTTCGCCCTTGACCGCGGAGGCGACCGCGTACCCTCCCACCGCCAGCACCCCGGCCACCGCGGCCGTCGCACCCGCCACCCGCACCCAGCCGAACACCGGCGGACGCTTCGCCCGGTGCTCCGGACGCGCCGGCCCGGCCATGCCGCGCTCCACCCGCGCCAGGATGCGCTCCCGGTCCGGCTCGTGCGCCCCCGCCGCCTCACGCAGCCGGGCGCGCGCCTCCTCGTGCGCGTCCCGCCGCGTCATCGGTCCCCTCCCGCGGCCTCGTCGGCGCGCGCGGTCGCCGCCACCGCCGCGTGCACGCGTCGCGGCGCCTCATGCGTGCCCAGCAGCCGCTGCAGTTCGGTCATCCCCTTCGAGGTCTGGCTCTTCACCGTACCCACCGAGATGCCCAGGGCCAGCGCGGTGTCCTTCTCCGACAGGTCGAAGGCGTGCCGCAGCACCACACACGCCCGCTTGCGGAAGGGCAGCCGGCGCAGCGCCTCCTGGACATCCACCACCCCCGGCACGTCGGGGTTCTCGGTGCGTTCCTCCCGCGGCGACCAGAACAGCGCGACCCGCCGCCGCTCGCGCACCGCGCTGCGGATCCGGGTCCGGGCCAGATTGGCCACCACACCGCGGGCGTACGCGACGGGATGGTCGGCCGCGCGCACCCGGTCCCAGCGGTGCCACAGCGCCAGCAGCGCGTCCGCCGCCAGATCGTCGGCGGTGTCCGCCTCGCCCGTCAGCAGATGGGCCAGCCGGGACAGTTCGGCATAGTGGCGTTCGAAGAACGCGTGGAACTCCACGGAGGCGTCGTCGTCGACGACGGTGCCCACGGCGACCTCCCCTCACACGGCGTGAGTGGTGGAGCGTAGCAGTGATCATTCACGTGTCCGTGCGGTGGGTCGAACGGTGTCCGGTCCACCGGTAGTCGACGCGGGGTTCGTCAGCCGTATCCCGGCCGAGGCCGGGCTGCTCGACGAACAGGGCAAGGAGCCGGGCCTCGGCCGGGTGCTGCTCATCGACGGTGCCGCGGCCGTCGCGGGCGGCGCCGCCTCCGCCTCGTCGGCGACCTCGTACATCGAGTCGGCGGCCGGTGTCGGTGAGGGCGCCCGTACCGGCTTCGCCAACCTGGTCACCGGCGGACTGTTCGGTCTGGCGCTGTTCCTGACCCCGCTGCTGACCATCGTCCCGCTCCAGGCGGCGGCCCCCGCGCTCGTCGCCGTCGGCTTCCTGATGATGACCCGGGTCAAGCACATCGAGTGGGACCGCTACGAGATCGCCATCCCGGCGTTCCTCACCATCGCCATGATGCCGTTCGCCTACTCCATCACCAACGGCATCGGCGCCGGCTTCGTCGCCCACGTCGTCATCAAGACGGTGCTGGGGCGGGCGAAGGAGGTCCACTGGCTGCTCTGGGAGACTTCGGCGCTGTTCCTGGTGTACTTCGCCATCGACCCGATCGAGCAGCTCCTCGGCGTCAAGTAACCGCGCGGAGTGACGGGCCGCCCCCCGGGGGGAGGGGGACGGCCCGTCCATACAGACGGCCCGGCGGCCGGAAAGGTTCAGTCCCGCAGCGCCGCCTTCATCGCGGCCTTGGCGACCGGGGCCGCCAGACCGTTGCCGCTGACCTCCGAGCGGGCCGCGTCGGACTGCTCCACCACGACCGCCACGGCGACCTCCTCGTCCGAGGAGTCGGACGTGGCGTACGAGGTGAACCAGGCGTACGGCGACTCGCTGTTGTTCTCCCCGTGCTGTGCGGTACCGGTCTTGCCGCCCACGGTGGCGCCGGAGATCCGCGCGTTGGATCCCGTGCCCTCGGCGACGACCGTCTCCATCGCCGACCGGAGCTGCTCCGCGGTCGAGGCGCTGACGATCCGCTCGCTCCCCGCCGCCTCGTCGTAGTCCCTCAGCACCTCGCCGCCGCTGTCGGTGATCTGCCCGACCATGTGCGGCGAAGCCAGCTCGCCGCCGTTCGCGATCGCCGCGGACACCATCGCCATCTGCAGCGGCGTGGCGGTCACGTCGAACTGGCCGATCCCGGTCAGCGCGGTCTGCGACCGCTCCATGTCCGAGGGGTACACGCTGGTGTGGGCACGCACCGGCACGTCCTGCGTCCCGTCGTTGAAGCCGAACCTCTCGGCCATCTCCCGCACCTTGCCCTCGCCGAGGTCGACGGCCATCTTCGCGAAGACGTTGTTGCAGGAGTACTGCAGCCCGACCCGGATCGAGGCATCCTCACAGGGGGCGCTCGGGTTCTCGTTGGTGAGCTCCGTGACCGTGCCCGGCAGCGTGTACGGGTCGGGGCTGTCGGTCTTCTCGTCCACCGACGCGTACAGCCCGTCCTCCAGCGCGGCCGCCGCGACGACCAGCTTGAACGTCGACCCCGGCGGCAGCGGCTGCCGCAACGCCCGGTTGGTGAGCGGCTTGTCCGGGTCCTCGGTGAGCTTCTCCCAGGCCCTGCCCGCGGTGTTGGCGTCGGTCAGCGACTCCGGGTCGTACGACGGGGTCGACACCACCGCGAGGATCCGGCCCGTCCCCGGTTCGATCGCGACCACCGCGCCCTTCTTGTCGCCCAGCGCCTCGTAGGCGGCCTTCTGCACCGCCGGATCGATGGTCGTCACCACGTTGCCCGGGCCGGCGCGCCGGCCGGTGACGGTGTCCATCACCGTCTTCAGCCGGGGGTCCGTGCCGTTGAGCAGATCGGCGTAGATGCCCTCCAGCTGTGTCGGGGCGTAGGCCTGTGAGGCGTAGCCCGTCACCGCCGCGTACAGCGGGCCGTTCACGTACGTGCGTTTGTAGGTGAGGTCGCCTCCCTCCGTGCGCGCCGAGCCGGTGACCGACTCGCCCGCCACGACGATGTTCCCGAGCGGCTCCGCGTACGTCTCGATCGCGTTGCGCCGGTTGTTCCTGTCGTCCGCCAGTGCCCGGCCCTCGTAGAACTGCACCCAGGTCGCCCTGATCAGAAGGGTGAACACCAGCAGCAGCGTGAAGACCGAGGCACGCCTGATCGTCTTGTTCATCGCATGCGGACAGACGAACCGGAGGGGGCGAATCGTTCCCTTCCGGCCGATTTCTCATCGGGCGTTCATGAAAGCCGGCCGACCGCTCATCCCTCGCGCAGGAAGCCCGCCTCGTACGCCGCGATGACGGCCTGGGTGCGGTCCCGGGTGCCCGTCTTGGCCAGCACCGAGGCCACATGCGTCTTCACCGTCGCGGAGCCGACCGCCATCCGCCGGGCGATCTCCGCGTTGGTCAGCCCGCCCGCCATGTGCCGCAGCACCTCGCTCTCGCGTCCGGTCAGCCGTGCCACCCAGGCGGGAGGCGCGGGGCGGGTCCGTGCGTGCTCGGTGGCGAGGGTGCGCACGGCCGCCGGGAACAGCAGCGTGTCGCTGCGGGCCACCAGCCGCACCGCCCCGACCAGCGCGTCGGCCTCCGCCCGCTTGAGGAGGAACCCCGCGGCTCCGGCGCGCAGGGCGTCGTACACGTAGGAGTCGTTCTCGAAGGTGGTGACGACGACGATCCGGGGCGGCGAGTCGAGACCGGCCAGGATCTGCTCGGTGGCGCGGATGCCGTCGGTCTCCGGCATCCGGACGTCCATCAGCACGACGTCCGGCCGTCGTTCGCGTACGACGGCCACCGCCTCGGCGCCTGTCGAGGCTTCACCGACCACCTCCAGATCCGGCTCGGCGGACAGGATGGCCCGCAGGGCGGTGCGCACCATGCGTTCGTCGTCGGCGAGGACGACACGGATGAGGGCGGGGCCGGTCATGGGCGTTCCTCGGGAGGGTGATGCGGTCCGGAAGGACCGGGTGCGGCCGACGGGTGGGTCACGGGCAGCCGTATGTGCAGGCGCCAGGTGCCGTCCGCCGGGCCCGCCCGGGCCGTGCCGCCCAGGAGACGGGTGCGGGACGCGATGCCGGTCAGGCCGTGGCCGCCGTCGGGGCGGGTGGGGGCGGGTGCCGTGAGCGGGTTCTCGACGGTGATCTCCAGGTGGCCGGCGCGCAGTTCGGCGCGGACGGTCACCGTGACGCCCGCACCGGCGTGCTTGAGGGCGTTGGTCAGGCCTTCCTGGACGATGCGGTAGGCCTCCCGGGAGAGCACCGGCGGCAGGGTCGTGAGCGGTGCGCCGATCGTGGCCGTCACCGTCGCCCCGGAGGCCCGGGTGCGGCGCAGCAGACCGTCCAGGTCTGCGGCGAGCGTGGGCGCAGGAGTCGCGCCCGGCGCGTCGCCGTCCCGCAGCACACCGAGCACCGCGTCGAGTTCGCCGACCGTGCGCCGGGTGGTCTCCTCGATCGCCGTGAGGGCCTCGCGGACGAACTCCGGGTCGGTGTCGAGGACCCGGCGGGCCGCGCTCGCCTGCAGGGTCACCGCGCTCAGCGCGTGCCCCACCGAGTCGTGCAGCTCGCGCGCCAGCCGGTTGCGTACGGCGAGGTCGGCGGCGCGTGCCTCGGCGGCGGCGAGCCGGTCCTCGGGGGTCGGGCCGAGCAGCGCGGGCGCCCAGCGGGCCAGCAGCGCGCCCGCGCCCGCCGCGCAGGCGGCCAGCGCGAGGAGCGACGCCACCCCCGCGACGGGCGCGAGCGCCAGTGCCCACGCGTGGTCCAAGACGGCCGGCAGCCCGAAGCGGGGGTCCCGCAGCCCCGCAGCGAGCGGCAGCACGATCAGCACGGCCGCGAACGGCGGCAGCGCCAGGGACATCCCGGCGATGATCCCGCCGAACCCCAGATGCAGCGTGAACCAGGCCGCCGTACGGCTCTTGGCGGCCCGGCCGCGGGCGGGCCCGTCGGCGAGCAGGGCCGCGTCCACCCCGCACAGCCAGCGCACGGCGGCGCTCTCCAGCGGCCGGGTCAGCGGGAACAAGGAGGTGACGGCGGCGAGCGGCAGGCCCACGGCGAACGAGGCGAACTGGAGGACGATCGACGAGAAGACGGCGTCGGAGCCGGTCAGGGGGCCGATGACGACCGTGCCGACCAGGACGTACGGCATGGCGAGCGCGCCGCCCAGGATCAGATGGATCCAGCGCAGCCGCGCCTGCCGGCCGAACAACGGCCGCAGGAACCCCCTCACGTCACCGGGTGCCCGGAGGTCCCGGCGGACCGCGCCGCGAGGAAGCGGGCGCCGACGGTGGCGACGAGCAGGCCGACGATCATCTGGCCAGCGTAGGTCAGCAGCATCAGCGCCGTCGGGCGGTCGGCGGGATCACCCCCGGAGAGCAGTGCGGCCGCCGTCATCCAGCCGCCCCAGCAGGCCACGGCGCCGGAGCCGATCGCGGCGAGGGCCAGCGGTACCCGCACCGGCAGCGTGGGAAGGCGCCGGAAGGCCAGCACGAGAGCCCCGGCGACCGCGGCCAGGAGGGAGACGACGTACAGGGACTCCAGGACGTGGAAGTCGCTGCCCCGGTCCGTGACGACGCCCTCGTTCAGCCCGGCGGTGCCGCCGCAGGCCCACACCGTCCGCAGCGTCAGCGGGAACAGCGCGAACGCGGCGGCCGTCACCGCGACGGCCCGCTGTGCCGTGCCCGTCGCCCCGGCGGGCAGGTCCCCCACCGGGCCCTGCCACAGACGGCCCCAGCGTTCCCGGGCGTACAGCACGAACAGCGTGCCCAGGGCGAGGCCCTGGACGATGAACCCGGTGTAGACGAGGGCGAACACCCACGCGTGCAGGAAGGGCTCGCCGTCGCCGCCCGAGGTGCCCGCGGCGCTGCCGCCGAACACGCGCACCAGCAGCTGGAGCGGATAGCCGGCCATGATCGGCGTCAGCAGTCCCGTCGCCACCCACATCGGCACCGCGAGCGCCCACGCGGGCACCGCGCGGCCCCACGGCCGGGTGAGCAGCAGCGCGAGCGCGATCACCGCGCCGTCCATCAGGATCGTGAGGACGTTGGCGACGGCCATCCCGGTGGGGTGGTCCAGCAGCGGACTGCCGGCCGGGATGCCGGCGTGACTGCCCGCCACCCACGCGGTCTTGAGGGTGAGATACGGCAGGCAGGCCACGACGGCGACGGCGCGCAGCAGCCTGCGGGGACGGGGGAGCGCGGGGCCGCCGTCGGTGACGGCGGGGGCGAGTGTCTGCGACATGCCCTCACGGTCCCGCGCGGCGGCCTGCCGCCACGTCCTGCACGGTGACGATCCGCCTCCGCCGTGCGGAGGAGGGCCGGATCAGCCTTCCAGGGTGAGCACGAGCTCCTCGATCTCCGCCCCCCGCGCGGGGGCGTACGCGGTGGCCCGCGCGGTGACCTCGAAGCCGCACCGCTCAAGGACCCGTCGCGACCCGGCGTTGTCCGCGGCCACGCGCGCGTACAGCGGGCGTTCGTCCACCTCGGCCAGCAGGGCGCGCAGCGCGGCCGTGGCGACGCCCCTGCCCCAGTAGGCGCGGTCGACCCAGTACGTCACCTCACGCTCGCCCGCCTCCCCGTACACCGCCGCGTTCCCCACCACGTCCCCGTCGCCCAGCACCGTGCGTGCCACGATCTCCGGGGAGCTGCGGATGAGCGCCCAGTGGGCATCGAAACGGTCCTGGTCGGCCGGGTCCTCGGGCGTGAAGGCGGCCATGCGCAGCGCCTCCGGATCGTTCAACTGGCGGTAGAAGACCGGCAGATCACTGTCGTGCACCGGTCGCAGGGCGATATCCACGGGTCAGAGCCTCCGGGTGGCGAGGGCGAGTCGGTCGCGGGCGTCGAACAGGGCGTCCTTGACCAGCTGCTCGTGCGCGGGGGTGAGCCGGGCCACCGGCACCGAGCAGCTGATCGCGTCCCGCGCGGGGGTGCGGTACGGGATCGCCACACCGAAGCAGCGCAGCCCCAGCGTGTTCTCCTCGCGGTCCACGGCGAAGCCCTGCTCCCGCACCAGGTGCAGCTCCTCGATGAGCTTCTCCCGGTCGGTGATGGTGTGCTCGGTCAGGGCGGGCAGGGTCTCCGGGAGCATCTTGCGCACCTGCTCGTCCGGATACGTGCTCAGCAGCGCCTTGCCCAGCGACGTCGAGTGTGCGGGCAGCCGGCGGCCGACCCGGGTGAACGGGCGCAGGTAGTGCTGGGACTGGCGGGTGGCGAGATAGACGACGTTGGTGCCGTCGAGCCGGGCGAGGTGGATGGTCTCGGTGGTGTCGTCCGAGAGCCGGTCCAGCGTGGGCCGGGAGGCCGCGACGACCTCGTCGCCGTCGATGTAGGACGTGCCCACCAGCAGCGCCCGCACGCCGATGCCGTACCGCGTGCCCGTCGCGTCGGTCTCCACCCAGCCGAGCTCCACGAGGGTGCGCAGCAGCATGTAGAGGCTCGACTTGGGGTACCCGACGGCCTCCTGGACCGCCGCCAGGGAGTGCATGCCGGGGCGCCCGGCGAAGTATTCGAGCAGTTCCACGGTCCGCACCGCGGACTTGACCTGCGCCCCGCCGCCTGTCTCGCCAGCCGACATCGCCCTTGACCCCTTCGTTCGCCGGAAATAGTCTCCGAAGCGCATTCATCTACAGAGACAGCGTTCAGTATATCGAACACCGCTGATGGATGACGTACATACTGCGGCATCGCATGCGGCAATCAAGTGGAGGGACCCCCGGTGGCAGCAGCACCAGTCTGGAGTGTCGACCCCCGAACCGGGAAGCAGCGCGAACAGGTTGCGGTGGAGGCCACAGCCCAGGAGGTGGACGCCGCCGTCGGCGCAGCGCACGAGGCGCGCGGCGCGCTGACGGACCGCGCCGTCCGCGCGGCCTTCCTGCGCACGGCCGCCGAAGAGCTCGAGGCCGCCCGGGACCAGCTCGTCGAGGCGGCCGACGCGGAGACCGCGCTCGGCCCGGCCCGGCTCACCGGCGAACTCGCCCGCACCTGCTACCAGCTGCGCGCCTTCGCCGGCATCGTCGACGAGGGAGCCTTCCTCGACGTCGTCATCAACCACCCCGACGACACCGCGACCCCGCCCATCCCCGACCTGCGCCGCTACAAGATCCCGCTCGGCGTCGTCGCCGTCTACTCCGCCTCCAACTTCCCCTTCGCCTTCTCCGTGGCCGGCGGCGACACCGCCAGCGCGCTGGCGGCCGGCTGCCCGGTCGTCGTCAAGGCCCACCCCGACCATCCCGGACTGTCCGAGCTGGTCGCCAAGGTGCTGCGCCGGGCCGCGGCCCGGCACGACATCCCCGAGGGCGTACTCGGCCTGGTGCACGGCTTCGAGGCCGGCATCGAGCTGATCAGGCACCCGAGGGTCGCGGCGGCCGGTTTCACCGGCTCCGTCCGCGGGGGCCGCGCCCTCTTCGACGCGGCCGCCGCCCGGCCGGTCCCCATCCCCTTCCACGGTGAACTGGGCTCCCTGAACCCCGTCGTCGTCACCGAGGCCGCCGCCGCCGAGCGCGGTGAGGCCATCGGCGCCGGGCTGGCCGGCTCGATGACGCTGGGCGTCGGCCAGTTCTGTGTGAAGCCCGGTCTCGTCCTCGCGCCCGCCGGACCGGCCGGTGACGGACTGCTCAAGGCCCTGACCGAGGCGGTCAGTGACACCGACGCGGGCGTCCTGCTGGACCACCGCATGCGCGACAACTTCGTCGCCGGGGTCGCCGAGCGCACCGGACTGCCCGACGTGGAGTCCCCGGTCACCCCGGGCGCGGGCGGCGAGCACACCGTCAGCGCGGGCTTCCTCACCGTCCCCGCGAGCCGGCTGGCCCAGGACGGCGTGCACGACCTGCTCCTGGAGGAGTGCTTCGGGCCGGTCACCGTGGTGGCCCGCTACGAGGACGACAGCGAGGTGCGCGGTGTGCTGTCGCGGCTGCCGGGCAACCTCACGGCGACCGTGCAGCTGTCCGCAGGGGAGGCGGCGGGCGAGGGCCGCGGGGCCGAACTGGTGCGGGAGCTCACGCCGCTCGCGGGACGCGTGCTGGTGAACGGCTGGCCGACGGGGGTCGCGGTCGCCCCGGCCCAGCACCACGGCGGGCCGTACCCGGCGACGACCTCCACGTCCACGTCGGTGGGCGGTACGGCCATCGAACGGTGGCTGCGGCCGGTCGTCTACCAGGGAACGCCCGAGGCACTGCTGCCCGCGGAGCTCACGGACGACAACCCCCTGGGACTGCCCCGACGGTTCAACGGCACGCTGGAGCGCTGACGTCACTCACCCCGCGGTCGGCTCCAGGCCCGCGTCCCGGGCCAGGAGCGCCGCCTGGACCCTGTTGTCGCAGTCGAGCTTGGCCAGGATGCGGCTGACGTACGTCTTCACCGTGGCCTCGCTCATGTGCAGCCGGGCCCCGGCGTCCGCGTTGGACAGGCCCTCGCCGAGCAGGGCCAGTACCTGGCGTTCGCGTTCCGTCAGGCCGGCCAGGCGCCGGCGCGCCTCCTCGCCGCGCACGGTGGCGGCCGGGGAGGCGAGGGTGTCCACCACGTGCCGGGTGGCGGCCGGGGACAGATAGGCGTTGCCGGCCGCCGCCGCGCGCACCGCGTGGATCAGCTCCTGCGGTGCGGAATCCTTCAGCAGGAAGCCCGCGCTGCCGTGCCCGAGCGCTCGCAGGACGTTGTCGCGTTCCCCGAACGTGGTCAGGATCAGTACGCGTACTCCCGGTGCGGCGCGGCCGATCTCGGCCAGCGCGGTCAGCCCGTCCATCACGGGCATCTGGATGTCCAGCAGGGCCACGTCGACCGCGGTGCTCCGGGCGGTCTCCACCGCTTCCCGGCCGTTCCGCGCCTCGGCGACGACATCGATGTCGTCGGCCGAGGTCAGGATCATCCTGATGCCGGCCCTGATGAGCGGCTCGTCGTCGGCGACGAGGACCCGGATCACGCGGCCTCCTGCGCGGTGTCGGTGTGACAGGCGGATGGTGGAGCCCGCCCATCATGCCCGATCCCGTCGCGGGTGCGGCCCTGTACCGTCGGGTCATATCTCGTGCGGGTAGGACTCCTTGGCGGACAGCTTCCCGTCGCGGAAGCAGAACCGGTAGACGATGTCCTCCTCGTCGTCCACGAAGTGCTCGCAGGCGGCGTCCTTGGGCAGCGGCGGGCCGTCCTTCTCCACACCGTCGAGCAGTATCGAGTCACCCTGCGGGAACTCCTTCCTGAGGTCCCGCTCGGCGTCGCCGATCTGTGCCGACTCGTACACGCTCGCCGGGATGACGCCCGCCTCCACCTCGTCCATCAGCTTCGACACACCCCACACCAACAGGGCGATCACGCCCGCGACGAGGACGACGGCGGTGAGGGCACATCCCAGGGCGAGGTTCTTCTTGCTGCTCATGATGGCGGCGAACTCCTTCTGCGGATCGGAGCGGTGTTCGTTGACCGCTCCACCGTCGCCCGCCGGACCCGCACCGGTCTGCCACCGGAAGTCGTCGTCCGCGGCGACGGAAGTCGCGCCGTGCGGGCGGGACCGGGCCTCGCCGTCCTTGTAGGGCAGCACCCCGGCGAGACGGAAACCGCCGTCGGGGGTGTGGCCGGTGTGCACCATGCCGCCGACGAGCCGGGCGCGCTCCCGCAGGCCCGCCAGTCCCTGCCCCCCGCTGATCGGGGGCGGTCCGTCCGGTGCCCCGGCCGGCACCGGACCGTTGGCCACCTCGACCACCAGGCTGTCCGGTTCATAGCGCAGGGACACGGTGATCAGGGCGCCCTGCGCGTGCTTGTGCGCGTTGGTCAGGCCCTCCTGGGCGATGCGGTACACCGCGTGGTCGGCGGCGGGCGCGAGCGGCCGTTCGGTGCCGGTGCGGCGCAGCTCCACCGGCGTGCCCGCGGCCCGGGACGACTCGACCAGCTTGTCGACGGAGGCCGCCACGCGGGCGGTCGGGGGCCCGGTGTCGTCCTCGGGTCCCGGCGCGGGCGCCTCCACACCGTCCCGCAGGATGCCCACGGCCTCGCGAAGCTCCTGCATCGCCGTTCTGGAGGCCTCCCGGAGGATGCCCACCCCTTGCCGCTGGCGGCCCTTCAGCTCCGGGTCCACCTCCAGGGCCCCGGCGTGCACGGCGATCAGGGCGAGCTGGTGGCCGAGACTGTCGTGCATGTCCTGGGCGATGCGCTGGCGTTCCAGAAGCCGGGCCTGCCGTGCCACCATCGCCTGCTCGCGCACCAGTTGGGCGTTGTGCCGCTGCAGGGCGTCGAGCAGGCTGTGGCGCTGCGCGCGGTACCGGGAGGCCAGACCCGGCACGACCGCCAGCACCAGGAAAGGGGATCCGCTCAGCACGGCCGCCATCAGCAGCGACATCCCGAGGTCCTCGGAGCCCACGTTCAGGGCGGAGGCGATCAGATAGAGCACGAGCCCGGCCGCGTACGCGCCCAGCGCCCGCCACGGCCGCTTGATGCGGCTGCCCGCCGACCAGCTCGCGTACATCAGCAGCGGAAACGTGCCGACGACCGTTCCGGCCAGGACCGACGACACGAGCAGCACGGTCGCCGGCAACGCGCGGCGGGCGAGCGACAGGAGGGCGACGACCAGCGCCGCGGCACCGCCCCGGGCACCGGATCCGGTCTCCGTCATGTACAGAAGCCCCGCGATACCGGAGAGCACCACCGCGAGCGCGATCTCCCCGACGAGCCGTTTGCGGGTCCAGGGAGAGGCGGCGGCGAGGCGGCGGCGCAGCGGCAAAGGGGTGGGTGGTATCTCTGCTTGGTCCACGCGCAGACCATAGAGGGCCGCCCCCGGGCGCCCGCATCCCCCCTTCGACGCGGTGCCGGACGACGAAAGAGAACACGCCTCCGCCACCGGCCCTGCCTCTTTGGTCGCTGCGGCCGACGACTTAGGGAGACTGCCCCGGACCGGGACGCGGGGCGAGGATGGCTCCCCCGGACGCGAACGTGAGCGACGGCGCCGGATACCGACGACTTGGGAGTACAGCGGTGGACACCATGCGAAGGCACGCGAACGACCGTTTCACCGTCCGGCAGAAGACCGCCCTCATGATCAACCGCTATGTCGTGACCGAGACGCTGCCGAACGGCTCCGACGGCAAGGTTCTCGCCTTCGCCGAGCAGAAGCGGATGTCGCTCAGGGAACAGATGACGTTCTACACCGACGAGTCCAAGAAGTGGGTCCTGTTCACCGCTTCGGCACGCCAGACCATCGACCTCGCCGCCGTCTACGACGTGCGCGACGAGGAAGGAAACCCGGTCGGCACGTTCAGCAAGAGGTTCGGTGCCTCCCTGCTGCGCTCGACGTGGGAAATGGACCAGCCGGGCTCGATCGCCGCCGTCGGGCGGGAACGCAACCGGTTCGTGGCGGTGGCACG
The DNA here is from genome assembly GCF_055569765.1 of Streptomyces sp. NPDC031365. NCBI lineage: Bacteria > Bacillati > Actinomycetota > Actinomycetes > Kitasatosporales > Streptomycetaceae > Streptomyces > Streptomyces sp. NPDC031365. The sequence continues at coordinate 92,946 of NZ_JBVIIM010000011.1, read as the reverse complement.
CCGGCTCTGGGGGCTGGTGCCGGTCGACTTCGTGCCGTTCATGTGGCCGTACCACTTCGACTTCACCTCGGACAGCGGGCCCGTGATGAGGGTCGACAAGAAGTTCGGGCTGCGCGACCGCTATGCCGTCGAGGTGTCCTCGCCCACGCTCGACCTGCGCCTCGCCATCGCCCAGGCCGTGGCCCTGGACGCCCTCCAGTCCCGCTGACCGGGACGCCGTCCTTCGGCCCCGGCGCCGGGACCCGCCTGGGACAATGCCGCCATGGACCTGAACATCGCCGAACTTCCCTTCCCGCTGCGCACCTACGGCCCCGGCGGCTCCTGGTCCTATGAGGACGGTGTCCTCACCGGATGGGCCGGACCCCGGCAGGACCGTTTCGTGCCGCCCACCGGTGAGGCCCTGGAGCCCGCCGCCGACGCGCCGCGTCTCCTGGGCGCACCCGAGGGCGACTTCCAGCTGATCGCCCGGGTCACGGTCGGCTTCGCCGGTACCTTCGACGCCGGGGTGCTGTACGTCCACGTGGGCGAGCGGGCCTGGGCCAAGCTCTGCCTGGAGTACTCCCCGGACGTGCCCACCGTCTGCACGGTGGTCACCCGGGGCCACTCCGACGATGCCAACTCCTTCACCGTCGAAGGCAGTTCGGTGTGGCTCCGGGTGAGCCGCACCGGCCGTGCCTTCGCCTTCCACGCCTCCCGCGACGGCGAGCACTGGACCTTCGTCCGGTTCTTCACCCTCGGGGAGGAGAAGGAGACCGGCGCCGCCCTGGTCGGCTTCATGACGCAGTCGCCGATGGGGGAGGGCTGTGTGGTGACCTTCGACCACATCGAGTACCGGCCGCACTGGCCGCGCGATCTGCGGGACGGCAGCTGAGGGGAATGGAAGCAGCTGTTTGAATGTTCATATAGTTCCCGGTGGGAGACTCCCTCCCTCGTGACGACCCTGGAGAGAGCCGACTCATGCGCGTCGAGATCTGGAGCGACATCGCCTGCCCCTGGTGCTATGTCGGAAAGGCCCGCTTCGAGAAGGCGCTGGCCTCCTTCCCGCACCGTGAGCAGGTCGAGGTGGTGCACCGTTCCTTCGAGCTGGACCCGGGGCGGGCCAAGGGCGACACCCAGCCGGTGATCACCATGCTCACCAGGAAGTACGGCATGAGCCAGGCACAGGCCGAGGCCGGCGAGGACAACCTGGGCGCCCAGGCCGCCGCCGAGGGCCTGCCCTACCGCACCCGGGGGCGTGACCACGGCGGCACCTTCGACATGCACCGCCTGCTGCACCACGCCCGCGAGCACGGGCGGCAGGTGGAACTGCTCGACCTGCTCTACACGGCGAACTTCGCCGAGGAGCGGACGGTCTTCGACGACGAACGGCTCGTCGAGCTCGCCGGCGCCGCCGGTCTCGACGCCGACGCCGTACGCCAGGTCCTCGCCGACCCGGAGGCCTACGCCGATGAGGTCCGCGCCGACGAGCGCGAGGCCGCGGAGCTCGGTGCGACCGGTGTGCCGTTCTTCGTGCTCGACCGCAAGTACGGCGTCTCCGGCGCCCAGCCCGCCGAGGTCTTCACCCAGGCACTCACCCGGGCCTGGGGCGAGCGCCCGCCTCTGAAGATGGTCGACGACGGCGCCGAATCCTGTGGCCCGGACGCATGCGCGGTGCCGCAGCACTAGAAACGCGCAGGTCAGCGCGTACGCATAAGCCTTCCTTGGCGATATCGCGCAGAATTCGGCAATGGACGGGGAGATCCCTGGGCCGCAGAGTGGTTCCATGGAGACCTTCGACCACCTCGTCCGTGCCGAGTTCACCCCGAAGAACACCTACCTCAACACCGCGAGCAGCGCTCTCCTGCCCGCCCGCACCGTGGCCGCGCTCCAGGAGGCCGCGCGGCTGCGCGCGGAGGGCCGCCCGCTCGATCCGCTGTTCGCCGATGTCGAGGCATGCCGCGCCGCGTACGCCCGGCTGGCCGGCGTCCCCGTCGAGCGGGTGGCGGCCGGTGCGACCGTCGCGCTGCACACCGCGCTGATCGCGGCCTCGCTGCCGCCGGGCGCCGAAGTCCTCACGGCGGAGGGCGACTTCACCTCCGTACTGAACCCCTTCCACACACGCGGCGACCTCAAGGTGCGGTCCGTGCCGCTGGAGCGGCTCGCCGACTCCGTACGGCCCGGCACCGCGCTCGTCGCGGTCAGCGCCGCGCAGTCCGCCGACGGCCGGATCGCCGACCTCGCCGCCCTGCACGAGGCGGCGCGCGGCCACGGCACGCGCACCTACGTGGACTTCTCCCAGGCGGCCGGCTGGCTGCCGGTGACGGCCGACGCCTGCGACTACAGCGTCACCATCACCTACAAGTGGCTGCTCGGCCCGCACGGCGCGGCCTTCCTCATCGTCCCCGAGGACTTCGGCGATCTGACACCGGTGCAGGCGGGCTGGGTCGCGGGGGAGAACCCGTGGGACAGCTGCTACGGCCCGGTCGCCGAACTCGCCCACTCCGCACGGCGGTTCGATACCACCCCGGCCCTGCTCGACTACGCGGGGCTGCGGGCATCCCTCGAACTCGTCGAGGAGATCGGCGTGGACGTCATCCGCGCCCACGACCTGGCCCTCGCCGAACGTTTCCGCTCCGGGCTCGCGACCCTGGGCCGCACGCCCGTGCCGTCACCCGGCTCGCCGATCGTCTCCGTACCCGGACTCGGCCGGTTGCAGGCGGAGTTGGCGGACGCCGGCATCCAGGTGTCGAACCGCGCGGGCAATCTGCGGGCATCCTTCCACCTCTACAACACGGCCGACGACGTGGACCGGTTGCTGGACGTGCTGTCCGGCTGACCGTCCACAAGGGCACACGGCAGCGGGCCGGTGCCTCCCTGTCCCACACGAGGAGGCCCGGCCCGCAGTCCTGTGGTGCGCCTACGTCACCGTTGTCACAACCCCCGGACCCCCGGCCGGAGCCGGGTCACCGGACGGGAGTGAAGTCCCGTGCCCCGATGAACTCGGGCCGCCGGATCGGGGCCGCGAACGGCTCGACCGCCGCGTTCTCGACGCTGTTGAACACGATGAACACGTTGCTGCGCGGGAACGGCGTGATGTTGTCCCCGGAGCCGTGCATGGCGTTGCAGTCGAACCAGGTCGCCGAGCCGGCCTTGCCGGTGAACAGCCTGATGCCGTACTCCGACGCCATCTTGGTCAGCGCCTCGTCGGACGGCGTCCCCGCGTCCTGCATCTGCAGGGACTTCTTGTAGTTGTCCTTCGGCGTGGCCCCCGCGCACCCGAGGAACGTCTTGTGCGACCCCGGCATGATCATAAGACCGCCGTTGGTGTCGTAGTTCTCGGTGAGCGCGATCGAGACCGAGATCGTACGCATGTTCGGCAGGCCGTCCTCGGCGTGCCAGGTCTCGAAGTCCGAGTGCCAGTAGAAGCCGCTGGCCCCGAAGCCCGGCTTGACGTTGATCCGCGACTGGTGGACGTAGACGTCCGAGCCGAGGATCTGCCGGGCCCGCCCGACGACCCGCTCGTCGCGCACCAGCTTCGAGAAGACCTCGCTGATCTTGTGTACCTCGAAGACGGACCGGATTTCCTTGGACTGCGGCTCCACGATCGAACGCTCGTCCGCGCGGATCGCCGGGTCGGTGACGAGCCGCTCCAGCTCGCGCTGGTACACGCCGACCTCGTCCGGTCCGATGAGCTGGTCGATGGCGAGGAAGCCGTCGCGGTCCAGGGCCTGCAGATCACCGGCCGAGACGGGCCCCGGGGTGTCCGGGCCGCCCCAGACGACCGGGTCCTGCCGGGGGGTTGCCACCTCGGTGGCGCCGCGGGTGGGATAGAGATCGGTGACGTTCGTGATCGTGGTCACGGTGACTCACACCTCCTCGGTGAGCAGCGGGTATACGCCGTTCTCGTCGTGGTCCTCCCGTCCGGTGACGGGCGGGTTGAAGACACAGATGCAGTGGAAGTCCTCCTTGACCTTGAGCGTGTGCCGCTCGTGGCCGTTGAGGAGGTACATGGTGCCCGGGGTGATGCGGTACGTCTCCCCGGTCTCACGGTCGGTCAGTTCGGCCTCGCCCTTGGTGCAGACAACGGCCTCGATGTGGTTCGCGTACCACATCGACGTCTCCGTACCCGCGTACAGAATCGTCTCGTGCAGGGAGAAGCCGACCTTCTCCTTGGCGAGGACGATGCGCTTGCTCTCCCATGTGCCGGACGCCGACTTCACGTGCCGGTCGGTGCCCTCGAGCTCCTTGAACGAACGGACGATCACGGTGTGGCGATGCCTCCTTGGCTCGGATGCGTGGTTCAGGCGGTTTCACGGACGGCGCGGGCGAGGGTCCTGAGGCCCTCGTCCAGCTCGTCCGGGGTGATGGTCAGCGACGGGAGCAGCTTGACGACCTCGCTCTCGGGGCCGGACGTCTCGATCAGCAGTCCGAGTTCGAAGGCGCGTGTGGCGATCCGGCCCGCGCGGTCCTTGTCGTGGAACTCCATACCCCACACCAGGCCGCGGCCGCGGTACTCCTTGACGTCGGCCGGGTTCTCCTCGGTGATGGCGATCAGCGCCTGCTCGACCTGCTCGCCGCGCGAACGGGTCTGCTTCTCCATCGCGGAGCCGTCGGCCCAGTACGCCTCCAGGGCCGCGGTGGCCGTAACGAAGGCGGGGTTGTTGCCGCGGAATGTGCCGTTGTGCTCGCCCGGCTCCCAGACGTCCAGTTCGGGCTTGAAGAGGGTGAGCGCCATCGGCAGTCCGTAGCCGCTGATCGACTTGGACACGGTGACGATGTCGGGCGTGATGCCGGCCTCCTCGAAGGAGAAGAAGGCGCCGGTACGGCCGCAGCCCATCTGGATGTCGTCGACGATGAGCAGCATGTCCTGGCGTTCGCACAGGTCGGCCAGGGCACGCAGCCACTCGGGCCGGGCGACGTTGATGCCGCCCTCGCCCTGCACGGTCTCGACGATCACGGCGGCGGGCTTGTTGAGACCGGAGCCCTGGTCCTCCAGGAGCCGCTCGAACCACAGGAAGTCCGGCACCTGGCCGTCGAAGTAGTTGTCGAACGGCATCGGCGTGCCGTGCACCAGCGGGATGCCGGCGCCGGCCCGCTTGAAGGCGTTGCCGGTCACGGCGAGCGAGCCCAGCGACATGCCGTGGAAGGCGTTGGTGAACGACACGATCGACTCGCGCCCCTTCACCTTCCGCGCCAGTTTCAGCGCGGACTCCACGGCGTTGGTGCCCGTCGGGCCCGGGAACATGACCTTGTACGGCAGGTCGCGCGGGCGCAGGATCCAGTTCTGGAAGGACTCCAGGAAGGCGCGCTTGGCCGTCGTCGACATGTCGAGGCCGTGCGTGACGCCGTCCCGCTCCAGGTAGTCGATCAGCGCGCGTTTCAGCACCGGGTTGTTGTGCCCGTAGTTGAGCGAGCCGGCTCCGGCGAAGAAGTCGAGGTACTCGTGGCCGTCCTCGTCGTACATACGGCTGCCGTGCGCACGGTCGAAGACGGTGGGCCAGCCGCGGCAGTAGCTTCGTACCTCGGATTCGACGGTCTCGAAGACGCTGAGGTCGGGCTGGGTGATGGTCACGAAAAATCGCTCCTCGGTGGCGTGGGAGGTCAGAGGGAGTCGGAAGATCGGGGGCGGGCCGGACGGACCGCTCAGGGCGCGAGCGGCCCGATGCGGTACAGGACCTCGGGGTCGTGCGGCCCGTCGGGGAACTGGCCGGCGTCGAACAGCACCTCGCGCTCCAGCAGGGCGCCGTGGCGCTCCGCGAACGCGGTGAACAGGCGCTCGGACGCGGTGTTGCCCGGCGTGATGGTGGTCTCGACGGTGTCCACCTCGTGCTCGGCGGCGGTGCGGGCGGCCAGACCGTCGAGCAGGGCGGCCGCGAGACCGCGGCCGCGGTACGACGCGTCGACCGCGACCTGCCAGACGAGCAGGGTGCGCGGGCTGTCCGGCCGCAGGTATCCGCTGACGAAGCCGATCGGCTCTCCGCGCTCGTCGCGAGCGACGGCCGAAGTGGCGGCGAAGTCACGGCACCACAGCAGATAGCTGTACGACGAGTTCAGGTCGAGGACCTTCGAGTCCCTGGCTATCCGCCACAGCATGGCTCCGTCCGCCACGGTGGGGCGGTCGATTTGCAGGTCTGCTTGTGCGGCAGTCATGCGAATTGAACTTACCCAGGTAAATTCAAAATTGCATCGTCTGTCGGGGTTACGTACGGGCGCGATCTATGTTATCGCACGGGTGGGCGGGTCCGCGCGAGAGTCTGCCGAGATGCCCCATTTCTCCTGGTGGATAGGGTGTAAATCGGGCGCCATGTGGAACCGGTCACAAGTGTGTAACTCCCGTGACGCTGCACTTCCCGTTATCAAAATTGTGGCGTTTAGGGCCGGGGAAAGCGGGCAGAAGAAGACGGGAAGCTGCTCCGCAAGGTAATCAAGAAATAAGTGAAAGAATGCTGCAGGAGAATGCGTGCGAGGGATTCTGATAATCCCACAGAATTCACGTTCCGGTCGAACCGGTTTCGCTCGACCTCGGCGAGATGCTGTACCAGCCCGAGCAGGGTCGGCGCCGACGGCTCGACGGAGGGCGGCCGCAGCTGCGCGTCGTCCAGCCCGGCACACTTCAGCGCCGACGTCCCCCGCTGATCGTCCAGCCACTCCTCCAGCATCGACCGCTCGTCACCGGTGAACCGGGGGACGGGGCGCCCGTCGGGCCGGTCAGCGCCAGGCCGCCTCGGTCGCGGACAGGGCCGCCGGGAGATCCACCGTCAGACCCGCGTCCGTCATCGCGGTGCCGAGGGCCGTCAGGCAGGCGCGTACCGTGCCCGGGGCCGCCTCGGGGCCGTAGTGGTTGACGCGGATCATCTCCCCGGCAAGGGCACCTCCGCCCGCGGCCAGCGGAAGGGCCGGGTCGGCGGACAGGGCGCGGGCCACCAGATCCGAGGCCACCGTGCCGGCCGGCGCCCGCAACGTCGTGGCGACGGGTGCCGCCTCCGCCGCGTCGCGCACGTACGGCTCCAGCCCTCCGCCCAGCGCGAGCGCACCCGCCCGCGTCGCGGCGGCGGCCGACGCGTGCCGGGCCATCACCGTCTCGAGGCCCGCCGCCTCGATCCGCTCCACGCACGCCTGAAGCGCCAGCATCTCCAGCTGTGCCGGCGCGTGCGGCAGCGCCTTGCGGCCGCCGTCGATCCAGCGCTCCCTCCAGTCCAGCAGCGAGAGGTAGGAGCGGCGCGGCGCCCGCGGATTCGCCACCATCCGGGCCCACGCCCGTTCACTCACGGACACCGCCGACACCCCGGCCGGACCGCCCATCGCCTTCTGCGCCCCGATCACGCACAGGTCCACACCCCACGCGTCCGGCAGTACGGGCTCCGCCCCGATCGAGGCGACCGCGTCCAGGTAGAACAGCGCCCCGTGCGCCCGCACCACCTCGCCGATCTCCGCCACCGGGTTGGTGTTCCCGGTGGCCGCCTCGGCGTGCACCAGGGACACGAAGTCGATCTCGGGGTGCTCCGCGAAGGCGGCCCGGATCTGCTGGGCCGTGACCGCCGTGTGGAAGGGCACCGTCAGATCGATCACGGTGGCACCGCAATCCCTCAGCCAGTCGCCGAAGGTCCGCCCGTAGGGGCCGGTGATGACGTTCAGCGCGGTCGTGCCGGGGCCGGCGCTCCCTCGGATCGCGCCCTCCAGCGGCAGCAGCGCCTCACCCTGCATGATCACGACGTCCTGCCGGGTGCCGAGCAGCCGTGCCACCCGGTCCTCGATCGAGGCGAAGTGCGCGGCGCCCATGGGGGGCAGGCCGAGGAGAAGGTGGGTCACAGCGGTGCTCTCTCTTTGCTTCGCGACTGCGCGGGTACGGACGACGAAGTCGAGGGTAGACCTTCGCCCGAAGGGAAGCCCGACCGCAGGGATCTCAGGTCGGACGGCCCCGCGACCATCGGTTTGGTTTGAGATGCTCAAACCTCTCCTTATAATCGGAACTTATCGTTCCTTGAACAGGAGGCTCCCGTGAAGACGCACCCCGGCCGCCGGACCCGCATTCTGGCCGCCACCACCGCGACGGCCGGGCTGCTGCTCCTGACCGCCTGCACCTCCAGCGACGACGGTGGCAGCGGCTCCACGACCGCCGCCGGCGGTGTCGAGCTCGTCAAGGCGGGCCAGCTCACCACCTGCACCCACCTCCCGTACCCCCCCTTCCAGTCGGAGATCGACGGCAAGGTGCAGGGCTTCGACGTCGCGCTGATCGACCTGGTCGCCGAGGACCTCGGTGTGCGGCAGGAGATCCTCGACACGCCGTTCGAGAACTTCAAGACCGGCGCCTTCCTCAACTCCGGCGAATGCGACCTGGCCGCGGCCGGTATGACCATCACCGAGGAGCGGAAGAAGAACGTCGACTTCTCCGACCCCTACTTCAACGCCACCCAGGCCGTCCTGGTCGACAAGGACAGCGGGGTCACCTCCCTCGCCGACGTGAAGTCCAGGAACGTCAAGCTCGGCGCCCAGGCGCAGACCACCGGCGAGGACCACGTCAAGAAGGAAGGCTTCGACCCCGTCTCCTTCGAGTCCTCCGACGCCGTCCTCAACGGCCTGCGCACCGGCCAGGTCAAGGCCGTCGTCATCGACTACCCCGTCGTCCAGGGCTGGCTGAAGGACAAGGCCAACGCCGACGCCTTCGAGGTCGCCGAGCAGATCGACACCGGCGAGCAGTACGGCGTCACGGTGAAGAAGGGCAACACGGCGCTGCGCGAGGCCATCAACAAGGCACTCGCGGACGCCAAGGCCGACGGCACGTACAAGAAGCTGTACGAGCAGTGGATCGGTCCGTACGACGAGTCCGCCGCCTCGCCGGCCGCATCCTGATCCCATGGCCGACACGGAGAAACTGCCACTCCAGCCGAAGAAGAAGGGCCTGACCAGGCGCCAGAAGCGCAGCCTGTCGCGCGGCATCCAGTACGCCGTCTTCGTCGCGGCCGTGATCGCCTTCGCGGTCTCGGCCGACTGGGACCGGCTGCGGAACCAGTTCGCCCAGGTGGACATCGCCGAGCGGATGTTCCCGGACGTCATCACGCTGGCGCTGAAGAACACCGTGCTCTTCACGGTGACCGGTTTCGCCGTCGGGCTCGCCCTCGGCATGGTGATCGCGCTGATGCGGCTGTCGTCCGTCGGGCCGTACCGCTGGCTGGCCGGCATCTACATCGAGATCTTCCGCGGCCTGCCCGCCCTGCTGATCTTCATCTTCATCGGCGTGGCCGTGCCGCTCGCCTTCCCCGGCACGGAGATCATCGGCGGCACCTACGGCAAGGTCGCCCTCGCGCTCGGCCTGGTGGCCGCCGCGTACATGGCGGAGACGATCCGGGCCGGCATCCAGGCCGTGCCCAAGGGACAGATGGAGGCCGCCCGTTCGCTGGGCTTCTCGCCCGCCCGGGCCATGATCTCCGTCATCGTCCCGCAGGCCTTCCGGATCATTCTCCCGCCGCTGACCAACGAACTCGTGCTGCTGTTCAAGGACTCCTCGCTGGTGCTGTTCCTCGGCGTCACCCTGGAGGAGCGCGAACTGTCCAAGTACGGCCGCGACCTGGCCAGCCAGACCGCCAACTCCACCCCGATCCTGGTGGCCGGCCTGTGCTACCTGCTGATCACCATCCCGCTCGGCTTCGTCGTGCGCCGCATGGAGGCCAAGGCCCAGGAGGCCGTGAAATGACCCCGAGCCCGCCGGAGATCCGCGTCAGCGGTCTGCACAAGTCCTTCGGTGACAACCATGTGCTGCGCGGCATCGACCTGGAGATCGGCCAGGGCGAGGTCGTCTGCGTCATCGGCCCGTCCGGCTCGGGCAAGTCGACCCTGCTGCGGTGCGTGAACCTCCTGGAGGAACCCACCAGCGGTGAGGTGCACGTCGGGGGTACGGAACTCACCGACCCGGACGTCGACATCGATGCCGTACGCCGTCGTATCGGCATGGTCTTCCAGCAGTTCAACCTGTTCCCGCACCTCACCGTGACCGAGAATCTCACGCTGCCGCAGCGCCGGGTCCTGCGCAGGGGCAAGGCGGAGGCCGCGAGGGTCGCCGCCGGGAACCTGCGGCGGGTGGGCCTCGCCGAGAAGGCGGACGCCTACCCGTCCTCCCTCTCCGGCGGCCAGCAGCAGCGCGTCGCCATCGCCCGCGCGCTGGCCATGGGCCCCGAGGTGATGCTGTTCGACGAGCCGACCTCGGCGCTCGACCCCGAGCTGGTCGGCGACGTCCTGGCCGTGATGCGGATGCTCGCGCACGAGGGCATGACGATGATGGTCGTCACCCACGAGATGACCTTCGCCCGCGAGGTCGCCGACCGGGTCGTCTTCATGGACGGCGGGGTGATCGTCGAGGACGGCACCCCCGAGCAGGTCATCGGCAGGCCCCGGCACGCACGCACCCGGCACTTCCTCTCCCGCCTCCTCGACCCCGCCATGGCGGACGTCGAGGAGGAGACCTCCGACCAGGTGGGCAAGTCGCTGTAGCGCCTGATTAAGGTGCCGTGTATGAGCGAACGCGCGGTGCTGCACGTGAAGGGGCGGATCCTCGTCGGCCCGGACGAGGTCCAAGACGAGCTGTGGGTCGTCGACGGGCGGATCTCCTACGACCGTCCCGTCGGCGCCCGTGACGTCCGCACCGTCGACGGCTGGGTGCTGCCCGGACTGGTCGACGCCCACTGCCATGTGGGCCTGGACCGGCACGGCGCCGTCCCCGACGAGGTCGCCGAGAAACAGGCGCTCACCGACCGCGACGCCGGTGCCCTGCTGCTGCGCGACGCCGGATCGCCCTCCGACACCCGCTGGACCGATGACCGCGACGACCTCCCGAGGATCGTCCGGGCCGGCCGGCACATCGCCCGCACCCGCCGCTACATCCGGAACTACGCCTGGGAGGTCGAGCCCGACGATCTCACCGCGTACGTCGGCCAGGAGGCCCGGCGCGGCGACGGCTGGGTGAAGCTGGTCGGCGACTGGATCGACCGCGACCTGGGCGACCTGTCGGCCTGCTGGCCGCGCGGCGCCGTCGAGGCGGCCATCGCCGAGGCCCACCGGCTGGGCGCCCGCGTCACCGCGCACTGCTTCGCCGAGGACTCCCTGCGGGACCTGGTCGAGGCCGGCATCGACTGTGTCGAACACGCCACGGGCCTCACCGACGACACGATCCCGCTCTTCGCCGAACGGGGTGTCGCGATCGTCCCGACCCTCGTCAACATCGCCACCTTCCCCGCGCTCGCCGACGGCGGCGAGTCCAGGTTCCCGCGCTGGTCGGCCCATATGCGCCGGCTCCACGAACGCCGCTACGACACCGTGCGCTCCGCCTACGACGCCGGAATACCCGTGTTCGTCGGCACGGACGCCGGCGGCAGCCTCCCGCACGGCCTGGTGGCCGACGAGGTCGCCGAACTGGCCAAGGCCGGCATTCCGCCCGTCGAGGCCCTGGCTGCCGCCACCTGGGCGGCCAGGACGTGGCTCGGCCGCCCAGGCCTGGAGGAGGGCGCCCCGGCCGACCTCGTGGTCTACGCCTCCGACCCGCGTGCGGACGTACGCGTGCTGGCGGACCCGCGCCGGGTGGTGCTGGGCGGGCGCGTGGTCGGATAGCGACGCCCGCCCGGCGAGGTCGGTGGGGTGTACGAGGGTGACGGCGGGGAACAGCCGTACCTCGGGATTCGAACGGGCCCACTGGTTCACCCCGAAGGAGTGAAGAGTCGGCGGATCACTGACGGCCCGCTGTTCGCACGGACATTCTTTCCGGGTCCCAGTCATGTCTCATGGGGGTCCCACCACCTTGAACACCATCAACTTCCGCATATCCGCCCGCCGTTGGGCCACCGTCGCCGCGGCCACCGCCCTCGCCGCGGGTCCCGCCGCGCTGGCCGGCGCGGGCCCCGCGCACGCCACCGAGGGACACGGCAGCGCGAGCGCCGCCGTGCTGCGCACCGGGCTCGACGTGTCCCTGCTCAACAAGACCGTGCGCGCCCCGCTCGCCGTCACCCTCAACGAGGTCCACGCGCCGCAGAGCGCGCGGAAGACGGCCCTCACGGCCACCCTCGACGGCGTCGACGGCGGCAAGCCCTTCAGCGTGCTGCGGGCGGAGGTGGCCGACGCGAAGGCGACGGTGAACGGCGACCGGGCCGAGGCGTCCACCACCCTCGCCAAGGCCCGGCTCCATGTGCCCGGTCTGCCGCTGCTGTCGGTCGTCGAACTCGACGCGGTGAGCTCCAGGGCGGTCTGCGAGGCCGGGCAGGCCCCGCACGCCTCGGTGACCCTGCCCGCCTCCGTGACGGTGCTCGGCAAACGCGTCGCCCTGACCGCCGGCGGCCCCACCCATGTCGAGGTGCCGGGCGTCGGCGAGGTCCGGCTGGACCTGTCGAAGACCCGGACCACCTCGACCACGGCCGCGGCGACCGCGCTGCGACTCGATGTCGCTGTCAATCCGTTGAAGCTCGGTGTTGCCGAGGTCGACGGCACGCTCACCCTGGCGGAGGCCGCGTGCGAGGCCCCTGCCGGGGGGAAGCCAGAGGCGGCGCCGGCCGAGGCGGGGGAAGCGGAGCCGGACGCGCCCGAGGCCGCGGGTGTCCATCCGCAGGGAGCGCGGGCGGAGCGGGCCGCGCCCGCCGAGACCAATCTGGCCGAGACGGGCGGCGACTCGATGACTCCGTACGTCGCGGGCAGCGCGATCGCCCTCCTGGCGGCGGGCGGCGGAGCGGTCGCGTTGTCGCACCGGGGCCGCAGGAGCTGAGGCGGGACCGTTGTCCGCGGGCCCGGCTCAGGGGTTGTTCTCCGCCCCCGCCGCCCCTTCCCGTCCCCCGCCGGAGGGGCTGGGTCCAGCCCCTCCGGCGTTTGAGGAGCGGGGTCTGGGGCGGAGCCCCAGGGTTGGGACGGGAAGGGGCGGCGGGGGCGATGCAAGGTGCGGTGATTCAGGGGGATCCCAAGACCCGCCCCAGCACGGACAGGAAGCCGTCCGTCGTCTCCCGGTCCCGTACCGCCAGGCGCAGCCAGTCCCCGCCCAGCCCCGGAAACGTGTCCCCCCGGCGTACGGCGTAACCGAGGGTGCGCAACCGTCGTCGTACCGTCGCCGCCTGCGGCAGCCGGACCAGCACGAAGGGGCCCGCGGCCGGCTCGGCGACCCGGACACCGTGGGCGGTCAACTTCTCCAGCCCCGCCACCAGATGCGCGCGGTCCGCCGCGATGCGACGGGCCGCGTCGGCCGCCTCCGCGAGCGCCCGGGGACTTACGCACGCCTCCGCCGCCGCCAGCGCCGGTGTCGAGACCGGCCACAGCGGCTGGGCGCGCTCCAGTTCCGCGACGGTCTCCGGGGCCGCCAGGACGTAGCCGATCCGCAGCCCCGCCAGCCCCCACGTCTTGGTGAGGCTGCGCAGCACCACCAGACCCGGTACATCCGTACGCCCGGCCAGCGCCTCCCGCTCACCCGGCACCGCGTCCATGAACGCCTCGTCCACCACCAGCGTCCGCCCGGTGCGGGCCAGCCCGGCCACGGTGGCGGCCGGGTGGAGTACGGACGTCGGGTTCGTCGGGTTGCCGATCACCACCAGGTCCGCGTCCCCGGGCACCGCCGACGGGTCCAGCCGGAAGCCGTCCGCCTCCCGCAGCAGCACCCGGTCCACCGTGTGCCCGGCGTCCCGCAGCGCCGCCTCCGGCTCCGTGAACTGCGGGTGCACCACCACCGGCCGGCGTACCTTCAGCGCCCGCGCCAGCAGCACGAACGCCTCCGCCGCACCGGCCGTCAGCAGCACCCGCTCCACCGGCAGCCCGTGCCGCGCCGCCACCGCAGCCCGTGCGGCCCGCCCGTCGGGGTAGGCGGCGAGCCCGGACAGCGACGCGGCGATGTGCTCACGCAGCCACGCCGGGGGCGTGCCGGTGCGGACGTTCACCGCGAGGTCGACCAGTGCCGAACCGTCGTCGCGGACCTCGGCGTCGCCGTGGTGGCGCAGATCGTGCCCGCCGCCCACGGGATCAGTGCGCATGGGAGTGGGCGTGGCCGTGCCCGTGGTGGTGGTGACCGCTGTCGTCGGGGTGGAAGTGAGGCTGCTGCGGCTGACCCACCTTGTCCTCGAAGCCCGGCAGCGCGATCCGGTACACGCACGAGTCGCAGTTCATCCTGAGATCACCCTTCACGGCCTCCTCGTACCGCTCCATCACCAGATCCAGCAGCTCCGGTTCCGGACCGATGACGTCCGCCGACCGTACCCCGGTCTCCGGATGGGCCGCCGCCCACCGGGCCGTCTGCCGCCGCACCCGGTCCGGCAGGATCCCGGTGAACAGGAAGTACGGCAGCACCACCACCCGCCGGGCACCGAGGCGCGCACACCGGTCCAGCCCGCTCGGCACGTCCGGCGCCGCCAGCGACACGAACGCCGTCTCCACGGCCGCGTAGCCCCGCCCCTCCCACAGCAGCCGCGCCGCCCTGAACACCTCGGCGTTCGCATCCGGGTCCGTCGACCCGCGCCCCACCAGCAGCACCGTCACCTCGGACACGTCCCAGGACGGGTCCACCGCCTCGGCCAGCCGCCGCTCCAGCACACTCAGCAGCGCGGGGTGCGGGCCGAGCGGACGGCCGTAGGCGTACGAGACACCCGGGTGGCGCTCCTTCTCGCGGGCCAGCGCCGCCGGGATGTCCCCCTTGGCGTGCCCGGCGGACACCAGCATCAGCGGAACGGCCGCGAACCGCCGCACTCCCCGCTCCACCAGCTCGGCGACGGCCTCACCCAGCGGCGGCGGGGACAGCTCGATGAAGCCGCCCGCTACGGGCAGTCCGGGATGACGGCGCCCCAGCTCCCGCACGAAGTCACGGAACGCCTCCGCTCCGGCGTCGTCCCGGGTGCCGTGGCCGGCGATGAGAAGGGCGGGCGGGGTGGTCACAGGTTCTCCTCGGGTCCGGGGGAAACGGGGTGGTACAGCAGGGCGTTGAGCGCGGCGGCGGCAACCGCCGACCCGCCCTTCTCGGACACGTTGCTCACGGCGGGCAGCCCGCTCTCGCGCAACGCGGCCTTGGACTCGGCCGCCCCGACGAAACCGACGGGCAGCCCGATGACCAGGACGGGGGAGGCGTCGAGCGTCAGCAGCTCCTCGAGGGCGGTCGGCGCGCAGCCGATCACCCACAGGGCGCCGGGCCCGACCTCCTCGTACGCCAGCCGCACGGCGTGGGCCGAACGCGTGAGCCCCGGCCCGGAGGCGGCTTCCCCCAGCCGGCACACGGTCTCCCGGCGGGTGATGCCGGCCGCGACCATCTCCACGTCCACCACGACCGGCGCCCCGGCGTGCAGCGCGGCGTGCGCGCGAACCAACTCGCCCTCGTCCAGGACGAGATCACCGGCGTAGTCCAGGTCGGCGGCGGAGTGGACGACCCGCTCCACCACCGCCCGGGTCAGCGGCGGGAAGTGCGAGGTGTCCAGGCGGGCGCGCAGCCGCCGGAAGGACTCCTGCTCGATGGGGTGCACCACGCGGTTCACCGGGCCTCCTCCTGCCAGCGGTAGCCCCGCGGGGTGACCATGCGTCCCGCGATCTCCCGGGTCGCCCTGTTGCCCACGGTCACGACCGTCATCATGTCGACCGTCGCCGGGTCCAGCGCGGCCAGCGTGGTCAGCCGGCTCGACTCGTCCGCGCGGGACGCGTTGCGCACGACCCCGACCGGCGTCGCCGGCTCCCGGTGCTCCGCGAGGATCGCGAGGGCCTTCGGCAGCTGCCAGTCACGGCCCCGGCTGCGCGGGTTGTAGAACGTCACCACGAGGTCCGCCTCGGCCGCCGCCCGCACCCGCCGCTCGATGACCTCCCACGGCGTGTGCAGGTCGGACAGGCTGATCGACACATGGTCGTGGCCCAGCGGCGCCCCCAGGACCGCCCCGGCCGCCAGCGCCGCCGTCACTCCCGGCACCCCGAGCACGTCGATGTCGTCGGACGCCTCGGCGAGCGCGGGGGAGGCCATGGCGTAGACCCCCGCGTCGCCACTGCCGATCAGCGCGACCGCATGCCCGCGCCGGGCCTCCGCGACGGCCGTACGGGCCCGCTCCTCCTCCGCCCCGAGCCCGGACTCCAGTACGCGCGTGCCCGGTCGCAGCAGATCGCGGATCTGGTCGACGTACTGGTCGAGGCCCACCAGCACGGAGGCGCGCCGCAGTTCTGCCTTCGCCCGCGGGGTGAGCAGATCCCGCGCGCCCGGCCCCAGGCCGACCACCGCGAGCCGCCCGCGCCCCGGACGCCGCACGACGGCACAGGTCGCCATCGCGGGACGTCCCGCCGACTTCCTTTTGGGCACGAGCAGTTCACCCCCGTTCACCAGCGCGGCGGCCTCCGCCACCGACGGGGTGCCGACGGCGGCGAGCGGCGCGTCGGAAGGGTTGGGCACCTCGACGCGGGCCAACTCCCCCGCGGTGTGCGTCACCAGGGGCACCCCGAGCCGCCGGGCCGCCTCCACGATGCCGGGCTCGCCGGCCTTGGCGTCCACGGTGGCCAGCTCGGCGAGCGACGCCGCCGACAGCCCCGCCCCGCGCAGGACGCCCTCGACCAGAGCGAGAACCTCCTCCACGGGGACACCCTTCGAGGCACCGATCCCAGCGACCAGGGTGGGTGGCCGGAGCACCGCCTCCCGTGCGCCCCACTCGACCAGACGGTCCGTGACACGGATCGTGTACGACCCTTCGCCGGCGACCGGGAGCGGCGGCAGCGGCCAGCCCACCTCGGCGCGCAACGCGACCGCCTCACCGTCCAGCAGCGCCCGCGACACGGCGGCGACGTTCCCCTCCACCGGCAGACCGAGGGTGTCCAGACCCGGCAGTCGGACCGCGTCGGTCGCCGTCGTCACCACGGGCTCCGCACCCAGCACCTCGCCGACCGCACGGGCCAGCTCGTTCGCCCCGCCGCCGTGCCCGCCCATCAGCGACACGGCGTACCGTCCGCCCTCGTCGACACAGACCACACCGGGATCGCTCGCCTTGTCACCGAGCAGCGGCGCCACCAGCCGCACCACGGCCCCCGTGGCGAGGAAGCACACGAGCTGCTCGCACTCGGCGAACGCGGCCCGCACGGCGTCCCCCACCGGACCCGCGTACACGCGCGTACGGTCCGGCCACGCGGCGGCGAGCCGGTCCCCCGCGGCCCTGCCGGCCGCCGTCGCCGCGATGAGACCGATCATCGGGTACCCCCCACCAGTGACCGGTCCGGTCGCGCAGCACCGAGCGAGCCCCGGGCCGCCACAGCTGTACCTTCCGACGACGTCGTGAGCCGGGCCGGTGTCGAGTCGGGCCGTGCCGATCGGGTCGGGCTCGGCGGCCGCCTGTCGGGCGGACGAGGGGAGTGAGCCGGGGACCGCCCCTGCTCGCTGAGGAGAGCGTTCAAAGCCCGGCTCCTTCGGTACGGCCGCGGGGCCGGACGCCCCACAGCAGGAAAACGGGGTTGGCCGCCGCCAGCCGGGTCACGTCCCCCGGCAGCGGCGCCAGCCGCGACGACTGCAACAGCACCCCGTCGCAGCCGAACCCGGTGCCGGTCAGCGCCTCGCGCACGGCCGGCACCCGGTCGAGCGCGGCCAGCGCGACCACGACCGTCCGCCGGGCCCGCCGCGCGCAGGCGGTGACAACGGCGGGCAGCTCCCGCCCGCCCCCGCCGACGAACACGGCGTCGGGATCGTCGTCGAGCCCGGACAGCACCTCCGGCGCCGTCCCGTGCACCACGCGCACGTCGACCCCGTGCGCGACGGCGTTGGCGCGGACCCGCTCGACCCCGTCCGGCGTCTTCTCCACCGCCGTGACGGCGGCACCGAGCCGCGCGCACTCCACGGCCACGGACCCCGACCCCGCACCGACGTCCCACACCAGCTCACCGGGACGCGGCCCCAGCCGGGCCAGGGCCAGCGCCCGTACCTCGAACTTGGTGATCATCGAGTCGCGGTGTGCGAACTCAGCCTCCTCCAGCGCCCATCCGGTGGGCCCCGCCGACGGGCCCGCGACCGTACGCACCGGCCCCGGCGCACGCGCCTCGTCCAGACACAGCACGACGTTCACCGCCGTGCCCCAGTCACGGACGGCGGCCTCGGCGGGCGTCACCCGCTCCACCCGCTCCCCACCGGAACCGAGCGCGGAGGCGACCACCAGGACGCGCGGGTGACCGAGCAGCGCGGCCCCCAGCTCGGCCGGACCCGCCGCGGGCCCCGTCAGAACGGCGACCTTCGGGTGCGCCCGGCACAGGTTCACCGCCGTACGCGGATCCCTGCCGTGCGCGCTGACCACCACGGCGTCGTCCCACGGCAGCCCGGCCCGCGCGAAGGCGGCGGCCACGGAGGAGACCCCGGGCCGCACATCGAGCCGCTCGGCACCGAACCGTTCGGCCAGCGCCCGCACGATCCCGAAGAACCCGGGGTCCCCCGACGCCAGCACCACGACCGGCCGTTCCTCGGCGACGTACTTCTCCATGGTGTCGAGCGCGGGTGCCACCGGACCCAGCACGACCCGTTCTGCCCCCTCCGGCAGCCGCACGGCGTCCAGATGCCGCCGCCCGCCGACCACCAGCTCCGCGCCGGCTGCCACCCGGGCGTCGAGCGGCGCGCCCGTTCCCGTCCCGATGATGGTGATCACGTGCCCGCACCCCGTGAACGCAAGGCCCTGCGCGCCTCCGGGTCGGCCTTGCGGAACCCGTGGAAGTGTCCCGGGTGGTACAGGTGCGAGCGGGTGCCGTGCGCGTCGAGCGCCGGACCGACCAGGAACAGCGTGTGCTTCCACAGCTTGTGTTCCTTGACCGTCTCCTCCAGCGTGCCGATCGTGCACTTCACGACCAGCTCCTCCGGCCAGGTCGCCTGATACGCGACGACGACCGGCGTGGACGTCGGGTAGCCACCCTCCAGCAGCTCCCGCACCAGCTGACCGCTGCGGGCGGCCGACAGGAAGACCGCCATGGTGGTGCCGTGCCGCGCGAACTCGCGGACCTCCTCACCGGGCGGCATCGGCGTCTTGCCCCCGCCGAGCCGGGTCAGGACGACGGACTGCGCCACCTCGGGAATGGTCAGCTCGCGCCGCGCGAGCGCCGCGACGGCCGAGAAGGACGACACACCGGGCACGATCTCGGTCGGGATGCCGAGCTCCGCACACCGGTCGACCTGCTCCTGCGTGCCACCCCACAGCGCCGGATCGCCGGAATGGATCCGTGCGACCTTCAGTCCCTCCGCGCGGGCCCGCCCGTAGACGGCCACCACGTCCTCCAGGGACATGGTCGCCGAATCGAGGATCTCCGCGTCCTCCCGCGCATGCCGCAGCACGTCCTCCTGCACCAGGCTGGCGGCCCAGATGACCACATCGGCCTCGGCGATGGCCCGGGCGGCACGGAACGTCAGCAGATCGGCGGCGCCGGGTCCGGCCCCGACGAAGGTCACCCTGCCGGTGAAGGTACCGGCGGGGGAGCCGGTGGAAGCACCGGTGGCGGCATCGGCCATGGGATGCGGTCCTCTCCTGGGAATGATCGAAGACGGTGGGCGGTGAGCGGCTGTCACGCGTGCGTGACCGGCCACCGATCGGATACGAAGAACGCATGGCGGTCTTCGTCGCGCTCGGCGCGTTCCTGATGACGCTGGCCGGCGGCTGGTCGGCACATCGCGTGACCGACCGCCGCCATCTGGTGCTGGGCCTGGCCGGCGGGCTGATGCTGGGCGTCGTCGGCCTGGAACTCCTCCCGGAGTCCCTGGAAGCGGCAGGCACCGAGATCCACGGGGTACCGGCGGCCCTGCTGCTCTTCGTCGGCGGTTTCCTGCTCGCCCATCTGGTGGAACGCCTGCTGGCCCACCGACAGGCCGCCCACGGCGCCGGGGAGAGCGAGGGCCGCACTCCCGAGGTGGGCCTCACCGCCGCCGCCGCGATGGTCGGTCACAGCGCCATGGACGGTGTGGCGATCGGCGCCGCCTTCCAGGTCGACGACAGCATGGGCGCCGCCGTCGCGGTGGCCGTCATCGCCCACGACTTCGCGGACGGCTTCAACACGTACACACTCACGCGGGTCTACGGCAACGCCCGCCGCCGCGCGCTGATGATGCTGTTCGCGGACGCGGCCGCACCGGTCGTCGGCGCGGCGTCCACTGTCTTCTTCACGCTCCCGGAACCCCTGCTCGGTGGCTACCTGGGCCTGTTCGGCGGCGCGCTCCTCTACTTGGCGGCGGCCGAGATCCTCCCGGAGGCCCACCACGAACACCCGGCCCGCTCCACACTGCTGTGCACGGTCGCGGGGGTGCTGTTCATCTGGCTGGTGGTGGGCGCGGCGCACTGAGCACGACCCGCGCCGGCCCGGGCCGTTCACAGTTTCCCGCCCCGCCCGCCGTCGCGCCGCGGCGGCGCGATGAGCGTGGAGAGGTACGGCAGGGGCGTCCCGTCCAGCTCGGCGGCCCGCCGCACCGACTCCTCCGGCAGGCCGAGCGCCGACCCCCACACCGCGTCGCCGATCCGCCCGGTCTCCCGCAGCGCCTCGGCCACCTCACCTGCCTGCCGCCCGAACTTGTACGCGACGACCGTCCCGGGCCCGGCCAGCGCGTCCTTCAGCACGGCGGCCCCGGCGGTCACCGGCACCAGCGTGAGCGGTTCGGTCCCCTCGGTCAGCACCGCACCCGAGCGCGCGGCCAGATCCTGCATGGCGGTGATCCCCGGCACGGTCTCGACAGCGGCGTCGGGCACCAACTCGCCGACCGTCTGCGCGAGATACGTGAACGTCGAGTACACATGGGGGTCCCCGATGGTCGCGAAGGCGACGCAGCGGTGCTCCCGCAACAGCCCGGCGACCCGCTGCCCGGCTGCGTCCCAGGCCGCCTCGCGCCGCGTCCGGTCGGTTCGCTCGTTCAACGCGAACACCACCCGGACGACCTTCTCCGCGGCCACATAACGCAGCACGGTCGCCTCGGCCCGCCCCCGCTCACCGCCGTCCATGACGGGTACGACGACGACATCCGCCGTCCGCAGCGCCTTGACCCCCTTGACGGTCACCAGCTCCGGATCCCCGGGTCCGACCCCGACCCCGACCAGCCTGCTGCTCATGACGTCCGGCACCTCTCCACGAACCGACGGGCGACACCGGGCTCGGACGCCCAGTGCGTGTGCAGATAGCTCGCGTGCACACCGCGCTGTACGAATCCCTCGACGCTCCGTTCGGGCGCCCGCACACCCCACGCGGGAGCGGCGCCGGCGCCCGGCTCGACGACGGTCCGGTGGAACTCGTGCCCCCGCATCCGCGTCCCGGCGGCGGCCAGCACACTGTCGGTCACGGCCACGGCGTCCCGGTAACCCAGGGTCAGCCGCTCCGCCATCCGCGCGGAGGCATCGAGCACCCCGCACATGGGCAGTCCCTCCAGTTCACGGCACAGATACAGCAGCCCGGCACACTCGGCGGCCACGGGAGCCCCGCGGACGGCCAGTTCGGCAACGGCCTTGCGCAGGGGCTCGTTGGCGGACAGTTCGGAGGCGTACACCTCGGGAAACCCACCCCCGATGACCAACCCGGCCGTCCCCTCGGGGAGCTCCTCGTGCCGCAGCGGGTCGAAGGGGACCACCTCGGCCCCGGCGGCGGAGAGCAACTCGGCATGCTCGGCGTACGAGAACGAGAAGGCGCTCCCACCGGCAACGGCGACCCTCACGGCCCGTCCGGCCACTCCCGGCCCGCCCGGGGATCGGGGACGAGACCCGTCCGGGGCCGAAGGGGGATCCGGGGGCACAGCCCCCGGGGACGAGGGGGGTCCCCCCGCTCGAGCGAAGCCGAGAGTGGGGGAGGGAAGGGACGGCGGGGGCGAGGAAGCCACGGCCCCACCCGCGTCCCATCCCGAACAGCCCAGCGCACCCGCACCCCGCGCGAGTGCGGCCAGCGCTTCCAGATCGCAGCCCGCGGCCACCTGTGCGGCCATCGCCCCAACGGCCTCGACCGCCTCGGCCCGCCGCTCGGCAACCGGCACCAACCCCAGATGCCGAGACGGCGTCTCCACCCGCGCGGCCCGCCGCAGAACCCCCGACACCGGAACCCCGACGGACTCCAACGCCTCCCGCAACAACCCCTCATGGCGGTCCGAGGCGACCTTGTTGAGGATCACGCCCCCGACCCGCACCTCCGGATCCCAGCTCACGAACCCGTGGACCAGTGCCGCCACCGACCGCGCCTGCGACGACGCGTCGACCACCAGCACCACCGGGGCCCGCAGAAGCTTCGCCACCTGCGCGGTGGACGCCAGTTCACCCTCCCCCGAGGCCCCGTCGTACAGCCCCATCGCACCCTCGACCACGGCGATGTCGCACCCGCGCGCACCGTGCGCGAACAGCGGCGCGATCAGCTCCGGCCCGCACAGGTACGCGTCGAGGTTGCGCCCCACCCGCCCGGTGGCCAGCGAGTGATACCCGGGATCGATGTAGTCGGGCCCCACCTTGTGCGGGGACACGGCGAATCCCCGCGCGGACAGCGCGGCCATCAACCCGGTGGCAACGGTGGTCTTCCCGCTCCCCGACGAGGGCGCGGCAATGACCAGCCGTGGAACGGATCTCACCACTCGATGCCCCTCTGCCCCTTCTGCCCGGCATCCATGGGGTGCTTCACCTTCGACATGTCGGTCACGAGGTCGGCGAACCCGACCAGCTTCTCCGGCGCGTTCCGCCCCGTGATGACCACATGCTGTGTCCCCGGACGCTCCCGCAGCACGGACACGACCTCATCGGTGTCGATCCATCCCCAGTGCATCGGGTAGGCGAACTCGTCCAGCACGTACAGCCGGTACGTCTCGGCGGCGAGGTCCCGCTTGACCTGCTCCCAGCCCTCGCGGGCCTTCTGCTCGTTGGTGGAGTTGTCCCCTTGCGGATCGCGCTGCACCCACGACCAGCCCTCACCCATCTTGTGCCAGTCGACGCTCCCGCCCTCACCGGAGGCGCCCAGCACGCGCAGCGCGTTCTCCTCGCCGACCTTCCACTTCGCCGACTTGACGAACTGGAACACCCCGATCGGCCACCCCTGGTTCCACGCCCGCAGGGCGAGCCCGAACGCAGCGGTGGACTTGCCCTTCCCCACACCCGTGTGCACGACGACCAGCGGCCGATTGCGCCGCTGCCGGGTCGTCAGCCCGTCATCGGGTACGGCACTCGGCTGTCCCTTCGGCATTACGCGGCCCTCCTCGAAGTCCCCTGTACGTCCCTGACCAGCCCGGCGATCGAGTCCGCCCGCAGTTCGTCCAGCGTCACGGCACCGCCGCCCAGCTCACCGGCCAACCGCCCGGCGAGCCCCAGCCGTACCGGCCCCGACTCGCAGTCCACGACCACCGACGCGACACCCTCGGCCGCGAACAGCCGTGCCGCACGCCCCGCCAGCGCGACCGGCTCCGGACCACCGGTCGCCCGTCCGTCGGTCACCACCACGACCAGAGCCCGCCGCGCCGGGTCCCGCAACCGCTCCACCCGCAGCACGTCGTGCGCTGTGAGCAGCCCCGCCGCCAGCGGTGTGCGCCCACCGGTCGGCAGCGACTCCAGCCGGGCCGCCGCGACGTCCACCGACGACGTGGGTGGCAGCGCCACATCGGCCGCCGACCCCCGGAAGGTCACCAGCCCCACCTTGTCCCGCCGCTGATAGGCGTCGAGCAGCAGCGACACCACGGCACCCTTCACGGCCCCCATCCGCTGCCGCGCGGCCATCGACCCGGAGGCGTCCACGACGAACAGCACGAGGTTCGACTCACGCCCCTCGCGCGTGGCCTGCCGCAGATCGTCCCGCCGCACCACCAGACCCGGCCCGGACCGGCCCCGCGCCCGCTGGTGCGGAGCCGCCGCCCGGACGGTCGCCGCCAGGTGCAGCTTCGTCAGCGCGCCGTCCGGCCGCCGCGCGCCCGTCGTCCGTCCGTGCTCGGTCCGCGCCCGCGACCGCCGCCCGGCGGAGCCCTCGCCGATCCCGGGCACGCTCAGCACCTTGGTGCGGAACGGCTCGGCGGCACCCACCGGGGGCCGCTCACCGGAACCGGCCCCCGAGGGACGCGACTCCCCGGCCCCCTCGGACCCGTCGGAGCCCTCGGACTTCTCGGACCTCTTGGCCTCCCAGGCCTCGGGCGTCGCCCCCGCGTCACCGTCCTCGGGACCGTCGGCAGGTGACTCCCCGCCACCCCCGCCACCCCCATCGGGTCCGTCCGGCCCGTCCGGATCGGTGTCGGGATCGTCGTCGCCCCCGAACTCCTCCAGTGTCTCGTCGAGCTTGTCCTCGTCGAGGCCCGGCGCGTCGAAGGGGTTCCGCCTCCGCCGGTGGGGGAGGGCCAGGAGCGCAGCCTGCCGCACGTCCTCGGCCAGCACATCCGTCCGCCCGGCCCAGGCCGCCAGCGCGGTCGCCGTACGCGCCATCACGATGTCGGCCCGCATGCCGTCCACCTCGAACGCCGCGCAGGTCGCCGCGATCTGCCGCAGCGCCCCGTCACCCAGCCGCACCGACGGCAACAACTCCCGCGCCGCCACGATCCGCGCCCGTACGGCGGCCTCCTCACCGGACCACCGCGCGGCGAACCCGGCGGGGTCGTCGTCGTACGCCAGCCGTCGCCGTACGACCTCCACCCGCTGGTCGGGCTCGCGCGAGGCGGCCACCTCGACGGTCAGCCCGAACCGGTCCAGCAACTGGGGTCGCAATTCGCCTTCTTCGGGGTTCATGGTCCCGACGAGCAGGAATCGCGCCGCATGCCGTACGGAAACGCCCTCGCGCTCCACATACGAGGCACCCATCGCCGCGGCGTCCAGCAGCAGGTCGACCAGATGGTCGTGAAGGAGATTGACCTCGTCGACGTACAGAATCCCCCGGTGCGCGTCGGCCAGCAGCCCCGGCTCGAACGCCTTCACGCCCTCCACCAGCGCCCGCTCGATGTCGAGCGCGCCCACAAGCCGGTCCTCGGAGGCACCGACGGGCAGCTCGACCATCCGGGCCGGCCGGGAGCCCGAGGCCCCCGGCTCGTGTGGCCCGTCCGGGCAGGCGGGGTCGGGAGAGGCCGGGGCACAGGAGAAGCGGCACCCTGAGACGATCTCCACCTCCGGCATCAGCGCCGACAGCGCACGCACAGCCGTGCTTTTCGCGGTCCCTTTCTCTCCCCGGACCAGGACTCCACCGACCGCAGGGCTTACGGCGTTGAGAAGCAAGGCCAGGCGAAGGTCTTCCTGACCCACTACAGCGGTGAAGGGGTAGGGCGTGCTCACGCGGTGATCACTCCTTCGGGTGACTCAAGGTGAAGCGGCCCGAGGTGAGGCCGATCGCCGGTCAATGTGGTGGCGTGCTCCCCGCACGCGCGGGGGTGTTCCGGGCACTGCCAAGTCGACCGCGGTTCGTGCACTGTGCTCCCCGCATCCGCGGGGATATTCGGGGAGATCACTCGTCTCCCTCCAGATCTCCCTCGAGTTCGAGGTAGGCCGCCCGGAGCCGGTCCAGGGTCTCCTGGTCCGGTTCCGCCCAGAGCCCACGGTCTGCCGCCTCCAGCAGACGTTCCGTGATGCCCCGCAGCGCCCAGGGGTTGGACGTGCGCATGAACTCCTGGTTCTCCGGCGAGAACACGTACTCGGACGCCAGCTTCTCGTACATCCAGTCATCGACCACGCCCGCCGTGGCGTCGTACCCGAAGAGGTAGTCGACGGTCGCGGCCATCTCGAAGGCGCCCTTGTAGCCGTGCCTCCTCATGGCACTCATCCAGCGGGGGTTGACCACCCGTGCACGGAAGACCCGGTGCGTCTCCTCGCCCAGCGTCCGGGTCTTCACCTGGTCCGGGACGGCGGAATCCCCGACGTACGCCTCGGGGCTCGCACCCGTCAGGTGCCGCACCATGGCGACCATGCCGCCGTGATACTGGAAGTAGTCATCCGCGTCATGGATATCGTGCTCGCGCGTGTCCACGTTCTTCGCCGCCACCGCGATCCGCCGGAACGCCGTCTCCATGTCCCCCCGCGCCGCCCGTCCGTCGAGCCCGCGCCCGTAGGCGTAGCCGCCCCACACCGCGTACACCTCGGCGAGGTCGGCGTCGGAGCGCCAGTTCCGCGCGTCGATCAGCGGGAGCAGACCGGCACCGTACGCGCCCGGCTTGGAGCCGAAGATGCGGGCCGTGGCACGCCGCCGGTCGCCGTGCTCGGCGGTGTCCTCATCGGCGTGGGCGCGTACGTGGTTCTGCGAGGCGGGCTCGTCCAGCTCCGCCACCGCCCGCACCGCGTCGTCGATCAGCCCCACCACGTGCGGGAACGCGTCCCGGAAGAACCCGGAGATACGCACCGTGACGTCGATCCGCGGCCGGCCCAGCTCATCGAGGCCGACCACCTCGAACCCGGTCACCCGCCGCGACGCGTCGTCCCACACCGGACGGCAGCCCAGCAGTGCCAGGATCTCGGCGATGTCGTCACCCTGGGTGCGCATCGCCGACGTGCCCCACACCGTCAGGCCGACGGACTTCGGGTACTCACCCGTGTCCTGCAGATACCGCCGCAACAGCGAGTCGGCCAGCGCCTGCCCGGCCTCCCAACTGAGCCGTGAGGGGATCGCCTTGGGGTCGACGGAGTAGAAGTTCCGCCCGGTCGGGAGCACGTTGACCAGCCCGCGCGTGGGCGAACCCGACGGTCCCGCCGGGACGTAACCGCCGTCCAGCGCCCGCAGGATGTGCCCGATCTCGTCCGTCGTACGCCCCAGCCGGGGCACGACCTCCTCGCATGCGAACCGCACCACGGCCACCGCGTCGGAAAGTTCGGCGCCCAGCACCTCCCGTACCAGCGGGGGAGCCGAGCCGGTCGCCCAGCCACGCTCCTCCATCCCCTCCGCGATCCGCCGGCACAGCTGCTCCAACAGGTCGATCGCGTCGGCGCCCGTACGCGACGGACCGTCCACCAGGCCCGTCAGCTCCACGGGCACCTTCACCGGCGCACCCGGTTCGGCCAGCAACTCCTTCTCCACCAGCCCGAAGTGCTCGGCCAGCGCGGCCCGCAGGCCCGGCAGCGCGTTCGCCCGCCCGCCCCACACCTGTGAGGCGCGCAGCACCGCCAGCACCAGGTTCACGCGCGGTTCGCCGACCGGACCACCGCCCAGGATGTGCAGGCCGTCGCGGATCTGCACGTCCTTGATCTCGCACAGATAGCCGTCGATGTGCATGACGAACGCGTCGAAAGCGTCGTCGTCCGGCTGATCGTCCACCTGCAGGTCGTGGTGCAGTTCGGCCGCCTTCACCAGCGTCCAGATCTGCGCGCGCACCACCGGTGCCTTCGCCGGGTCCAGGTCGGAGACCAGCGCGTACTCGTCGAGCAGCTGCTCCAGCTTCGCCAGATCGCCGTACGTGTCGGCCCGCGCCATCGGCGGAACCAGGTGATCGACGACCGTGGCGTGCCCGCGCCGCTTGGCCTGCGTGCCCTCACCGGGGTCGTTGACGATGAACGGGTAGATCAGCGGCAGGTCACCCAGCACCGCGTCCGGAGCACATCCGGCGCTCAGTCCCAGCCCCTTGCCCGGCAGCCACTCCATCGTGCCGTGCTTGCCCATGTGCACGATCGCGTCGGCGCCGAAACCGCTCTCCAGCCAGCGGTAGGCCGCCATGTAGTGGTGCGACGGCGGCATGTCGGGGTCGTGGTAGATCGCGATCGGGTTCTCCCCGAAGCCCCGCGGCGGCTGGATCATCACCACGACGTTCCCGAACCGGAGCGACGCGAGGACGATGTCCTCCCCGTCGACGTACAGCGACCCCGGCGGCTCGCCCCACGCCGTCCGCATCCCGTCCCGCAGCTGTGGGTCCAGTTCCTCGAACCAGGCCCGGTAGTCCGCCAACGGCACCCGCGCGGGCGCGGCGGCCAGCTGCTCCTCGGTCAGCCACTCGACGTCGTGCCCGCCCGCCTCGATGAGCCGGTGGATCAACTCGTCGCCGCCAGGGGGGTATCCGTCGACCGTGTATCCCGCGTCCCGCAGCGCGTCCAGCACCCGTACCGCCGAGGCCGGGGTGTCCAGCCCCACCGCG
The DNA here is from genome assembly GCF_055569765.1 of Streptomyces sp. NPDC031365. NCBI lineage: Bacteria > Bacillati > Actinomycetota > Actinomycetes > Kitasatosporales > Streptomycetaceae > Streptomyces > Streptomyces sp. NPDC031365. The sequence goes on along the minus strand of NZ_JBVIIM010000011.1, from coordinate 65,021 downwards.
TTGCCGACGCGCGAGTGCTTCGTCGGGTACGCGGTGAAGACGAGCGCCAGCTTCTTCTCTGCGTTCGGCTTGTGCCCCAGCCGGGCGTGCCGTACGGCGATCCCGGCCACCCGCGCGGCCCGCTCCGGGTCGGCGACGTACACCGGGACGTCGTCGGGGCCCTGCTCCTTGAAGGAGAACGGCACCGTGATCAGCCGGCCGTCGAACTCCGGGATGGCGACCTGCATCGCCGCGTCCATGGGGGACAGAGCGGCGTCCGACTCCTCCCACGCGGCGCGTGACGACGTCAGACAGAGCGCTTGCAGCACCGGTACGTTCAGGTCGGCGAGCGCCCCGATGTCCCAGGCCTCCTCGTCGCCTCCCGCCGACACCTGCGAGGCGTGCGTGCCGCCGGCCGCGAGCACGGTGGCGACGAGGGTGTCGGCCTCGGCCAGCAGCTCGTACAGCTCCGGGTCGGCGCCGCGCAGCGAACCGCAGTAGACGGCGAGGGCGTTGGCGCCCCGAGCCTCGATCGCGTCGCACAGCGTGTCCACGAAGGCGGCGTTGCCGCTCAGTTCGTGCGCGCGGTAGAAGAGCACGCCGACCGTCGGGCGGCCGGTGTCCAGAGGGCGCTCGCCGTGGACGCCGTACTCCGGCGTCCTTCGCGGCTCCTCGAACCCCTCACCGGTCAGCAGCACGGTGTCCGACAGGAACCGGGCCAGTTCGGCGAGGTTGCCCGGGCCGCCCTCGACGAGATACCGCAGTGCCTCCGCGACCACCCCGGCCGGTACGGTCGACTCGGCCATCAACTCCGCGTCCGGGACGGTCTCCCCGCCGAGCAGCACGGTGGGGATCCCGGACGCCTTCAGGGCGGCGAGCCCGTCCTCCCACGCCCGCTTGCCGCCCAGCAGTCGTACGACGGCGAGGTCCGCGCCGTCGAGCAGCGCGGGCAGCCCGTCCGCCACGTCCACGCGGGTCGGATTGCCGATCCGGAAGGAGACACCGGTGGCGGCCCGGGCCGCCAGGAGGTCCGTGTCGGCGGTCGACAACAACAACACTGTGCTCATGCGGGCGCTCCCGGTGGAATGAAGGGCAGTCCTCGTGGCGCGCCGGACTCGATGAGCCGCCACAGCGCGTCGGTGTCCGCGTGCTGTTCGATCAGGTCGCCGAGCCGGTCGAGCTGCTCCTCGCGCAGCGCGGCGAACGAGGTGTCGGGGGCCGGTACGAAGCGCCGTCCCGCGGCGGTGGCCACCTCGCGCAGGAAGGCGCGCCGGAAGCCGTCCGACTCCAGCGATCCGTGCCAGTGCGTGCCCCAGGTATGGCCGACCCGGCAGCCGTCCAGGAAGGCTTCGCCCGCCACGACGTCGGCGACCCCGTGATGGATCTCGTACCCCTCGACGGACTCCCCGAGGGCCCGGCCCACGGGCCGGGTGAGCGTCTTCTCGCGGGCGAACCGCACCCGCACGGGCAGGATGCCGAGCCCGTCCACGTGCCCCGCGTGGCTCTCGACCTCGTCCTCGATGTGCTCGCCGAGGATCTGGAAGCCACCGCAGATTCCGAGCACGGGGCGCCCCTCGGCCGCCCGGCGCCGCAACGCGTCCGCCAGCCCGCGTTCGCGCAGCCACCGAAGCGCCCGTACGGTGCCGCGGGTGCCCGGGAGCACCACGAGGTCGGCGTCGGCCAGTTCCTCCGGCCGGTCCACGAACCGCACCACGACACCCGGTTCGGCGGCGAGGGCGTCGACGTCGGTGAAGTTGGACATCAGCGGCACCGCGCACACGGCGACCCGCAGGACGTCCTCGCCCACCGGCGCGGCCACGACCGACTCCCGTACGGCGCCCCGCAGGGACACCCGCAGGCCGTCCTCCTCGTCGATGCCGAGGCCGTGTTGGAAGGGCAGCACGCCGTACGTCCGCCGCCCGGTCAGGCCGCGCAGCATCCCAAGACCCGGTTCCAGCAGTGAGACATCGCCCCGGAACTTGTTCACCAGGAACCCGGCGACCAGCGCCTGGTCCTCGCGGGACAGCAGGGCGACGGTGCCGAAGAAGGACGCGAAGACGCCGCCCCGGTCGATGTCGCCCACCACCAGGACCGGCAGCCCGCCGCCCCGGGCGATCCCCATGTTCACGATGTCCGTGCGCCGCAGATTGATCTCGGCCGGGCTGCCGGCGCCCTCGCAGATCACCGCGTCGTACGTGCCCCGCAACCGCTCCAGGCAGTCCAGCACCGTGCCCAGCAGTCGCTGCTGCCGTCCGCCGTGGTAGCCGCGCGCGCTCATCTCACCGACGGGCCTGCCCAGTAGCACCACCTGGCTGGACCGATCGCCGCCCGGTTTGAGCAGCACGGGGTTCATCAGCGCCGTCGGCTCGACCCGGGCGGCCTGCGCCTGCATGGCCTGCGCCCGCCCGATCTCGGCGCCCTCCCGGGTGACGTACGAGTTCAGCGACATGTTCTGCGCCTTGAACGGCGCGACCTTGACGCCGCTTCGCACCAGCCACCGGCAGATCCCGGCGGTGATCACGCTCTTGCCGGCGTCCGAGGTGGTCCCGGCGACCAGCAGACCCCCACCGCTCATGACGTACGCCCCTTCACGACGCTCCGCGCGAGGACGCCGGCCCCGAGGGCGAGCCAGCCGACGCGCCGTGAGAGCCGTACCGCCCGGTCGATGTCGGACACGGCCACGGCCCGGCCGCCGCCGCCCAGGACGGGCCGCTGCTCGACCCGTCCGCCGTAGGAGAGGGTCCCGCCGAGCCGCACGCCGAGGGCGCCCGCGAAGGAGGCTTCGACGGGCCCGGCGTTGGGGCTCGGATGCTTGCGTGCGTCGGCCCGCCACGCCCGCAGGGCACCACGCGGGTCCGGGCCGCCGAGCGCGGCGAGTACGGCGGTCAGCCGCGCCCCCGGCCAGCCGACGACGTCGTCGAGACGGGCGGAGGCCCAGCCGTAGCGGAGGTGGCGGGGCGACTTGTGGCCGACCATCGCGTCCAGGGTGTTGACGGCCCGGAAGCCGAGCAGGCCCGGCACTCCGGCGACGGCACCCCACACCAGCGCGCCGACGACGGCGTCGGAGGTGTTCTCGGCGACGGACTCGACCACCGCGCGGGCGATCTGGTCGGCGTCCAGCGCCTGCGGATCCCGGCCGCACAGGTGCGGCAGGCGGGCCCGTGCCGCCTCGACGTCCCCGGCCTCCAGTGCCCGTCCGATGGTGCGGGCCTCACGGGCCAGCGAGGTCCCGCCGACGACGGCCCAGGTGGCGACACCGGTCAGGGCGGCGGAGGCGGCGGGGGAGGAGCGTACGCAGCGGGTGGCGAGGCTTCCCAGCGCGACGGCCGAGCCGACACACACGGCGGTGTGCACGGCGCCCCGGCCCCGGTCGTCCCGCCACAGCACTCGTTCCACGGCAGCCGCGGCCCGCCCGAAGGCGGCGACCGGGTGCCCGCGGCGGGGATCGCCGAGCAGCAGGTCGCCGAGGAGGCCGGCAGCGGCGCCGTACGCGAACACGCGATCGGCACCCATGGGTTCAGCCGGTGACGGATCCGGAGGGAGCGGCCCCGAAGCGGGGTGGAGTGTCGCTGATCGACCTCGACAGGCTGCCGCGCATGGCGATATGTCCTCACTCAGGGTGTCCACGCCCTGGTTCGACGAGACCGGCGGCGAGAGTTCCTGGCTCCCGGGGGTGTTCCACCCCCGGTGACAGTGGCGGGACCGCGCCGGAATCGCACCGGCTTCCTCTCCTGCCGCCGTATTGGCTCAGGCAGTCCACCACGCCTCCGGAAGGGCCGTCAACTTGCCGTTGACCAGCGAGGCTGAAGTGTGCTGAGGCCCACAGAGGGGCTCCGGTGGGTGAACCGCGGCGGGGCGTGCATACGGCGACGGGCGGTGCGGGGGCCGAGGCTCCCGCACCGCCCGTCGGACGGAGACGATCCGCGGTCAGGTCATGACCGGGGAAAGGTCAGGCCATGATCAGGTAGATCCCGTACGCCACCGCCGCCGCGCACGCCGCGAAGCAGGCGTAGGCGCCGGTGACCGCCAGGGCCGCGGACTGGCCCTGCGTGGCGGCCCGCTCACGGCGGGACAGGCCACTGATGCCGAGGGTGAACAGGCCCACCAGGGCCACGGTGACCACGAGGCTGATGCCGAAGACGGAACCGAGGGCCGCCCAGTCGATCTTCATGGTGCTCTTCTTCCTTCGTACCGGGTCGCGGTCAGGCGGGGGTCTTGGCCGACGGTGCCGGGCTGGTGAGGGCCGGGATCGTGGCCGCGAGTTCCTCGGTCACGGTGCCCGCGGGAGGCGGGTTCACCGCGGCCATCGCCTGGGTCACCACGCCGGACGGCTCCTCGTCCGGCACCTCGTGGTCGTTGACGTTGGTGTGGTCGATGACCTCACGCCGGGAGATCTTCCAGATCGCCGCGCTGGAGGCGACCAGGAAGACGGCCACGACGGCGGTGCCCCCGGAGCCGAAGCCGCAGACCCACTCGGCGAGGGCCGCCACGAGGGCCGCCGCCGGCAGCGTCAGACCCCAGGCGACGAACATGCGGGTGGCGGTCGACCAACGGACGACACCGCCCTTGCGGCCCAGGCCGGCGCCCATCACGGAACCGGAAACGGAATGCGTGGTGGAGAGGGAGAAACCGAGGTGCGAGGAGGCCAGGATGACCGTCGCGGCACTGGTCTGGGCGGCGAAGCCCTGCTGCGGCTGGAGGTCGGTCAGGCCCTTGCCCATGGTGCGGATGATGCGCCAGCCGCCGAGGTAGGTGCCGAGCGCGATGGCGATGCCCGCGGAGAGGATGACCCACATGGGCGGGTCGGAGTCGGGGGCGACGGCGCCGCCGGCCACCAGGGCGAGCGTGATGATGCCCATCGTCTTCTGGGCGTCGTTGGTGCCGTGGGCCAGGGAGACCAGGCCGGCGGAGGCGATCTGGCCGGCGCGGTAGCCCTTCTCGGCGGCCTTGCCATCGGCCTTCTTGCCCATGCGGTAGGTCAGCCGGGTCGCGAACATCGCGGCGAGGCCGGCCACCAGCGGGGCGGCGATCGCGGGGAGCAGGACCTTGGTGACGAGGACGTCGCCGTGCACCGCGCCGAAGCCGGCGGAGGCGACGGTGGCGCCGATCAGACCGCCCATGAGGGCGTGCGAGGAGCTGGACGGCAGGCCGACCAGCCAGGTCATGAGGTTCCAGAGGATCGCGCCGACCAACGCGGCGAAGATGACCTCGGGACGGATGCCGGCCTCGTCGACGAGGCCTTTGGAGATCGTGTTGGCGACCTCCACCGAGAGGAATGCGCCTACAAGGTTCAGCACGGCGGACATGGCCACCGCGACCTTGGGCTTGAGGGCACCGGTCGAAATGGTCGTTGCCATCGCGTTCGCGGTGTCGTGGAAACCGTTCGTGAAATCGAACGCGAGTGCGGTTACCACCACAATCGCGAGGATCAGCGAGAAGCTTTCCATTTACCCAGGCAATCGTTCGAGGTCATTGGCTGGTCGAACGTAAGTAACCAGGGTGAACGGAAGATGAACTGGAATGGGCATCGTGGTGACCGTAAGAGGGGGCGGTCGCTCCGCCGGTCGGCCCATGCCGCGGGGCCGCCTGGCAGGATCGCGGTATGGCTGAACAGAGGCGGGACGGTCGGGAAACGGGTACGGGGGAGCCGCGGGGGAGACGCGTGCTCGAGGAGGAGGCGCGGGCCTGGACGGAACTCGTCGAGGCCGCGCGCCGGACTGTCGCCGACGGACTCGTGGTCGGCACCTCCGGCAATGTCTCGGTGCGGGTCGGCGATACGGTCCTGGTCACCCCGTCGGGCGTGCCGTACGACCGGCTGACGGCGGACGACGTGACCGGAGTCGACCTCGACGGCCGGCAGGTGCTCGGCACGCTGGTCCCGACCAGCGAACTGCCCATGCATCTCGCGGTGTACCGCACCACCGGCGCGAACGCCGTCGTGCACACGCATGCCGTGCACGCCACGGCCGTCTCCACGCTCGTCGAGGAGCTGCCACTGATCCACTACATGGCCGCGGCGCTCGGCGGCCCCGTCCGGGTCGCCCGCTATGCGACGTACGGCACCGACGAGCTGGCCGGGAACATGCTCCGCGCCCTCGACGGCCGCACCGGCTGCCTGCTGCAGAACCACGGCACGGTCACCCACGGGACGACCCTCGCCCGGGCCTACGACCGCACGGCCCAACTGGAGTGGATGTGCAGGGTCTGGCTGACCGCGTCATCCGTCCCGGGCCTGTCCCCGCACCTCCTGAGTGCGGAGCAGCTGACAGAGGTGGCCGGGCACCTGCGCGGCTACGGACAGCGTGGCTGACCGGAACCGGGCGGCACTCCTCCGGAACCCCGGACACCAACCGGGGCGAGCGGGCCGGGAGGGGGCGAAGCGAGTCCGGAGCGCCTGGGGGGTGACAGCGAGCGGGCGTATTCCCTGAGCGGCGCGGAGAACCGCGCGAACGGGGGTTCGGGGGCGGCGCCCCGGTGGGTGGGACGGGAAGGGGCGGCGAGGGCGATGAAGCTCCCGGGTGCTGCGCCCGGGGCGCGCACATGCCTGAGGGGAGCGGCCTCAAGCGGAATCGGGCGGCCGGTGCCGACCGGAGTGGCCAGGGCCGAACCGCGGTGGAGGTGAGCCGGACCAGCCGGGGCCGGTTCCCGCCCGTCCGGACCGGCGCGGCACCGCGCCCACTGGCCGGTTGTGCGTTGCGACCGGACACTGGAAGGCGTGCGCACTGTCAGAGCGACGGCCGCTGCCGTCACCGCCGTGATAGGGGCCGGCGCCGCCGCAGTGGCCGCCGGCCGGTTCGCCAGCGACGCCGCCCTCAGGATCCCGCCGGACGGCCCCCTGCCCACCGAACCACGGCTCACCGTCCACGCCACCGCCGCCGGCCAGGTCACCCTCACCCGCGATCTCGCCGCGCTCCGGGCCGGCCGCCACGGTCTCACCGGCGACGGCTTCCACGCCGTCGTCGGACCCGTGCTGTCCGGCGCCTCGACATCCGCCGACACCGTCGTGCGCCGGCTGGAACGCGTCACGCACGGCACCCCGGAACCCGGCGACCGGGCCTGGCTCACCCCGAACCTGTACGCCGGCGACCCGGGCACCGCCCTCGGACTGGACCACACCGCCCTCGAAGTCCCCGGCGAACTCGGTTCTCTGCCCGTCTGGTTCGTGCCGGGCGCCCGGGACACCTGGGTGATCGCCGTGCACGGTCTCGGCACCACCCGGGAACACGCCATGAACGTCATGGAGTTCCTGCACCGCCACCGCTTCCCGGTGCTCGCCCCCGCCCACCGGGGCGACCCCGGCGCACCGAGTTCCCCGGACCGCCTCAACCACCTCGGCGAGACGGAGTGGCGCGATCTCGACGCGGTCCTGCACCACGCGGTGCGCTCAGGCGCCCGGCAGGTGATCCTCTACGGCTGGTCCAGCGGCGCGGCCATGGCACTGCGAGCCGCAGCCCGCTCCGAGGTGCGCGAACGCGTCGCCGGCCTCGTCCTCGACTCGCCCGTGCTCAGCTGGGAGGCGACCCTGCGCGCCCTCGCCGCGGCCCACCGCACCCCGGGCGTGCTGCTGCCGCTGGCCGTCCGCGCCGCCCAGGGCCGCACGGGCCTGTACGGCGAGCGCAGCCCCGGCGCCGTCCACCTGGACCGGGTCGGTGTCCCCACGCAGATCTTCCACGGTCCCGACGACACGGTGGCTCCCTGGCGGTTCTCCCGCCGCCTCGCCGCGGCCCACCCGAACACCGTCACCCTGCACACCGTCAGGGGCGCTGCCCACGCCGCCATGTGGAACGCCGACCCGGAAGCCTACGAAGAGGCCCTGCGGCGCTTCCTCACCCCGTTGATGTGAAGCCGGTTCCGAAGATTCCGTTTAGTCGCGTACGAGTGGCCTGATTCCCTCCCTCCGCCCGCTTCCAGACCCCGGGTGCGGGCCGCCCCCGCGCCCCCGCCGGCATTCCGTTTGGGTTTTCGGACCGTCAACCGCGAGACTGCATCCGTGACGTCCCGTATCCCGCGCGACTCCAGGCTTCGACTCGTCCGCCCGCGACCCCTGGCCGCCGCCCCCACAGCGATCAACCAGCAGCGCCCGCGCCGTCCCGCGCCACGCCCTCCGGAGGGCACCCCCGCACCGGCGGAGCTGGCCAGAATGGCGCGCTCCGGTCTGGCCGCGGCGGCCCGCGTAGCCCGCTGGGCCGACGCCGCCCTCGGCCCCGGCGGGGACAGCGCCACCGCCGACGGCAAGGCCACCCTCTCCGACGCGACCGCGGAACGGGCGGCCCTCGCACTCGGCCTGACCCCCACTCAGGTCCGCGCCGACTGGGACACCGCCCGGCTGGCCGGCCTCATCGAGGTGCACGGCGACACCGCCCGTCCCGGCTGGCGGCTGCGGGCCTGGAACCGCGACGACAGCGCTGTACTGCGCGGCTGGGTCGCCCTGTGCGACGCCTGGTCGCTGGCCCATCCCGAACCCGCGGCGTACGAGCCCGCCGCCGTCGCCGAGGTCGTCACGGCCATGCCGCAGGTGCTCTCCTTCCTCCAGCTGTCGGCCGGCCCCGTCCCCGTACCCCAGCTCCTCGACCTGTTGCAGCAGCGGGTCACCGAGCTCCGTACCGAACGCTGCGAGATCGACTACGTGCCGCAGGCCGATGTGCCCCGCCCCGCGCCGGCCACCGCCGACGCCCCGCTCGAGCCGCTGCTCGACTGGGCGCTGCGCGCCCTGGCCTCCGTCGGCGCCCTCACCTACGGCGACGGGCAGGCCACGCTCACCCCGCTCGGCAGCTGGGCGGTGTGGGTCAAGCTGGAGCAGATCTGCGTCGCCGCGCAGAGCCCCGCCGGGAACATCGAGCAGGGCGCCGAGGACATGCTGCGCGGCTGCGGCCGACTGCGCCCCAACGCGGCCCGCGCCGAATACCGGGCCTGGCTCGCCGCCCGGCCGGTCGGCAGCGCCGTCACCGAGCTGATCGACGCCGCCCGCGGCGAGGACGCCCTGCTGCGCGGCCTCGCCTTCGAGGCGCTGCGCGTGGTCGGCGCCCCCGCCGAACCCGAGGTCCGCGCCGTGCTCGACGAGCCGACGCTGCGGCCGTACGCACTGCTGTGGCTCGCCGAGCACGACGGCGCCGACCCCGAGGACGCCCACGAGGTCCTCACCCGGGAGGAGTCCACCTGGCTGTGGGTGGACACCGCCGCCGCCGTCGCCGACCACGGTGAGGCCCCGCTGCTGGTCCGGCACCTGGAGTCCGCGGTGCAGCCGACCGTCCCCGCGCTTCTCAGCGAGGTGCGCGCCGTCGGCCATCCGCGTACCGTGCAGGTCCTGGTCGCCCTCGCGGCCGCCCATCCCGACCCGGCCCTGGCCAAGGCGGTCCGCCGAGCCGCCTTCCACGTCCACACCGGCGGCTGACCCCGACGCCACCGTCCCGAGCACCGCTCGGCCGCACGGCTGCTCCGGGGCAGGCTCCCGGGACAGCGCCTCCGCGCCGTCCCGAGGACCGGTCCCTCAGCCCCCGGTCTCCGGGGCGTACGTGCCGAAGCTCCAGACGTTGCCCTCCACGTCCCGGGCCATGTAGTCCCGTGAGCCGTAGTCCTGGTCGGTCGGAGGCATGAGGATCTCGGCGCCCTGCTCCACCGCGCGGCGGTGGTGTGCGTCGACATCGTCCACGACGATGTACACCCCGGCCGGGCCCGCGCCCTTCATCGCCGTGTCGAACGCCCCGCCGCGGCCCTTCGAGCCCAGCATCACCACGCCGTTGCCCTGCACCAGCTCGGCATGCATCACCATGCCGTCCTCGCCCTCGTAGACGGACAGCTCCCTGAAGCCGAATGCCTCCGTGAGCTGCCGGATCGCCGCCTTCGCGTCCCCGTACAACAACGTCGGAATGACGCTCGGACGCCCGCCGCCCGTGCCTGCCATGACGATCACTTCCCTGTGTCTCGCGTGCACCGGAATGTCCAGTTGCCACCCAGTCTGGCATCGGGCACTGACAACCACCGGGACGCCGGCACGCAGAAAAAGCTGTTGCACGGCCCCGTTAGAATGGTTCTCATGGCCATTCTCCTCGCGCATTAGACGGCGGGAACGTCCTCAGCCGCCCACCGCCACCCCATACCTGCCCAGGAGTCTGTCCGTGATCTCCGCCTCCGGCATCGAGCTGCGCGCCGGTGCCCGCGTCCTCATCGAAAGCGCCACCTTCCGCGTCGCCAAGGGCGACCGCATCGGCCTGGTCGGCCGCAACGGCGCGGGCAAGACCACTCTCACCAAGGTCCTCGCGGGCATGGGCATCCCTGCCGGAGGCACCGTCACCCGCTCCGGCGAGGTCGGCTACCTGCCCCAGGACCCCCGCACCGGCGACCTCGACGTCCTCGCCCGTGACCGCATCCTCTCCGCCCGCGGTCTCGACGTACTGATCCGCAAGATGCGCGACAACGAGCAGCGCATCGCCAACGGGCAGGGCGCCACCCGTGAGAAGGCCCTCAAACAGTACGAGCGCCAGGAGACCGAGTTCCTCACCAAGGGCGGATACGCCGCCGAGGCCGAGGCTGCCACCATCGCCGCCGCGTTGAACCTGCCCGACCGGGTGCTCGGCCAGCCCCTGCACACCCTCTCCGGTGGTCAGCGCCGCCGCGTCGAGCTCGCCAGGATCCTGTTCTCCGACGCGGACACCCTGCTGCTGGACGAGCCGACCAACCACCTCGACGCCGACTCGATCGTCTGGCTGCGCGACTACCTCAGGACCTACCGCGGCGGCTTCATCGTGATCTCCCACGACGTCGACCTGGTCGAGACGGTCGTCAACAAGGTGTTCTACCTGGATGCCAACCGCGCCACCATCGACGTCTACAACATGGGCTGGAAGCTCTACCAGCAGCAGCGCGAGGCCGACGAGAAGCGCCGCAAGCGGGAGCGGCAGAACGCCGAGAAGAAGGCGTCCGCGCTGCATTCTCAGGCCGACAAGATGCGCGCCAAGGCCACCAAGACCGTCGCCGCGCAGAACATGGCCCGCCGCGCGGACAAGCTGCTGGCCGGCCTGGAGGCCGAGCGGAAGTCCGACAAGGTCGCCAAGCTGCGCTTCCCCGAGCCGTCCCCGTGCGGCAAGACCCCGCTCATGGCGGAGGGACTGTCGAAGTCCTACGGCTCGCTGGAGATCTTCACCGACGTCGACCTGGCCATCGACAAGGGTTCCCGCGTCGTCATCCTCGGCCTCAACGGTGCGGGCAAGACCACCCTGCTCCGTCTCCTCGGCGGCGCCGAGAAGCCCGACACCGGCCAGGTCATCGAGGGCCACGGCCTCAAGCTCGGCTACTACGCGCAGGAGCACGAGACCCTCGACCCGGAACGCACGGTTCTGGAGAACATGCGCTCCGCCGCCCCCGACCTCGACCTCGTCGAGGTCCGCAAGACGCTCGGCTCGTTCCTGTTCTCCGGCGACGACGTGGACAAGCCCGCCGGTGTCCTCTCCGGCGGCGAGAAGACCCGTCTCGCGCTGGCGACCCTCGTCGTGTCGTCGGCGAACGTGCTGCTCCTCGACGAGCCCACCAACAACCTCGACCCGGCCAGCCGCGAGGAGATCCTCGGCGCCCTGCGCACCTACAAGGGCGCGGTCGTCCTCGTCACGCACGACGAGGGCGCCGTCGAGGCGCTCCAGCCGGAGCGGATCATCCTGCTGCCGGACGGCGTCGAGGACCTGTGGGGTGCCGACTACGCGGACCTGGTCGCCCTCGCCTGAGGCGCCGGAGCGGTCAGCCGGGGTTGATCGAAGAGGTGATCCACTGCGTATGGATCATTCGGCCCATCGGTGATCCATCATTCGTGTGAGATCTCCTCATCCCGAGGTGTGTCCTACACGGATTTCGCGGCCGCGTTCCCGCCGACGCGGGGGCCGGCCGCCGCGCCTTTCTGACCAGGTACTTCTCGGAAGAACCCGAGGAGAGGTGTCGACGGCACCTCCCGGAATCAGTAATTCCGTATGTGGGGATGCGCTCCCGTCGTCACAACCTTGTCCCATCGACCTTGCCGAATGGGTGGCCATCGAGGCCGGGAGGGGTGATCATGAGGAGACCAGAGCGCACTTCCCATGAGGAGGCACGGGTGGCCGAGACTCTGAAGAAGGGCAGCCGGGTGACCGGCGCCGCGCGCGACAAGCTCGCGGCAGACCTGAAGAAGAAGTATGACGCCGGTGCGAGCATCCGGGCGCTGGCCGAGGAGACCGGCCGCTCGTATGGCTTCGTGCACCGCATGCTCAGCGAGTCGGGCGTCACGCTGCGAGGGCGTGGCGGGGCGACACGGGGCAAAAAGGCCCCTTCGGCCTGACCCCGGACGACACGAGAACCCGATGGTGGCCACCCGGTCGGTCGACTGACCGGCCGGGTGGTTACTGTGCAGTCACTTAGATGACCGCACCCATCGGAGGCGCCCCATGGCTTCGTCCGCCCAGGACCTCGGTCCGGTACTCGACAAGGACGGCGTACGGCTCACCGTCGACGACACGATCGCCACGGTGACGCTGACCAACCCGGCCAAGCGCAACGCGCAGAGCCCCGCTCTGTGGCGGGCGCTGTCCGAGGCGGGCAGGCTGCTGCCCGGCTCCGTCCGGGTCGTGGTGCTGCGCGGGGAGGGCAAGTCCTTCTCCGCCGGGCTCGACCGGCAGATGCTCACCCCCGAGGGAATCGAGGGCGAGCCGTCGTTCATCGACCTCGCGCGCGGTGACGACGCCGCACTGGACGCCACCATCGCCGTGTACCAGGAGGCGTTCACCTGGTGGCGGCGCAGCGACATCGTGTCCATCGCCGCTGTGCAGGGACACGCCATCGGAGCCGGTTTCCAGCTGGCCCTCGCCTGTGACCTGCGCGTCGTCGCGGACGATGTGCAGTTCGCCATGCGCGAGACCAGCCTCGGCCTCGTCCCCGACCTGACCGGCACGCACCCTCTCGTCGGCCTCGTCGGTTACGCCCGCGCGCTGGAGATCTGCGCGACCGGGCGCTTCGTCACGGCCGAAGAGGCCGTGAACACCGGCCTGGCCAACCTCGCCGTTCCCGCGGCCGGTCTGGACGCGACCGTCCAGGACCTCGCCGCGGCGCTGCTGGCCGCGCCCAGGGACGCCGTCATCGAGACGAAGACCCTCCTGCGCGGCGCCCAGGACCGCACCTACGAGGAGCAGCGCGCCGCCGAACGAGCTGCCCAGGCGCGCCGCCTGCGCGACCTGGCCGGACTCGGCGAATAGGACACGGGCGACGCCCGTCCCCGGCAGTGGGCGGTCACCGGCCGCCGGCAGGTCCGGCGGTACCTCCACCACGGCCTCATGCGCTGCTCGCACCGCCTCCCGGGGACGGTGACCCGCCCGCACCGCGGGTCCCGGTGGGGGCCGGTCGGTCGAGCGCGGTCACCAGGACGGCTACCGTCGGCCGGTCCGGCAGTGTCGCCGCCACGGCCTCGCGGACCGCTCGGGCCACCTCCAGGGGCCGGCGATCCGCCCGTACCGCGAGGTCCACGCGCACGTGGCGGCGGGGCAGGGCCGCACCGCCCGGGTGCTCGGACAGATGGACCGGGCGGCCCAGCGTGCCCGTCAGCCGGGTCACCCCCGGGACGGCGAGCGCGGCAGCCGCGACACGGCCCGCCACCGAGTCGCCGGGGTCCGGCCGGTCGGACGGCTCGGGCTCGCGCGCCGGCGCGACGGGCGGTGCGGGCGGCGGCTCGGCGTCCAGCAGCTCCGTCACCCGCAGGTCGACCTCCGTCACCACCAGCCCGATCCGTTCCGCCGCGGCCTCGGCCAGTGCCGCACGCAGACGGGACGCCGTCACCGGCAGCGGCTGCACCGCCGTGGCCGCGAACTCCACGGTCAGCCGCAGCGGCCCCGGCGGCAGCGCGCTCGGCGGGGTCGGCACGGCCGGCTCGCCCGCGTCCTCCGGTCCGGCGAGCCCGATCCGCAGACCGTCCATGCGCACGCCGGGCGCACCCCGTGCCACCGCGCGCCGCAGCAGTACCGCCGCCGCCCGCTCCGCGATCCACGCGCCGTCACGCGTTTCCCCCAGGGGCACGATCCTGCCCAATCCCACCTGTTGCCTCACCGCGTGCGTCCATCGGTCCGCTGTCACTCCTCCAGCCTGCCGCATTCCTGGCGCGATATCGGGCAACCATGCATACGGTTGTCGAAGGAGGACGACCGAAGGGATGTACGGCGATGACCGACATGACCGACGGAGGCTCGGTACGAGCCTCCGACCCCGAGAAGAACCTCGTGGAGAGCACCCCGCGGAAGGGTCAGGGAAGCCGGCGTGGCGGAGGTGACCCCTCCACCCGTGGCCGCACCACGGTCGCCGACGGAGTCGTGGAGAAGATCGCCGGGCTGGCCGCCCGGGACGTGCTCGGTGTCCACGCCATGGGCAGCGGGCTGTCGCGGACCTTCGGAGCGGTACGCGACCGGGTGCCCGGCGGCACCAAGTCGGTCGCACGCGGTGTGAAGGCCGAGGTCGGAGAGGTGCAGACCGCACTCGACCTGGAGATCGTCGTCGACTACGGCGTCTCCATCGCCGACGTCGCCAGGGATGTACGGGAGAACGTCATCGCGGCGGTCGAGCGGATGACCGGATTGGAAGTGGTCGAGGTCAACATCGCGGTGAGCGACGTGAAACTGCCCGACGAGGAGGACGAGGAGCCGGAGGGCCGCCTTCAGTGAGACTCGGTGAGCGGAGGAGCGCACGATGAGCATGGCCGTGGTCGGCATGATCGCCGGCATGGCACTGGGCTTCGCCGGATACTTCGGCGGATTCGGTGCCTTTCTGTTGGTGGCTGCCCTGGGCGCCGTCGGTTTCGTCGTCGGGCGGTTCCTCGAGGGGGACCTGGAACTCGGCGACTTCTTCCGCCCTCGTGACGAACGGCGGCGGTGACCGCGGTGAGCACGGGTGCCGTCGAACTGGGCGGACGTCCGGCCGACGTCGTGGCGGGCGAACGCGGGGCGACCAGGATCGCCGACCGGGTGGTCGCGAAGATCGCCTCGCAGGCGGCGCGCGAGGCCCTCGGCACGCCGGCGCCGGGCGCCGCACCACCGCATGCGAACGTGGTCGTAGGTCACGACGCCGCCCGGGTCCGCGTGCACATCGAACTCGACTACCCCGGCGACATCGGCCGCCGGTGCCGACAGGTGCGGCGCCGAGTGGTCGACCGGGTGCGCGCCCTGACGGGCATGACCGTTCCGGAGGTCGTCGTCCAGGTGGAGCGGCTGCATCCGACGGCGGCCTTCGGCGCGGAACACGGGAGGACGCGATGAGCGAACCCCACGGTGCGGTCGCGGAGCAGAGCCCGCCGCCCGCGGAGGACCGGGCGGCCGAGGCCGGAGGGGCCGACGACGGGCACAGGCGCTTCTGGACGGCACGCCGGGTCCCCGCGGCCCTGCTCGCGCTGGTGACCCTGGTGATCGCGGGTGCGTTCCTGTATGACATCGCCGCCGTACGCGCCCACCGGGACGGGATGAGCTGGCGCCGGGAACTGGCCCGGCAACTGGCTGAGCGGCCCCTGGACGACATCTGGGTGCTGACCGGTGCGGGCGTCGCGGCCGCGCTCGGTCTCTGGCTGTTCCTGCTCGCCGTGACGCCCGGCCTGCGCTCCCTGCTCCCGATGCGCCGCACCCATCCCGACGTACGCGCGGGACTCCATCGAGACGCCGCCGCGATGGTGCTGCGTGACAGGGCCATGGAGGTGGCCGGGGTGCAGTCGGCCCGGGTCAGGGTGAAGCGCGCCCGCGCCGATGTCCGCGCGGTGTCGCACTTCCGTGAACTGGATGACGTACGTGCCGACTTGTCCGCGGTGCTCGACGAGGCGGTCGAAGGGCTGGGCCTGGCCCGGCCGCCCGCACTGTCGCTGCGTGTGCGGCGGCCCGGACGGAAGGGGTGACAGCCGTGCTCAAGAGCGTCAACCGTGTGCTGCTCGCACTCGCCGGCCTCGTGCTGCTCGCCCTCGGCGGTGCGGTGCTGGCGATTGGGCTGGGGGCGCCGGCCCCCTCCTGGTGGCTGCACGACGGACGGCACGACGTGCTGCTGGACGAGGCCGAGCGGACCCGGTGGCGGGACGCGGGCTGGTGGTGGCCGGTCGTCATCGCCGCCCTCGCCGTACTGGTCCTGCTCCTCCTGTGGTGGCTGCTCGCGGTGCTGCGCAGGCGGAGGCCGGCCGAGCTACTCGTCGACACCGGCGACGGCGAGGGAGCGGCCCTGCGCGGCCGGGCACTGGAACACGTCCTGGCCCAGGAGGCCAACGGCCTGGACGGCGTCGCGGAGGCCCACGTCGTGCTCACCGGCCGCCGCGGCAACCCCCGGACGCGGATGCGCCTCACCCTGGAACCGCATGTCGACCCCGGCAGCGCCCTGCACACACTCACCACCGGCGCCCTCACCCACGCCCGCGACTCGACGGGCCTCACCACCCTGCCGACGGAGGTCCGCCTGCATGCGGCAAAACACCGCCCCGAACGAGTAACCTAGCCCGCTCCCGCATCGGCTCCTGCTTTCGTGGCGCCCCCGTTGCCGCTCGCAATGACGTCACCCAGCTCATCCCGCTGCTGCAGGCCGTGCCGCCGGTGCGGGGCAAACGCGGCAGGCCCCGGCGCCGCCCGGACGTGGTGCTGCCGCCCAGTCTGGGACCTCGGGGTGAAACCAGTGATCGCTCGCCGTGGCACCGAACACGGCTGGCAACCCTAGAAGGCGGGCCAGCAGGAACCGGGGGGAGGCGTGGGGTTGACACGATTCCCGCGACGCATTTCCAACGGCCAGCGCTGGTCAATGACCTCCGCGGCCTCCTTGCAGGCGCCACACGCGTTGCTCCGATCCGGCATCCACCAGTACGGAGAGACCGAGAGACCCTCGTGTTCTATGCCGCACAGGGTCGCGCCGGAACCTGTGTAGGCGTAGGCCGTGTCATAGGCATGGGCCACGTTCTCAGGGAGGCTCGGTGATTCTGCCCGCTCCCAGCGCCCGTGCAGGGGCTGGTACTGCGGCCGCGAAACCTCATGGGGATCATGTCCCTGCTCGGTCCACGCATAGCACCAGCAGCAGAACCACCGCTCCTTCACCGGCAAGTCCCACGCCTCTCGCCGTTCCGCTACCGGCGCCTGCCGCATCTCGTGTCCACACACATCACACGTCACAGCCGGATCCTGCCATGGCAGCTCTACACCTACCTCTGGCAGCAGACTCTCGGCCGAACCGCGTTCCGATAGGGGTTCTGAGGGCCTGGGAGGTACCCCGGGGCGGCACGGGTGGGCGGTGGGGTTACCTCCCGCTCGAGCGCAGCCGAGAGTGGGGGAGGCACCCCGCCGGCGCCGGGCTGCGCAGCCAGCCCCTGCCCCGCCCCGACTCCGCGCCGGGTGGATCAGAACCCGTGCCGGAGACCCCCGTCCACCGGCACCATCACCCCCGACATGTAAGAAGCCGCCGGCGACAGCAGAAACGCCGCCGTCCGCCCGAACTCCTCCGGCGTCCCGTACCGCCGCAACGGAATCCGCGACTCGGCGGCCTGCCGCGTAGCCTCCGGATCCGCGGACAGCGCATCCAGTTCCCGCACCCGGTCCGTATCGATCCGCCCCGGCAGCAGCCCCACCACCCGAACCCCCCGCGGCCCCAGCTCGTCCGCGAGCGACTTGGCGAACCCGGCCAGCCCCGGCCGCAGCCCGTTCGAGATCGTCAGCCCGGGAATCGGCTCGTGCACCGACCCCGACAGCACGAACCCGATGACGCCCCCCTCGCCCAGTTCCCCCGCCGCCGCCCGCGCCATCCGCACCGCGCCGAGGAACACCGACTCGAACGCCGACCGCCACTGCTCGTCGGTGGTGTCGGCGACGAACCCCGGCGGCGGCCCGCCCACGCTGACGAGAATGCCGTCGAAGCGCCCGAACCGCTCCCGCGCGGCAGCGATCAGCCGCGCCGGCGCCTCAGGGTCCGCGTTGTCGACGGCCACCCCGACCGCGTCCGGCCCCAGCGCGGACGCCGCCTCAGCGACGGACTTCTCCTCCCGCCCCGTGACGACCACCTTCGCCCCGTCGGCGACGAGCGACCGCGCGGAGGCGTTGCCCAGTCCGCGGGTCGCCCCGGTGACGACGTACACCCGGTCCTTCAGCCCAAGATCCATGGCTCTATCCTGCCCCCTCGCCCCCGTACAGGGCGAGGGCGGTGTTCACCAGACCGATGTGACTGAACGCCTGCGGAAAGTTCCCCAGCATCCGCCCGCCCACCGGGTCGTACTCCTCCGCCAGCAACCCCACGTCGTTGGCGAGCCCCAGCAGCCGTTCGAACAGCTCGCGCGCCTCCTTCGTCCGGCCGGTCATGTGCAGGGCGTCCGCCAGCCAGAACGAACACACCAGGAACGTGCCTTCGTGGCCGGGCAGCCCGTCGAGGGCCGCGGCGTCCGAGGTGTAGCGGCGTACGAACCCGCCCTCGCACAGTTCCGTGCGGACCGCCTCGATGGTGCCGAGCACCCGGGGATCGTCCGGCGGCAGAAAGCCCACGCGGGGGATCAGCAGTAGCGCCGCGTCGAGCTCACGTGAGCCGTAGGACTGCGTGAACGTGTTCCGCGCGGGGTCGTACCCCTTCTCGCACACCTCCCGGTGCACCTCGTCCCGCAGCTCCCGCCAGCCGTCCAGGTCCCCCTCGAGATCCGGGAAGTCCTCCATGGCGCGCACCGCGCGGTCGGCCGCCACCCACACCATCACTTTGGAGTGCACGAACTGGCGCCGGCCGCCGCGCACCTCCCACAGCCCCTCGTCCGGCTGCCGCCACGCCGTGCGCAGAAAACGGAACAGCGCCGACTGCAGGGCCCACACGTCCGGTTGTGCCGACAGCCCCGAACGCCGGGCCAGGGCCAGGGAGTCCACGACCTCGCCGTACACGTCCAGCTGGAGCTGGTTCACGGCGTCGTTGCCGATCCGCACCGGCGTGGCGCCGCCGAAACCGGACAGCCACGGCAGCTCGAACTCCGGCAACCGCCGCTCGCCCGCGAGCCCGTACATGATCTGCAGGTCCGCCGGGTCGCCCGCGACCGCGCGGAGCAGCCAGTTGCGCCAGGCCTCCGCCTCCTGCTGGAATCCGGCGGCCAGCAGCGCGCTCAACGTCAGCGTGGAGTCGCGCAGCCAGCAGAAGCGGTAGTCCCAGTTGCGCACCCCGCCCGGCTCCTCCGGCAGCGAGGTGGTGGGCGCGGCGACGATGCCGCCGGTGGGGCGGTAGGTGAGCGCCTTGAGCGTGATCAGCGACCGGACGACCGCGTCCCGGTGCGGGCCGTCGTAACAGCATTGGGCCGCCCAGTCCTGCCAGTCCTTGACGCTGTGCCGCAGGGAGGAGTAAGGGTCCACCAGCGCGGGCCGCGGCTCGTGGGAGGGATGCCAGGTCAGTACGAACGCGACCCGCTCACCCTCCTTCACCGTGAACTCCGAATGGGTGCCCAGGTCCTCGCCCCACGTGGGCACCTCCGGGACGCTGCGCAGCCACGCCGAGTCCGGACCGGCCACGGCCACCCGGTGCCCGTCGGACCTGCGTACCCAGGGGACGACCGAGCCGTAGTCGAACCGCAGCCGGAGCGTACTGCGCACGGTCACCTCACCCCGTACGCCCTGCACGATCCGCACCAGGTCGGGTGCGCGGTGACGCTGCGGCATCAGGTCGGTGACCAGCACCGCCCCCTCGGGGGTCTCCCATTCGGTGTCCAGGACCAGGGTGTCCCGGCGGTACGAGCGACGGGTGTACCGGTCCGCCCCGACCGGGGCGATCCGCCAGTACCCGTTGTCCTCGTCGCCGAGCAGCCGGGCGAAGCAGGCCGCCGAGTCGAAGCGTGGCAGGCAGAGCCAGTCGACCGAGCCGTCCGCGCCCACCAGGGCAGCGGTCTGTTCGTCGCCGATGAGCGCGTAGTCCTCGATACGGTGCACGGAGTGCGGGTTCCCTGCCATCGGGTGCGGCAATCAGTGGCGCAACCGGGGGAGTGACGGACCGTCGGCCGCGGCGGCGCCGTTGCCGGAGAAGATGACACCGGGGTCGGCAGGGGCCTGGTTGAGCACCCACAAACCGATCAGCGTGGCCAGCGCGAAGACGACGGCGACGAGTACCGCGAGGACGAGCCGCCGCCGGCGTTCCCGGCGCAGCCACTCGCCGCGCGCGGTGCGGTAGGCGTCGGGATCGGGCAGTACCCCTCCGGCCAGCGCCTGGAGAGCGTCGCGCAGTTCCCGTTCGGTGCGCTCCGTGGCCGGCGGGCGGGGCGGCTCGGCCCGGTCGTGGTCCGTGCGGTCCGTGCTGGTGCCACGCGACGGAGTCGCATCTCGATGCGTCATCGCCGGGCCTCCATCGCCTGGGTCAGCGCGGCGATTCCGCGCGAGGTGTGTGTCTTGACGGAGCCACGGGTGATGCCCATCGCGGCGGCTATCTCGCTCTCCTTCAGCCCGAGCCAGTGCCGCAGCACCAACGCCTCGCGCTGCCGGGCCGGAAGATGCTGGAGGGCGTCGATCAGCACCCGCTGGTCGTCGTGGAGCAGCGCGGTGTTCTCGGCGGAGGCCACGGTCTCGTCGGACGGGGCCGGCGGACGCTCCTCGTGCCGGCGGGCGACCTGGAGGTGGCGTATCCGCATCCGGGTCAGATTGCAGACGGTGGAGCGCAGATACGCCTCCGCCGCGGCCACGTCCTTCAGCCGCCGCCACCTGCGGTAGATCTGGTAGTACGCCTCCGCCACCACGTTCTCCGGGTCGTCGGCGCCGAGCAGCACGGCGAGCCGCAGCATCGAGGAATAGTGCAGCTCGAAGAGACGGGCGACCCCCGCCTCCCGCTCCAGATCGGCCGGTCCGGTGACGGCGGGCCCGAGCGGTCCGGCCGGGACCGCCGCCGCAGGCGGGGGCGAAGGCGGGGGTGGGGGCGCCGCGAGGGCCGGCGGCAGAGTGGTCCGGGCATGCTGTCGGCGTCTCATGGGTGGTTCGCTCCCGTCTCCGGACGCCGCCCGGCCATCAGGCGGGACGGCAGGTCGGTGGCGTCGGCGCCGCGTGCGACACCGAGCCGTGCGAGGACCGCGGTGCCGGCCACCGCGACGGTCAGATTGAGCAGCAGGGCGGCGACCCCGGCGTAGATCTCCACCGGTCCGGCGCCGGTGTCGAGCGGCACGATGGAGGAGAACCCCTCGCGCACCACCAGGTACGTTCCGGCGGCCATGCCCACGGTCCACCCGGCGAGCAGCGCCCGCGGATGCAACCACCGCGTGTACAGGCCGACCGCCACCGCCGGGAAGACCTGCAGGATCCACACCCCGCCGAGCAACTGGAGGTTGATGGCGTCCTGGTCGCGCAGCCCGAACACGAACGCCACGGCACCGACCTTCGCGGTCAGCGACACCGCCTTGGCGACCCGCACCTGCCGTTTCGGCGTGGCCGTCGGGTGGACGTACTCGACGTACACGTTCCGTACGAAGCTGGTCGCCGCGGCGATCGACATCACCGCCGCCGGCACCAGCGCCCCCACGACGATCGCGCCGAACACCAGCCCGGCCAGCGGGCCCGGCATCAGCCGGTCGACCAGCATCGGCACCGCCGCCTCGGCACCGCCCTCGGGGGCCCGCACCCCGGCCGCCAGGGCGGCGATGCCGAGGAACCCGAACAGCGCCAGCAGCGCGGTCCAGGCGGGCAGCCCCGCCGACACCTTGCGCAGCGTGCGCGTGCCGTCGGCGGCGAACCCGGCGGTGAGCACATGCGGGTACATCAGCAGGGCCAGCGCGGATCCGAGCGCGAGCGTGGCGTAGGCGGGCTGCTGCTCCGGTGACAGCAGAAGCGGGGAGTGCGCCGCGTCCGTACCGCCGAGGGCCCGCGCGGCCCCGTCGAAGACCGCGCCGAAACCGCCGAACCGCCTGAGGACCAGCCAGCAGACGGCGGTGAGCGAGACGAACACCGCCACCGCCTTCAGGGCGGAGATCACCGTGGGCGCACGCAACCCGTGCCGGTAGGTGGCCACGGCCAGTCCGGCGAACACCGCCACCATCACCAGGTCCCCGGTGGCACCGCGCGGATACAGTCCGCCCGCGCTGAGCACCGCGCGGATGCCGAGCAGTTGGAGCGCCAGGTACGGCATCGTCGCCAGGATCCCGGTCAGCGCGACGACGAGGGCCAGCGGGGGCGAGCCGTAGCGGCCGCGCACGAAGTCGGCGGCGGTGATGTAGCCATGCCGCCGGGCCACGCTCCACAACCGGCTGAGCAGCACGAACGCGAGCGGACAGACGATCACCGTGTACGGCACCGCGAAGAAGGCGGGTGCGCCGTTGCCGTACGCCAGACCCGGTACGGCGGTGAAGGTGTACGCCGTGTAGATCGTCCCGCCGAGCAGGAGCCAGGTCCAGCCGGGGCCGAGACTCCGGTCGGCCAGCGCCCAGCCCTCCAGCGAGGGCAGCCTGTCGCTCGGCCGGAGCCGTCGCGCGGTGACGGCGAGCAGCGACGCCCCGCCGATCACGGCGAGGAACGTCGCGGTCATGGCATTGCCGGCCATGAATCACCGTCCCCGTCCTTGGAGTGCTGGGCCCTCGGGGGAGAGTTGCGCGGAGGGCCCGCCCGGATGACACCGGACGGATGGCCCATCCGTCCGGCACGCCGCGTCACTCTCGCACAGAGTGCCCAGAACCGGGAGAGGAGCGCAGGTCACAGCACGGTCCGGTGATTCCCGGCTACGGCGCGTGGCTCCTGAACGGGCCGGTTACACCACCGCGGGTTCCGCATCCTCGACGTCCGCGTCCTCGGTCGCCGTCCGTGTCCGCTCCCGGCGCTCGCGGCGCACCAGGACGACCCAGCCGACCGGCACGGCCGCCGCGAACAGCCACCACTGGATGGCGTACGCGTAGTTCAGCGCCGCGTTCTCCTCGCCGGGGTTCCCGAGCCGTTCCGGTGTGCCGTCCTTCGGCTCCGGCGCAGTCTGCGCCACATAGCCGCCGAGCACCCGGGCGCCGAGCCGCCCGGCCTCCCGCTCGCTGTTGATCAGCATGATCTGCCGGTCCGGCAGACCCTCGAGGTCCTTGATACCGCTCGCCTCGGTGGTCTCGTCGGGCATCAGCCGGCCCCGGATCGTGATCTCACCGCGCGGTGGGGCGGGGACCTCGGGGAAGGCGGTCTGGCTCGGCCCGTCCGCGGGGATCCAGCCCCGGTTGACGAGCAGGACCCTGCCGTCGTCGAGGACGAAGGGGGTGAGGACGTGGAAGCCGACCTTGTCGTCGGCATTGGTGCGGCGGCGGACGACGACCTCGCGGGCCGTGTCGAAGTGCCCCTCGGCGGTCACGGTGCGGTACCGCTCGCCGCGGGTCACGGCGTGTCCGGGGGACGCCAGCCGCTGCACGGGCACCGGATCGGCGGCCAGCGCGTCGGTGACCAGCTGGTTCCGGGCGGCGCGCTCGTCGTGGCGGCCCATCTGCCAGCTGCCCAGCCAGATCATCGTGGGGATGAGCAGCAGGGCGACCAGGGTGATGATCACCCATTGGCGGGACAACAGAAAGCGGTACACCCCACGACCGTACAACCCGGCCGCGGGGTGCATTGAGGCGGGTACGTCCCTTCACACCCGATCCACGATCCCCGCCTTTCCCTCCGCGCGGGCGCAGTGGGCGCCGCAGTACCAGTGCCCGTCTGCCTCGACGCCCTGGCCGATGATCTGCACCCGGCAGTGCTCGCAGATCGGGGCCATGCGGTGGATCGCACAGGAGAAGCAGTCAAAGACGTGCACCACGCCCTGCGCGTGCACCTCGAAGGTCATTCCGTAGCTGTTGCCGCACACTTCGCATGTCGCCATGGGCCACAGGGTGGGCCGTCGGCCCGGGCGGGGCGAGCGGGTGGCGGGCGAGTCGCCCGTCAATCACCCGTCCGTACGGTCCGGCCGTCGCGCCCCGCTCAGCCCGACGACGCGGACTCGACGTCCCCGAGCAGCTGGCCGAACGCCGCCTCGTCGACCACCGGTGTGCCGTACTGCCGGGCCTTGACCACCTTGGACGTGCCCGATTCCGGGTCGTTGGTGACGAGGAGGCTCGTGAGCCGGGACAGACTGCCGGCGACATGCAGCCCCGCCTCGGTCGCGCGGTCCTCCAGCAGGTCCCGCTCGACGGAGGTGTCACCGGAGAACGCCACCCGCATCCCCTGCTTGAGCCGCTTGCCCGGTTCGTACCGCCCCGGGTTGGGATAGGGGCACGCGGGCCGCTTGCGGGACGGGCGCCAACTGGCCGGCCGGTAGCCGCCGTGACCCGCCTGCTGCCCGATGCGGGGCCGGTCCGTCCACTCCGTCAACGGCAGGCACTCGTGCAACGGCAGCCGTACACCACCCGCCGCCGCGGCCCGCAGACTGGGCCGGAACGCCTCGGCCAGCACCCGTGCGTCGTCCAGTGCGTGGTGCGCCCGCTGCTGCACGACGCCGAAGTGCGCGGCGAGCGACTCCAGCTTGTGGTTGGGCAGCGGAAGCTTCAGCTCCTTGGAGAGGGCGATGGTGCACAGACGCTGCTTCACCGGCGCCTCACCGCGCGCGCGGGCGTACTCCCGGGCGATCATCTGCCAGTCGAAGACGGCGTTGTGAGCGACCAGTACCCGGCCCTCCAGCCGGGTCGCGAACTCCGCGGCGACGTCCCGGAAGAGGGGCGCCCCCTCGAGCATCCCGCTCGTCAGGCCGTGGATCCACACCGGGCCCGGATCCCGCTCCGGATTGACCACCGTGTACCAGTGGTCCTCGACCTCGCCCCGCGCGTCCAGCCGGTAGACGGCCGCGGAGATGATGCGGTCGTCCCGGGCCAGCCCCGTGGTCTCCACGTCAACGACCGCGTATCCCCGGGGATACGCGGTCGGCCACGCGGTGGGGGAGGAGGCTGCGGCGGTGAGGTCTTCGAGCATGGTCCATGAGGATACGGGCCGCGACCGACACCGCTCTCCGTCAGGTGCCCTGTACGGGCCGCCCGTTCGGATACAGGACATGTCCGGACGGGTTCCGGGAACCGTTCGGGGCGCGCGTTCACCAGCGGATCGGCACCGGCAGCGCCGTCAGCAGTCCTGACACCGCGACCACCAGCGCGAGCGCGTACACCTCCGCCCGCGCGGGTGAACTCGCGCTCAGCGGATCGGCCGCGCGGGCCAGCCGGATCCGCGCCCACAGCGCCAGGGCGGTGACACCCGCCATGAGGATCACCTTGGCGACCAGCACACGCCCGTACGCCGTGTCCGTCAGCTGCTCCAGGATGGTCTCCGACGGCATCCGGCGCAGCGAACTCCACACTCCCGTCCCGGTGATGGCGGCGAGCAGAACGGTCGCCGCGCGCGCGTAGCGCCCCAGCAGCGCGGCTCCCGCCTCCGTCTTCTGCCACAGCCTCAGCGTGCGCAGCGCGTACACCAGACCGCCCGCCCAGAGCGACGCGCACGTCAGATGCACCAGTGTCAGCCCGGAGCCGATCAGCGGGCTGTACTCGGTGCCCGGATGCGCGCGCAGGGCCTCCGCGACGACGATCGCGGTCAGGGGCCAGACCTGTGTCCCGGGACGGCCGGAGGCGGCGCACAGCGCCGCCACGAGGAAACCGTTGACCTCCAGCAGGGCGAGTTTGCCGTCCCGGGAGTCGTAGAGGCCGCCGACGTCGATGTCCGCGATGCCGTCGGGGATCAGATTGCCGGTGGCCACGACGGAGGCGAGGCCGAGGGCGGCCACGAAGCCGGTGGAGTTCGCCGCGGCGGACCAGCTGTGGGGCAGGGCGGCGGGAGCGCCGGGAACGGAGCGGGCGAGCCGCCGTACGAACAGTTCGCCGACGGGTATGGCCAGCGCCGCGAACAGCGCCGTGCGCAGCAGGGCTATCCCGCCGGTGCCGGGCGCGTCCGCCTCCCCCGTGCCGTGCAGCGCCGGGGACGGACCGAGCAGCGGTATCAGCGCGCCCAGCGCCACCAGCACGAGTACGGCAGTGGCCCGCCCGGCGCCGGGACGCCGTGCGCCCCCGTGCGCACCGGTCACCCCGGACCTGGGTTTCATCGGAGTCACCCCAGGATCTTCACAAGATCGCACAGGCGAGGGCAAGTGCCGGGCGGAATGCGAAGATTGCGACTCCATTTGTGTGCCGGAATCCGTCAGTTCCAGCGTGCCGGGTCGGATCCCCATCTCCCCGGCGATCGCACCCAGTCGCCCGGACCGTCGGCGAACGTCACCGGCGGCAGGGCGTGGCGCAGCCTGCCCAGCGCACTGTCCGCCTCCGCGAGCCAGGGGCCGGGACGCACCTCACCGGCGGTCGGCTCCTCCGCGCGCCCCGCCCCCTCCAGCAGCCACCCCGCCGCCCCCTCCAGCAGCCACCCCGCCGTCCGCGCCAGTGCCACCCGTACGAGCCTGCTCCCGCCCTCGTCCGTCTGCCCGGTGAGTGCCCGCAGCACCCCGGCCGCCAGCAGGTACCCCGTGCCGTGGTCGAGCGCCTGGGCCGGCAGTGCTCCCGGCCGGTCCTCCGTCCCCTCGACCGCGGCGATCCCCGTGGCCACCTGCACCAGGCTGTCGAAGCCGCGCCGGCCGCCCCACGGCCCATACGCGCCCCACGCCGACAGCTCGGCCACCACCACTCCGGGCCGCCGCTCGGCGAGCGCCTGCGGAGTCAGCCCGAAACGGTCCAGGGCGCCCGGCCGGTATCCGGTGACCACCACGTCCGCCGTGGCGAGCAGCTCCTCGAAGGTGTCCCGGCCGGTGCCCAGGTCCAGCAGCGCCGACCGCTTCCCGAAGCCGGTGTCGGCGTGCTGGTCGGGGAGTTCCGGCAGCCACGGGGCGTCCACGCGCAGGACGTCCGCGCCGAGCAGCGCGAGGGTGCGGGTGGCGACCGGGCCGGCGATGACCCGGGTGAGGTCCAGCACCCGCAGCCCGGCGGCCGGCAGGAGCGGATCCCGGCCCACCCGCGTGAGCACCCGCGCGGGGGAGGCGTCCAGCCGCGCGAACTCGACCAGGGGACGGGACCGCAGGGCCGCGGCCTGTTCGTGCGCCGCCCACTCCTGCGGCCCGCGCAGGGCGACGGCGAGGCCGCCCGCCGCGTACACCGTCTCCTCGGCCTCGCGCGCGGACCGCTCCGCGAGCGCCGCCGCCACCGCGTCCGGTTCCTCCGCCACGCCCAGCGCGGCGAGCAGCCGGCTCCGGTGGTGGGGATAGTTGGCGTGCGTGCGCACCCACCCGTCCGCCGTGCGCCAGAACCGCGACAGCGGCGCGAAGCTCTCCGGGGCCCGCCCGGCGACCAGCAGATGCCGCTCGCTGACGAACGCCGTCGCCACCGCCCCGTCGTCCACCCGCACCGCCGGCACCTCGCCGCCCCCCGCCCGCCGGGCCCCGAGTTCGGCGGCGGCCAGCGCGCACGCGCCCACACAGGCGCGCGCCACATCCCGTACCGGGAGCCGGGCGGGCAGCACACCGGGCCGTTCGACGGCCGACACACGTGTGAGGAGGGCGGGATCGCCGCCCAGGGCGGACCAGGCGGACGCGATATCAGTCATGACGGCACTATGCGGGATCGACTCGGTCAACGTACGGGAGGGTCGCGGTGAACGGACTGCGACGGCGAGGGGGCCGGGCGCATCCGCCCGGCCCCCTCTTCTCGACGACGTCCGTACGGACTACCGCGTCACGGCGTCCAGCGCGTCGGCGGTGCCCCAGCCGTAGAAGCCGTTGCGGTTCTTCGGGCCCTCGCACACCGCGTCGACCTTGCCGTCGCCGTTGATGTCGTACGGGTCCGTGCAGGCGGTGGCGTCGGCCTGCGCGTACAGCAGGGCCTTCACCAGCGCCGGCGGGGCGTACGGGTGCGTCGACTTGATCAGCGCGGCGACACCCGCGACATGCGGGGAGGCCATCGACGTACCCGCCATGTAGCCCCACTTGCCGCCGGGCAGCGTGCCCAGGATCAGACCGCTGGTGGCGGGCGGGGCCGGCGTCTGATAGGCCGTCGAGTCGCCGCCGGGCGCGGCGATGTCGATGACCCCCAGGCCGTGGTTGGAGAACGACGACTTCAGACCCTTGGCGCCGGTCGACGCCACCGTCACGACACCCGGCAGCTGGGTCGGGATGTCGAGGCACTCGCTCGGGTCGACGACCCGGTCCGACGGGGTGCCGTCGTTGGGGGAGACCGGGTCGGTGATCTCGTCGGCCGCGAGGTCGTAGTTCTCGTTGCCGGCCGCGGCCACATTGACCGCGCCCTTGCGCTCCGCGTACTTCGTGGCCCGGGTGACGGCCTCGAGGAGCGCCTTCTGGTCCGGGTCGTCCTCGCAGTTGAAGTACCAGGGGTCGGTGTAATAGCTGTTGTTGGTGACGTCGACCCCGTGTTCGGCCGCCCACATGAAGCCGCACACCACGGCCTCGGTGTAGAAGTAGCCGTCCGGGTTGGACACCTTGATGCCCGACACCTTCACCCCGGGCGCCACCCCCGTCATGCCGATGCCGTTCTTGGCGGCGGCGATCTCACCGGCGACATGCGTGCCGTGCGGGCTCTCCTCCGCGCTCGGCCGCCAGGCACCGTCGCTCGTGTCCGGCTTGCCCGTCACACAGTTGACGGACGCGGCCCGGTCGAAGTTGGGCGCGATGTCCGGGTGGGTGTCGTCCACGCCGGTGTCGATGACGGCGACGGTGACCTTCGAGCTGCCCAGCGACTTCTCGTGCGCCTGGTCCGCCTTGATGGCGGGCAGGTCCCACTGGAGCCCCTGGAGCGGATCCTGCCCGTCCGCGGCCTCGGCCCGCGCCTCGGCGGCCTCGGAGGCACTGAGCACCTTCGGGGTCCCCATGTCCGCGGTGACCGCCGAGGGCAGCGGGGCGTTGCGGGTGGCACCGGCCGACTGAACGCCGCGCACCGTGCGGACGGTCTTCGCGAAATCGGCGTTGGAGGAGTGGACGACGATGACGCCGATCCTGTCGTACGACGTCACGATCGTGCCGCCGGCCTTGGCGATCGCCTTCTTCACATGCGCCGGTGTGCCGTGTCCGCCCCGGACGTTGACCACATAACTGAGCGAGGCCGCGTCGGCGTCGGCGGCGGCCGCGGCCGGCCGGCCGTCGGCCGGGGCGGCGGTGGCCGCGGTGTTCGGCAGGAACGCCAGCGCGGTCGCCATGGCCATTCCGGCCGGGACGACGAGCGCGCGGCGGTGGCGCGGGTGAGACGCTGTCATGAAGTCTCCAGTTCGTTCACTGTTGCGGGAGGACGGGACGGGCGGGACCGCGGGCTCACTTGACGGCGCGCAGCGCGTCGACGATGCCGAAGCCGTAGAACCCGTTGACCCGGTTGCCGCCCTCGCATGTCGCGTCCTGCACGCCGTCACCGTCCTGGTCGTACGACTCCGGGCAGCCCGGGTTGTTCGCCTGGGCCTTCAGCAGCGCCTGCAGCGCCGCCGGAGAGGCCCACGGATGCTTGGACTTCAGCAGCGCGGCGACACCGGCGGCGTGCGGCGAGGCCATCGAGGTGCCCTGCAGGAAGGCGTACTCGCCGTTCGGCATCGTGGACAGGATGCGTCCGTTCTGTGACGGGGTGTCCGGGAT
Source organism: Streptomyces sp. NPDC031365 (assembly GCF_055569765.1). Classification (NCBI taxonomy): domain Bacteria; kingdom Bacillati; phylum Actinomycetota; class Actinomycetes; order Kitasatosporales; family Streptomycetaceae; genus Streptomyces; species Streptomyces sp. NPDC031365. The sequence continues at coordinate 35,576 of NZ_JBVIIM010000011.1, read as the reverse complement.
CTGGTACTTGCGGTCACCGCCCGGCGCGGCCACGTCGACGACCCGGTGGCCGTACGTGGAGTAGTACGACTTGAGGTTCTGCACACCCGTCGCGCTGACCGTGACCACACCCGGGAGCTGGGTCGGGAGGTCGTAGCACTCGCTTGGGTCGATGGTGCGCTCGACCGGAGTGGTGTCGTTCGGGCTGGACGCGTCGTCGATGGCGTCCGAGGCCAGGTCGTGGTTGGAGTTGCCGGCCGAGGCGAGGTGCAGCGTGCCCTTGCGCTGCGCGTACAGCTGGGCCCGGTTGACCGCGTCGACGATCGCCTTCTGGTCCGGGTCGTCCATGCAGTTGTACAGCCACGGGTCCACGTAATAGCTGTTGTTCGTGATCTCCACACCGTGGTCGGCGGCGAACACGAAGGCGCAGACGACGTTCTCCGGGTAGAACAGTCCGTTGTCCGGGTCGCTGACCTTGATGCCGGCCACCTTGACGCCGGGCGCGACACCGGCGACGCCGATGCCGTTGCGGGCCGCGGCGATCTCACCGGCCACATGGGTGCCGTGGTAGTCCTCGTCCGTGTACGGCCGCCAGGCGCCCTCGCTGGTGTCCGCCTTGCCGCCCACGCAGTTGGCCGACTGGGAGGCGGAGAAGTTCGGGGCCAGGTCCGGGTGGGTGTCGTCGACGCCGGTGTCGATCACGGCGACGGTCACCTTGCTGCTGCCCGGGTTGATCTTCGCGGCCTTGTCGGCGCCTATCGCCCGCAGGTCCCACTGGTCCGCCTCGAGCGGCTCGCTGCCGGGAGTGTCCGCGGAGGCGGCCTTCGTCCGCGCCGCCTCGGCGGCCGTCACATAGTCGGCGGCGCCCTCGTCGGTGGTCCCCGCGCGGGTCAGCGGCGCGGTACGGGTGGCGCCGGCCGACTTCACGCCGCGCGCCTCACGGATCTCCTTGCCGAAGTCCGGGTTCGCCGAGTGGACGACGATCACACCGATCCTGTCGTACGTGACCACGACGGTTCCGCCGGCCTCGGCGACCGCCCGCTTCACCGAGGCGATCGTGCGGCGGTCCACCTCGGTGTTGACGACGTACGCCAAGGTGGGCGCGTCCGTCGCCTGCTCGGCCGACACCGTCCGCGGGGCCGCCGAGGCCGCCCCCGGCAGGAAGCCGAGCGAGGCGGTCAGGGACAGCACGACGGGTACGGCGAGAGCGAGCCGGCGTCTGGAACGCAGATGAGCCATGGGATCTCCACATCATCCGGAAACGAAACCGGCCCGAGACACGGGTGGTGCTCGGGCAGGTACATGACGGGGTAGTGCAGGGTGAAGCTATCCCGCGCGCTCGCCGGCCAGCAATCATTTGCGGGAAACGGCTTCGCGAAGCGGCCGGGAAAAGAAGCGCCGGCCGTTGAACCGGTCCTCGCGTGGCGCCGTGCCCTTGGTCAGGAAGCGCGAGGACACTCGCTCTTCGTCCCCGCCCGAACCTGACCGCAACGCGAGGAGACTCCGTGGCCGCCGAAACACCGCCCCCCTCCACAGAACAACACAAACTCCCCACGCCCGAGGAGTTCACCAAGGTGCAGGAGAGCGCTGAGTTCGGTGAACTGCGCCGCTCCCACCGCTCCTTCGCCTTCCCGCTGACCATCGCCTTCATCGCCTGGTACCTGCTGTACGTCCTGCTGTCCAACTACGCGGGCGGCTTCATGGGCGCCAAGCTGTTCGGCAACATCAACGTCGCCCTCGTTTTCGGTGTGCTTCAGTTCCTCACCACGTTCCTCATCGCGTGGTGGTACTCCCGGCACGCAGCCGCCAACCTCGACCCCAAGGCCGAGGCCATCAAGACCCGTATGGAGGGTGGCGCATGAGCCCCTCGATCACCCACGTCACCCTCGCCGCGAACGAGGCGAGCGAACACCGCACGCTGATCATCGCGCTGTTCGCGCTGTTCGTCGTCGCCACCCTCGGCATCACCGTCTGGGCGGGCCGGCAGACCAAGGACGCCGCCGACTTCTACGCCGGCGGACGCCAGTTCAGCGCCTTCCAGAACGGCCTCGCGGTCTCCGGCGACTACATGTCGGCCGCGTCCTTCCTCGGCATCGCGGGCGCCATCGCCATCTTCGGCTACGACGGCTTCCTGTACTCCATCGGCTTCCTGGTCGCCTGGCTGGTCGCCCTCCTCCTGGTCGCCGAGCCACTGCGCAACTCCGGCCGCTACACGATGGGCGACGTCCTCGCCTACCGCATGCGCCAGCGCCCCGTGCGCACCGCCGCCGGTACCTCCACCATCGTCGTGTCGATCTTCTACCTGCTGGCCCAGATGGCGGGCGCGGGCATCCTCGTCTCGCTGCTGCTGGGCATCACCTCCGACGCCGGAAAGATCCTCATCGTCGCCCTCGTCGGTGTCCTGATGATCGTGTACGTCTCCATCGGCGGCATGAAGGGCACCACCTGGGTCCAGATGGTCAAGGCCGTGCTGCTCATCGGCGGCACGATCCTCATCACGTTCCTGGTGCTGCTGAAGTTCAACTTCAACATCTCCGACCTGCTGGGCAGTGCCGCCGAGAACAGCGGCAAGGGCGACGCCTTCCTCGAGCCCGGCCTGCAGTACGGCGCCGACAGCGTCACCAAGCTGGACTTCCTCTCCCTCGGTATCGCGCTGGTGCTCGGCACCGCCGGTCTGCCGCACATCCTGATCCGCTTCTACACGGTGCCCAACGCCAAGGCCGCCCGTAAGTCCGTGAACTGGGCCATCGGCATCATCGGCGGCTTCTACCTGATGACCATCGCCCTCGGCTTCGGCGCCGCCGCGCTGATCTCCCAGGAGGAGATCATCGCGTCCAACCCGTCCGGCAACACGGCGGCCCCGCTGCTCGCGCTGCACCTCGGCGGCGTCGACTCGGCCTGGGGCGCCATCCTGCTCGCCACCATCTCGGCGGTCGCCTTCGCGACGATCCTCGCCGTGGTCGCCGGACTCACCCTCGCCTCGTCGTCCTCCTTCGCGCACGACATCTACGCCAACGTCATCCGCAGGGGACAGGCCACGGAGAAGGAGGAGATGAGGGCGGCACGCTGGGCGACCGTCCTCATCGGCGTCGTCTCCATCGCGCTCGGCGCCCTCGCCCGCGACCTGAACGTGGCCGGCCTGGTCGCACTGGCCTTCGCGGTCGCCGCGTCCGCCAACCTGCCGACCATCCTCTACAGCCTGTTCTGGAAGCGGTTCACCACCCAGGGCGCCCTGTGGTCGATCTACGGCGGTCTCATCGTCGCCGTCGGCCTGGTGCTGTTCTCGCCCGTGGTCTCCGGCGACCCCAAGGCGATGTTCCCGGGCGTCGACTTCGCCTGGTTCCCGCTGAAGAACCCGGGCATCATCTCCATCCCGTTCGGCTTCCTGATGGGCTGGCTCGGCACCGTCCTGTCGAAGGAGGAGCCGGACGTCAAGAAGTACGCGGAGCTGGAGGTCCGGTCCCTCACCGGCACCGGCGCCCACTGATCCACACCTCACGCGGCGGCCGCGTCGCAGGGACCCCTGGAGGCCCCTGCGACGCGGCCGTCCGGCATCTCGTCACCTCGGGCCGCTGTGGGTTGTCGGTGGTGTCACGTACGCTCACAGGTACGGGCATGAGTGATCCGCGTCGAGGGAGGGGGCCCACGTGCTCATCGACACCTACGGCCGAGTGGCCACCGACCTGAGGGTCTCGCTGACCGATCGGTGCAATCTCCGCTGCACCTACTGCATGCCCGAGGAGGGACTGCAGTGGCTGGCCAAGCCCGACCTGCTCACCGACGACGAGATCGTCCGCCTCATCGACATCGCCGTCACCTCCCTCGGTATCGAAGAGGTCCGCTTCACCGGCGGCGAGCCCCTGCTCCGTCCCGGTCTCGTCGGCATCGTCGAGCGCGTCGCCGCCCTGGAACCCCGGCCGCAGATGTCCCTCACCACCAACGGCATCGGCCTCGGACGCACCGCGACCGCGCTGAAGGAGGCGGGCCTGGACCGGGTCAACGTCTCCCTGGACACCCTGCGCCCCGACGTCTTCAAGACCCTCACTCGCCGCGACCGCCACAAGGACGTCCTCGACGGCCTGCACGCGGCCCGTGAGGCCGGTCTGACCCCCGTGAAGGTCAACTCGGTCCTGATGCCGGGGCTCAATGACGACGAGGCCCCCGACCTCCTCGCCTGGGCCGTGGAGCACGACTACGAACTGCGCTTCATCGAGCAGATGCCCCTGGACGCCCAGCACGGCTGGAAGCGCGACGGCATGATCACCGCCGGGGACATCCTCGCCTCCCTGCGCACCCGCTTCGAGCTGACCCCCGAGGGCGACGAGGCGCGTGGCTCCGCGCCGGCCGAGCGCTGGCTGGTGGACGGAGGCCCGCACCGCGTGGGCGTCATCGCCTCCGTCACCCGCCCCTTCTGCGCCGCCTGCGACCGCACCCGTCTCACCGCCGACGGACAGATCCGCACCTGCCTGTTCGCCACCGAGGAGACCGACCTGCGCGCGGCCCTGCGCTCGGACGCCCCCGACGAGGAGATCGCCCGCATCTGGAAACTGGCCATGTGGGGCAAGAAGGCGGGCGCGGGCCTGGACGACCCGTCCTTCGTCCAGCCGGACAGGCCGATGTCCGCCATCGGCGGTTAGGGGCTGCGCCCCTCAGGGGCGCGGGGCTGTATCGATGTGCGGCTCCGACGCGTGGGCGCGACCAGCCACGACGCGCCCGCAGCCGCGGACGACCGCCGCCACCCCGGCCCAAGGGCCCTCACACGTCCCGCGTCCCCCACTCCTCGAACCGGACGACGTCCTTCAGGAACCCACGCACCCCGAGGAACTGCGACAGATGCTCGCGGTGCTCCTCGCAGGCGAGCCACGTCTTGCGGCGCTCGGGGGTGTGGATCTTGGGGTTGTTCCAGGCGAGCACCCACCCGGCGGCGGCACGGCAGCCCTTGGCGGAACAGATCGGGGTCTCGGGATCAGGGGTCATCACACCGCCGACCCTAACCCGGTCGGCGCAGCCCGAAGTCCCCGGAAAAGGCGACGCCGAGCAGCCACGGGGGGAGCTGCCCGGCGTCGGTCAGTCGCTCCGACGGGGGATGCGGAGCGCGTACGAAGTATGTCATGGGTCACCCCGCCCCCGGCACCGGAAGCACATGATTGATCTGAGCTTTTCTTGAGCTTGGCGGAGAAGTGACTTCCGCTTGCCGCCGTTTCCCCTCACGCCCCGATCCTCAGCGTCTCTCGGGCCGCTCCGTTCGTCCGCCCGGCGAAGGCTCTGACGCCACATCTTCCGTAGGGGATTCCGCGGAACCGTCATTCGTCCGCGACGGTGCGATCATCGGCTTCATCGGCGTCGTCACGAAGGTCGACGGCAGTGACGGCGTGTTCTCGCGCCCCGCGTTGGCGATCACCACTGCGACGTACGGCAGAACCGCTCCGAGTACCAGCGCCACGATCGCGACATGCCGCTCCACGTTCCACAGCGTGGTCGCGAGGATGACCGAGATCGTACGGACGACCATCGAGATGACATACCGGCGCTGCCGCCCGCGCACGTCTTCCTGGAGGCCCGTCCGGGCGCCGGTGATCCGGAACACCTGGGCGCTGCCGCCGCCATGCTGCTTCCGCATCACATTTCACCATCCGCCCGCAATCGGACTCTTTCCCGCCCTGGCCGCCTGCCGCCCGGCCGGGGAACCGGGGTCCGGACAGCTCAACGTTACGCCGCCCCCCGCACGGGTCACGAGCCCGGGTCGGCTCCTGTCCCGGCCTTACGGCGTGCGCGTCGTCGCCCGTACGCCCTGCTCGACATGCGGCGTACGGCGTGTCGTCCGACACTGGTCGCAATGCTCGCGTCAAGCCGTTGTAAGGAGGCATCCCATGGGCTGGTTGTGGGCGATCATCGTGGGTTTCGTGCTCGGTCTGCTTGCCAAGGCGGTGATCCCCGGCAAGCAGCACATCCCGCTGTGGCTGGCCACCATCTGCGGCATGATCGGCGCTGTCGCGGGAAACGCCCTCGCACGGGGCTTCGGGATCGAGGAGACGCGGGGCATCGACTGGGGCCGGCACATCTTCCAGCTGGGCGCGGCGATCGTCATCGTCCTGCTCGCGGAGATGCTGTACACCGCGATGCAGCGCAGGAAGCACCAGCGGCAGCGGGTCTGACGCCCAGCCGTAGGGTGACGAAGGGGCGGTTCCCGGCCCGCCGCCGGAAACCGCCCCTGAGCAAGCCGTCGGCTCAGCCCGCCGTGACCTCCACCGCCGCCAGGTTCTTCTTGCCCCGGCGCAGCACCAGCCAGCGCCCGTGCAGCAGGTCCTCCCCGGCGGGGACCGCGTCCTCCGCGGTGACCTTGACGTTGTTCACGTAGGCGCCGCCCTCCTTCACGGTGCGCCGCGCGGCCGACTTGCTCGGCACCAGACCGACCTCGGCGAACAGGTCGACCACCGCCGAGAGCTCGGCCACCTTGACGTGCGGTACCTCGGAGAGCGCCGCGGTCAGCGTGCGGTCGTCCAGCTCGGCCAGCTCGCCCTGGCCGAAGAGGGCCTTGGAGGCGGCGATCACGGCGGCCGTCTGCTCGGCGCCGTGCACCAGCGTCGTCAGCTCCTCCGCCAGTGCCCGCTGCGCCGCCCGGGCCTGCGGACGCTCCCGCGTCCGCTCCTCCAGTTCCTCCAGCTCCTCCCGGGACCTGAAGGACAGGATCCGCAGGTACGACGAGACGTCCCGGTCGTCCGCGTTCAGCCAGAACTGGTAGAACGCGTACGGCGTCGTCATCTCCGGGTCGAGCCAGACCGCGCCGCCCTCGGTCTTGCCGAACTTGGTGCCGTCCGCCTTGGTCATCAGCGGGGTCGCCAGCGCGTGCACGTCGGCGTGCGGTTCGAGCCGGTGAATCAGGTCCAGGCCCGCTGTGAGGTTGCCCCACTGGTCGCTGCCGCCCTGCTGGAGCGTGCAGCCGTGGCGCCGGTAGAGCTCCAGGAAGTCCATCCCCTGCAGCAGCTGGTAGCTGAACTCCGTGTAACTGATGCCCTCGGCGGACTCCAGACGCCGCGCGACCGACTCCTTCGTCAGCATCTTGTTGACGCGGAAGTGCTTGCCGATGTCCCGCAGGAACTCGATGGCCGACAGACCGGCCGTCCAGTCGAGGTTGTTCACCAGCGTCGCGGCGTTGTCGCCCTCGAAGGACAGGAAGGGCTCGATCTGCGCGCGCAGCCGGGTCACCCAGTTCGCGACCGTCTCCGGGTCGTTCAGGGTGCGCTCGGCCGTCGGCCGCGGGTCGCCGATCTGACCCGTCGCGCCACCGACCAGCGCCAGCGGACGCAGGCCCGCCCGCTGGAGGCGGCGCATGGTGAGGACCTGGACCAGGTGGCCGACGTGCAGGCTGGCCGCGGTCGGGTCGAAACCGCAATAGAACGTGACGGGACCGTCCGCGAGCGCCTTGCGCAATGCGTCCTCGTCAGTGGACAGGGCGATCACGCCACGCCACTTCAGCTCGTCGACGATGTCCGTCACGGTTCTCGTGTCTCCTCGATGATCTACGGCCGGTCGGGCGACGGCCGGTGGTGAACGCCTACGAGGTTATACGCCCTGGCTGACAGAGCTCATATGGAAATCGGGGACCCGCAGCGCCGGCATCGCCGCCCTGGTGAACCAGTCGCTCCACTCCCTGGGCAGCGTCCTCTCCGTACGGCCCGCCTCCGCCGCCCGGCCGAGCAGGTCCACCGGCGACTCGTTGAACCGGAAGTTGTTGACCTCGCCGGTGACCTCGCCGTTCTCGACGAGGTACACGCCGTCCCGGGTCAGCCCGGTGAGCAGCAGCGTCGCAGGATCGACCTCGCGGATGTACCACAGGCAGGTCAGCAGCAGCCCGCGCTCGGTGGCCGCGACCATCTCCTCCAGCGACCGGTCCTCGCCCCCGTCCAGGATCAGGTTGTCGATCCCGGGTGCCGTCGGCAGTCCGGTCAGGCCCGCGCTGTGCCTGCTGGTCGTCAGCCGGTTCAGCTCCCCTTCCCGCACCCAGTCCGTGGCCGTCAGCGGCAGCCCGTTGTCGAACACCGACTGGTCACCGCCGGAGGAGTGCGCGATCACGAAGGGCGCCGACTCCAGACCCGGCTCGTCCGGGTCGCTGCGCAGGGTCAGCGGCAGCTCGGTCAGCCGCTCTCCGACCCGGGTCCCGCCACCCGGCGTGGAGAACACCGTGCGCCCCTCGGCCGCGTCGCGACCGGAGGCCGACCACAGCTGGTAGATCAGCAGATCCGCCACCGCGGACGGCGGCAGCAGCGTCTCGTACCGGCCCGCGGGCAGATCGAGCCGGCGCTCGGCCCAGCCCAGCCGTACGGCCAGCTCGGCGTCGAGTGCCGTCGGGTCGACGTCCTTGAAGTCCCGCGTGGAGCGCCCCGCCCACGCCGAACGGGTCCGGTCCGGCGACTTGGCGTTCAGCTCCAGCGTGCCGTTCGGCTGGTCGTGCCGCAGTCGCAGTCCCGCCGAGGTGCCCAGGTAACTGGAGACCAGCTCGTGGTTGGCGAAACCGTACAGCTCCCGGCCACCGGCACGCGCGCGGGCGAACGCCTCGCCCAGCGCCGGAGCGAAGTCGGCGAACACGGCGGACGAGGTCTCCGCGGGTGCTTCCGTGAACCCGGGGGAGGGGGCCACCCCGGTGACCAGCGGCTGGGCGTCCTCGGCCGGACCCGCACCCCGCGCGGCGGCCTCGGCGGCCCGCACCAGCGGCTCCAGCTCGTCCACGGTGACCGCCGACCGGGAGACCACCCCGGAGGCCGTGCCCTGCGCGCCGTCCACCGTGGCGATCACGGTGAGCGTGCGCCCGCGCGTGACGCCGTTGGTGGTGAGCGCATTGCCCGCCCAGCGCAGATTGGCGGTGGACTCCTCGTCGGCGATCACGACACAGCCGTCGGCCCGGGACAGCTCGAGCGCGCGCTCGATGATCTCGTGCGGCTTCTTCACAGGCGCGCTCATCGCCCGGCCTCCTGCGTCGTGTTGAGGATGTTGACTCCCTTGAAAAGGGCGGACGGGCAGCCGTGCGACACCGCGGCCACCTGCCCCGGCTGGGCCTTGCCACAGTTGAAGGCACCGCCCAGGACATACGTCTGGGGACCGCCGACCGCCGCCATGGAACCCCAGAAGTCCGTGGTCGTGGCCTGGTAGGCGACGTCCCGCAGCTGGCCCGCCAGCCGGCCGTTCTCGATCCGGTGGAACCGCTGCCCGGTGAACTGGAAGTTGTACCGCTGCATGTCGATCGACCAGGACCGGTCGCCGACGACGTAGATGCCCCGGTCCACGCCACCGATCAGATCCTCCGTCGACATCCCGGCCGGATCCGGACGCAGCGACACGTTGGCCATGCGCTGCACTGGCACATGGCCGGGGGAGTCCGCGAACGCGCACCCGTTGGACCGCTCGAACCCGGTCAGTTTCGCGATCCGCCGGTCCAGCTGGTAGCCGACGAGGGTGCCGTCCTTCACCAGGTCCCAGGACTGCGCCTCGACACCCTCGTCGTCGTAGCCGACGGTCGCCAGGCCGTGCTCGGCGGTGCGGTCTCCGGTGACGTTCATCAGCTCGGAGCCGTATCTCAGCTTCCCCAGCTGGTCGAAAGTGGCGAACGACGTCCCCGCGTACGCCGCCTCGTAGCCGAGCGCCCGGTCCAGCTCGGTGGCGTGCCCGATGGACTCGTGGATGGTCAGCCACAGGTTGGACGGGTCCACCACCAGGTCGTACAGCCCCGCCTCGACGCTCGGCGCCCGCATCTTCTCGGCGAGCAGCTCCGGGATCCGCGCCAGCTCGTCGTCCCAGTCCCAGCCGGTGCCCGTCAGATACTCCCAGCCACGCCCGACGGGCGGCGCGATGGTCCGCATCGAGTCGAACTCACCGCTGGAGCCGTCGACCGACACGGCCGTGAACACCGGATGCAGCCGCACCCGCTGCTGCGTCGTCACGGTCCCGGCGGTGTCGGCGTAGAACTTGTTCTCGTGCACGGTGAGCAGCGAGGCGTCGACGTGGTCGACCCCGCTCGCCGCCAGCAGCCGCGCGCTCCACTCGGCGAGCAGCCCTGCCTTCTCCCCGTCGGGCACGGCGAACGGATCGATGTCGTACGACGACACCCACGTCTTCTCGGAGTGCACCGGCTCGTCTGCCAGCTCCACCCTCTCGTCCGACCCGGCCGCCCGGATCACCTTCGCGGACAGCTTCGCCATGGCCACGGCCTGCGAGGCGACCTTGGCGGCGGCGTCGAGGGTCAGATCCACCCCGGACGCGAACCCCCAGGTCCCCCCGTGCACCACGCGCACCGCGTACCCGAGGTCGGTGGTGTCCGACGACCCGGCGGGCCGGGCGTCCCGGAACCGCCAGGACGCGCTGCGCACCCGCTCCAGGCGGAAATCCGCGTGCTCCGCCCCGAGCGCCCGAGCGCGGGCGAGGGCGGCGTCGGCGAGGGCCCTCAGCGGCAGTGCCAGAAACGACTGATCGACTTCATGGGGCACGGGTGGAAATCCCTTCGGGGCTTGCCTGTACTGACCATTGGGGGCAGTGAACCACGTCTCACGCAGCGGGCTCCCCTGAAATGCCTGGCGCGCGCACGACCGGCAAACCGCCGGCGAAAGGGGTGGGGTGGGGCAGTAGGGTGAATCAGTTGCGTGGTCCCATGTGGCGCCTCTTCGAGGCCTACCTGGCCCGCGCCGTCGGCGAAGCCCCTGCCTCCGGCAGACCCGGAGTCGTGGAGGTGCCGGTAGGGGAAGGGCGACTGAGGATCTGGCGACACGTCGTCGACCTCTCCCGGCCCTGGCGGAACCCGGCCTCGGACATCGACGCCCTCGCCGCGTCGATCGACACCGTGCGCGGCAGGGGAACCGCATGAAAGCGACTGCGGCGGCCCGGGTGTAGGTACCTTCAGGGATATGTACGCACAACCTGCCCGCTGTGAAGGGGGCGCGGTATGAGCACCATTTCCGTCCGTGAGTTCTCGTACAACCCCAGCGCGGTCTTCGCCCGCGTCGAGAAGGGCGAGGCGATCGAGGTCACCCGGCACGGCAACGTGATCGCGATACTGCCACCGGCCGGAAGTCCCATGGACCCTGGACCTCATGGGGCACTTTCCGAAGGCCATGGAGGATCTGGACGCCCGGATCACCGAAGTTCTCCTCACCCGAGAGATACGTGATGCGGCGGCTCTGCTGGTCGGGCGGCTGAGGACGCTGGACGCGATTCACGTGGCCAGCGCGCTCTCCCTGCGGGACGATCTGACCGCCCTGGTGACCTACGACCGCAGGATGCTCGAGACAGCTCGCGCCGAAGGACTGTCGGCTCACGCGCCTGGTATGGCGGACTGACCCGGGCGCTGGACTGTAGGAACCCGACAGGAGGCCGCGAGCGCCACTGTCGGTGCCCGAATGTCCCGCGGCGGGCGCGGACCGATAGGTTTTCGGGTAGGCCGCCCGTCATCGCCGCCCGTCGTCCGGGCGTTCGGGCGGGTAAAGAACCGCTATCGAAAGGGTGATCCGTTGAGCCGCTCGGTTCTCGTCACCGGAGGCAACCGGGGCATCGGCCTCGCCATCGCCCGCGCGTTCGCCGACGCCGGCGACAAGGTCGCCATCACGTACCGCTCGGGGGAGCCGCCGGCGGTCCTCACCGAATTGGGCTGCCTGGCCGTCAAGTGCGACATCACCGACACCGAGCAGGTGGAGCAGGCCTACAAGGAGATCGAGGAGGCGCACGGCGCCGTCGAGGTCCTGGTCGCCAACGCCGGCATCAACAAGGACCAGCTGTTGATGCGGATGTCCGAGGAGGACTTCACCTCGGTCGTCGACACCAACCTCACCGGCACCTTCCGGATCGTCAAGCGTGCCAACCGCGGCATGCTGCGCGCCAAGAAGGGCCGCGTCGTCCTGATCTCCTCGGTGGTCGGACTGCTCGGCTCCGCGGGGCAGGCGAACTACGCCGCCTCCAAGGCCGCGATGGTCGGTTTCGCGCGCTCCCTCGCCCGTGAGCTGGGTTCGCGCAACATCACCTTCAACGTCGTCGCGCCCGGCTTTGTCGACACCGACATGACCAGGGAGCTCACCGAGGAGCAGCAGACGAAGATCCTCTCCCAGGTGCCGCTCGCCCGGTACGCGCAGCCCGAGGAGATCGCCGCGGCCGTGCGGTTCCTCGCCTCGGACGACGCCTCGTACATCACTGGAGCCGTCATTCCCGTTGACGGCGGACTGGGAATGGGTCACTGAAACACCATGAGCGGAATTCTCGAGGGCAAGCGCGTCCTGATCACCGGTGTGCTGATGGAGTCCTCCATCGCCTTCCACACCGCCAAGCTGGCCCAGGAGCAGGGCGCTGAGATCATCCTGACCGCGTTCCCGCGGCCCACGCTGACCGAGCGCATCGCCAGGAAGCTTCCCAAGCCCACCAAGGTCATCGAGCTCGACGTCACCAACGACGAGCACCTGGGCCGCCTGGCCGACGTGGTCGGCGAGGAGCTCGGCGGCCTCGACGGCGTCGTGCACTCCATCGGCTTCGCGCCCCAGGACGCGCTCGGCGGCAACTTCCTGAACACGCCGTTCGAGTCGGTCTCCACCGCCATGCACGTCTCGGCGTTCTCCCTGAAGTCGCTCACCATGGCCTGCATGCCGCTGATGCAGAACGGCGGGTCCGTCGTCGGTTTCACCTTCGACGCGCAGTACGCCTGGCCGCAGTACGACTGGATGGGCCCGGCCAAGGCCGCCCTGGAGGCGACCAGCCGGTACCTGGCACGTGACCTGGGCAAGCAGAACGTCCGCTGCAACCTCGTCTCGGCGGGCCCCATCGGCTCGATGGCCGCCAAGTCCATCCCGGGCTTCGGCGAGCTGGCCTCGGTGTGGGACAACCGCTCCCCGCTGGAGTGGGACCTGAAGGACCCGGAGCCGGCCGGCCGCGGTGCCGTCGCGCTGCTGAGCGACTGGTTCCCGAAGACCACGGGCGAGATCGTCCACGTGGACGGCGGACTGCACGCCGTCGGCGCCTGACCGGACGCCTCACGAAGGCCCGCGTTCCGTAAGGGGCGCGGGCCCTCCGCGATGCACGACCCCGTACGGCCGGTGCCGCGCCTCGTACGGCGTGGCTCAGCCGGCGGAGGGCGGACCGAACCGCCCCGGACGGCACACGAACGGATAGGCGGCGGCCTCCTCGGCCGCTGTCGCCGCGTCACCCGCGCGGATCGCGTCCACCAGCCGCCCGTGGTCCATGTGCGTCTCCGGGGACATGCCCTCGCTCACGTCTCCGCGCAGCCAGTCCCGCAGCACCTCGCTCAGGTCCGCGTACATCGCGGTCATCACGTCGTTGTGCGAGGCGGCCACGACGGCCAGGTGGAACGTGGCGTCCGCCGCCACGAACGCCTCCGCGTCCCTCGACTCCCAGGCGTCCTCCCGGCGCAGCAGCAGGGCGTCGATCTGCTTGAGGTCCCTGTCCGTACGCCGCTCGGCGGCCATCCGCGCGGCGGCCGACTCCAGGGTCGAACGCAGCTCGGCGATGTGCCGGGGGTCGGCGTCGGCGAAGCGGCGGTGCATCACACCCGCCAGTTCGCTCGTGGCCACCACGTACGTGCCCGAGCCCTGGCGGATGTCCAGCAGCCCGTTGTGTGCCAGCGCGCGGACGGCCTCGCGGACCGTGTTGCGGGCCACTCCCAGCTGCTCGACCAGCTCCGGCTCGGTGGGAATGCGTGCGCCGACCGGCCACTCGCCCGAGGTGATCTGTGCCCGCAGAGCGGTGATGACCTGTTCGGACAGCGCCGAACGGCGCGGATGGCTCAGAGGCATGACACACCTTCGCACGACAGGGGTGCCCTTCGGCGACCTCGGCATGGACAACCAATCATCCCATGATTCTATGATGGACCTCATGGCTCGCGAGGTAACCCGGACCCTCAGGTCCACGACCGCACGTATGTCGGCCACCCCCGAAGTCCGAGCGGCCTTCGGGGACGGCGCCGTGCGCGCGTGGCGGACGCGGCTGATCGTCGTCGGCATCGTGCTGGCCGCGCTGAACCTGCGCCCCGCCATCACCAGCCTCGGCGCGCTGCTCGAGGAGGTGCGCCACGGGCTGGGCATGAGCGGCAGCGTCGCCGGACTGCTCACCTCCGTGCCCGCGCTGTGCTTCGCCGTCTTCGGTGTCACCGCCCCCCGCCTCGCCCGCCGCTTCGGGGCGGGCGCGGTGGTCTGCGCCGGCATGGTCGCCATCGTGGCCGGCCTGCTGATACGCCCGTACACCGGTGGCACGCCGGCCTTCCTGGCCACCAGCGCCCTCGCACTGATGGGCATCGCCGTCAGCAACGTCCTGATGCCGGTCATCGTCAAGCGCTGGTTCCCCGACCGGGTCGGCTCCATGACCGGCCTGTACTCCATGGCCCTCGCCCTGGGCACCGCCACGGCGGCAGCGGTGACCGTCCCGGTGACCGGCGCGCTGGGCGGGAACTGGCAGTCCGGCCTCGCCGTGTGGGCGGGTCTGGCGGCCGTCGCCGTGCTGCCGTGGATCCCCTTCGTACGGGAACGGGGCGGGGCGCCGGACGAGCGGGCCCCCGCGCGGGACGGGGGTGGTGCCGCGCGGGCGCGCCGGGCAGCCGCCGAGGTGCCCGCGCTGCGCATCACCCGCAGCCGTATCGCGTGGGCGCTGGCCGTCTTCTTCGGCCTCCAGGCCACCGCCGCCTACATCACCATGGGCTGGATGGCGCAGATCTTCCGGGACGCGGGCGTCCCCGCGGGCACCGCCGGGCTGCTCCTCGCGGTCACCATGGTGATGGGTGTGCCGCTGGCCTTCGTCATACCGCGCCTCGCCGCCCGCCTGCCCCACCAGGGCCCGATCGCCCTCGCGCTGGGCGTGAGCGGCCTCGTCGGATACGCGGGCCTGTACCTCGCGCCGGCCGCCGGTGCCTGGGCCTGGGCCGTGCTGCTGGGCATTGCCAACTGTGCCTTCCCGCTGGCGCTGACCATGGTCGGGATGCGGGCCAGGACGAGCGCGGGCGTGGCCCAGCTGTCCGCCTTCGCGCAGAGCACCGGCTATCTGATCTCCATCCCCGGACCGCTCCTGGTGGGCGTGCTCTACCAGCACAGCGGCGGCTGGGGGCTGCCGATCGCCCTGATGGCCGGCCTGATGATCCCGCAGATGATCGTCGGTGTGCTGGCGGGCCGCGACCGCACGGTGGAGGACGAGGCGACGGCGTAGGAACTTGGGGCTGTGCGGCTGTGCGGCTGTGCCGCGTGGGCGCGAAGAGTGCCGCCAGGGGCGCGGGGAACTGCGCGAACGGGGGTCTGGGGGCGGAGCCCCGCAGGGACGGGACGGGAAGGGCGGTGCGGGCGGGGCAAGGGAGCTCCCCATGCCCGGGAGCCGCCACGCCCTCGACCGCCCCGATCCCGCCGATGCGCCGCCCCGGCCCAGCCGCACTGCGCGTGGACCGGGGCGGCGAAGCCGCGTCGCACCTGAGGCCACGACCGCCGGCCCTCGCGGGCCCGACCCCGACCGCCCGGCACGGCCGGCAAACGGGTGCGCGGCACGGCCCGGGGAACGCCCCTGCCCGGCACGCCAGGAGGTCTGCGGCTGGTCGGCCGGGCGCCCCGTACCCGGTGCCGAGCGACTGCCTGTATCCGGTGGTTGACAGACCCCGTGCACGCGGCACACGGCCCGACCCCGGGCAGACAGCCCACCCCCGGCCGGCAGGCCACCGTGCCACCCCCGAGGCACGCCGCGGGCGAACGGGGTGCGAGACTTGCCGTATGCCAGTACTCGACCCGAATCCGCGGAACGGCCAGCGGAAGCTGCTGCTCGTCTTCGGCGCGTTCTTCGCCATCTTCATCGTCATCGGCGTGATCGCGACCATCCTCGCCCCGTGACGTCCTCCGGCGCCCCTTCCGGGCGGGATGGTGGTGCTGGCACCACCATCCCCTAGGGGGCCAGGGTCAGGGTCAAGTAGGTGGGTCACCGGATGGGTTGAGGCCCCCACGATCCGTACCTTCGAGATGTGGCCTCCAGACGGCGGGTCACGGACACACGAAGAGCGGAGGCCCCCCATGTCGGCGCGCACGCACACCCGGCCCCACCCGGCCCCCCGGGGCGGCGCCGACACCCGGCTGCCGTGGTGGGCCCTGGCCCTGCCCACGCTCGCCTTCGTGGCGCTCCTCACCCTGATCCTCAACCCCGCCGACGCCCAGGCGGCCGCCGGTGAGCCCACGATCACCCACCTCGTAGAGCGCGCGCAGCAGCTCATCATCCGCTGAACACCCTGGGAAGCACTGGTCAACTCCCTGCGCCCCGTGGCCTGTTTCGTGCGAAGCTGGGCTGTATGAGCGTCGCAGAACCCCGCAGGATTGTCCTTTTCCGGCATGCGAAAGCCGACTGGCCGCCGGTGTCCGACCATGAGCGCCCTCTCGCCGAGCGGGGCCGCACGGACGCCGCAGTCGCCGGACGCAAGCTCGCCGACACCGGCATCGGCTTCGATCTGGCCCTGTGCTCCACCTCGCTCCGGACCCGTGAGACCTGGAAACTCGCGGTCCACGAGTTCCCGCAGCGGCCGAAAACGGTCTACGAGGAGCGGATCTACGAGGCTTCCCCCGGCGAGCTGATCGCCCTGCTCAACGAAACCCCCGACGACGCGCAGAACGTCCTCCTGGTCGGCCACAACCCGGGTATCCAGGGACTCGCCGACATTCTGGCCGGCGCATCCGAGGGTGACGCCCGTGAGCGCATGAGCCGCCGTGGCTACCCGGCCGCCGCCTTCGCCGTCGTGTCCTTCACCGGCCCGTGGAAGTCCCTCGAGCCCGGTGTCGGCACGCTGGCCGACTACTGGGCCCCGACCGAGTGATACCGGGCCTGCCCATGCTCACGGCCGTCCCCATGCTCACGGCCGTGCCCGGGCCCAGAGCCGCGACCGAGTCCGGGCGGGCGGCTCAGCCCAGGTCGAGCGTGTCCGCGGCCTCGACCTCTTCCCGCGTGACACCCAGCAGATAGAGGACCGTGTCCAGGAAGGGGAAGCTCACCGCCGTGTGAGCGGCCTCGCGTACCACCGGCTTGGCGTTGAAGGCGACACCCAGCCCCGCCGCGTTCAACATGTCCAGGTCGTTCGCACCGTCACCGATTGCCACCGTCTGCGACAGCGGCACCCCCGCCTCGGCAGCGAACCGGCGCAGCAACCGGGCCTTGCCCGGCCGGTCCACGATCTCGCCGGTCACCCGGCCGGTCAGCTTCCCGTCGACGATCTCCAGGGTGTTGGCCTGGGCGAAGTCCAGCCCCAGCCGCTCCTTCAGGTCATCCGTGACCTGGGTGAAACCACCGGAGACCACGCCCACTTGATAGCCGAGGCGCTTGAGCGTACGGATCAGGGTGCGGGCGCCCGGCGTCAGCCGCACCTCGCTGCGCACCTTGTCCACCACGGAGGCGTCCAGCCCTTCCAGCAGCGCCACGCGTGCGTGCAGTGACTGCTCGAAGTCCAGTTCCCCGCCCATCGCGGCCGCCGTCACCTCCGCGACCTTGTCCTCGCAGCCGGCGTGCGCGGCGAAGAGCTCGATCACTTCGTCCTGGATCAGCGTGGAGTCGACGTCCATGACGACCAGGCGCTGCGCCCGCCGGTACAGCCCCGCCCCGACCACGGCGATGTCCACCCCGAGCCTGGCGGCGTCGGTGACCAGCGCGGTGCGCAGCGGTTCCGTCTCCACGCCGGACACCGCGAACTCCACCGCCGTCACCGGATACTTGGCCAGCCGGAAGATACGGTCGATGTTGCCGCCGGCCTTGGTGATCCGCGAGGCGATCGCCGCCGTCGCCTCCGAGGTGAGGGGATGGCCCAGCACCGTGACCAGGGAGCGGCCGAGCCCGCGCGGACGGTTGTCGCCCTTGCCGGAGATGATCTCCGCCTGCATCTTCATCGACTCCGCCCAGCTGTGGACGGTCGCCCGCAGATCCCCTTCCAGGCCCGCGGGCGGCTCACTCACGAGCGCGCAGAGCACGATGCGCCCACGGGTGACGACCTGCTCGATGTCGACCACGTCGACCGAGTAGGCGGCGAGGGTGTCGAAGAGGCCGGCCGTGATGCCCGGCCTGTCCTTGCCGAAGATCTTGACAAGGAGAGTGGGGACGTCGGAGGTCTGCGATGCGCTCATGGTCCTCCCACCGTATCCGGCACGCAGTGCCCCGCGCCTCCGAGGTCCGCCAGCCGGACAGCTTCCCCACTCGCCCCCGCCGGAATGAGCCTCTCCGGCGTTCGAGGAGCGGGGTCCGGGTGCAGCGCCCTCCGGGGGACGGGAACGGAAAGGGGCGGCGGGGCGAAAAGGGACCGGTCACGGCGAGGGCGGCGGCGGTGGCGGCGGCGGTGGTGGCCCCTCGTCCGGCCACAGGGATGGCCGCTCGACACTCCCCGCGCCTCCCCCGTTCCGAGTCCCGGAGCCCCGCCGAGGTCCGCGTCGGCCGGTCGGCCCGACGGGCCCTGTCACGGTGGGTGCGCCGGAGACATCGCCCCCGCCGTCGCCGCGAGCGGGCGGGACGGGCGGCTCCAGGGAGTCGGGCGGCACCCGCAGATACGGATTGGTGTCCGGATGAGGTGGCCGGTAGGAAGCCCCCGGCGTGTACGGCCCGGGCCGCGTCGCGTCCCCCCGCTCCGGGTGCCCGTCCTCCCCCCGCTCCCCGGCCCCCTCGGCCTCCGTGTCACCCCGTGCCAGGATCGCCGCCCGCGCCCCCGCTGCCCCGCTCGCCCAGGCCAGCAGCGCCCCCGTCGCACCCGCGCCCACACCCCATACCGCCCCCAGCAGCAGTGCCGTACCGAGGTGCCCGCGCAGCTCGATGCCGGCCTCGAACGCGTCGAAGCCCAGCACGGACAGCGAGGCGTCCGCGGACACCTCCGTCAGCCAGGCCAGCAGCGGCAGCGTCAGTGCCGTGGCGACGCCCAGGCGCAGCGCACACCGCCCCGCGAACCCGGCCACGCCCGACCGCCCCGCCGGGACCGGCGTCGGCACCGGCGTCCGCACTGCTGTCAGCACCCCGGCCAGCAGCATCATCACGGCGGCGGCCACCCCCAGCAGCCACACCCTTCCGTCGAGCTCGGCCAGCCGACCCAGCGTGACGGGCCGGTCCGAGCCGGCCCGCAGAAGGTCGCCCACGGGGTGCGGCAGCACCCCGAGCAGCGCCCCGCTCGCCCGCCCGTCCCAGGGCACGAACAGACCGATCGGTATCCCGAGCCACACCCCGTTCGGCGCCCCCAGCAGCGCCGCCCCCGCGATCCTCCTGGGGTGGTCGTCGCCGATCGCCGCGTACCCCGCCGCTGCGAGCCCTGCCGCCACCGCCACCAGCAGCACCATGACGACGGCGGACACCGCGGGCCGTACCACCCGGTGCAGGGCGTCCCAGCCTCGCGGCACAGGTGTACGGCGGGACGCCAGCAGGGCGACCAGCAGCACACCGGCCGACCAGCCGAGACCACCGAGCAGCGTCGGTGCCGTGTCGACGGTGAATCCGACCGCGGCCCGAGCGTCGACGAGATCGCCGACCCGGTCCGGCAGCAGTCCTCCGACGTCCCCCAGCCCCGGAATCTCGACCCCGCCATCGCCCGCGCCCGGCAGATCGTCCAGCCCCAGCGAGCCGCCGTCGATGGTGATGGCGTCGTGCCCGGCCCAGGCCAGTCCGCCCGTCATGGCGACGAACAGCGCGACCACCGCTCCCGCGCGGGCGAGGAGTTCGGCGAGGGAGACCACCACTCCCGCCGCCCGCAGGGACCGCAGAAAGAAGTACGCCAGCAGCAGCGCGCCCACCAGGCTCACGCCCAGCGGCGTGAGGTCGATGGCCGTCCCGGCCTCCGCGCCCGACAGCCCGAAGGCGGACACATCGCCGGACGGCGTGACCGAACCGCCCGCCCCCAGCGCCACCACGGCGGCGGTCATCGGCCCCAGCGAACCGGCCGCGTCCGCGTCCAGCAGACGCAGCCCGAGCGCCGCCGTCCCCGCCATCCCGATCAGCGCCCAGCTCACCGCGGCGATCGCGGACATCAGTGCATCGACCCACGGCACGCGTGTGCCGGGCCCCGCGACATCGACGCTCGTGACAGCACTCATGGCAGACCCCCCGATCCGCGGCGCGGCAGAAGGCCGCGCATGCCCCCCTCGCGTGGTTTACCACTCTCCGGGACGATTTCAACCCCGCCGACACACACGGTGGATGTGTTGGTGCGCGCTCGTGACAAGGCCCGGCTTTCGGTCAGAGGGCCGAGCCTGGAATAGTTCCCCACGATGTTCGACATCCCTAGACTCCCTGCGATGGGGGAAATTCGGGGGACAACTCAGTGGGGCATGGAGTGCCGGAACTCGTACTGGAATCAAACGGACGGACCTGGACGCTCGATCCGTCCAGGGCTTACACCCTCGGGCGTGATCCGCAGGGGGACGTCGTACTGGACGACGCCAGGGTCTCCTGGCGTCACGCCACGATCAGCTTCAACGGGCGCAGTTGGGTCATCGAGGACCACGGCAGCACCAACGGCACGTTCGTGCAGGGGCAACGGATCCACCATCTGGAGTTCGGCTCCGACACGGTGCTGAACCTGGGCAACGCGACCGACGGGCCGCGCGTGACCCTCACCGGCGCCGCGGCCCCGGCCGCCACGCCGCAGGGTCGGCCGCAGCAGCCGTACGCCGCCCAGGGCGCAAGCGCCGGCTGGGCCCAGCAGGCGCCGCAACAGCAGCAGCCCGCCCAGCAGGGCTGGCAGCAGGCGGAACCGCGGCAGTCCGCGCCGCACATCCCGCCGCAGCAGGGACCCGGCAGCGGCGCGGGGGCGCCGCCGGTCTACGGCGACCGCAGCCCCACCACGTTCCACCAGTTCTCCCTCGGCCGTGTGATGCGCATCGGCCGTGCGCTGGAGAACGACCTGGTCGTCTCCGACCTCCAGGTCTCCCGCAACCACGCCGAGTTCCACTCGACGCCCGACGGGCGCATGGAGATCCGCGACCTCGGCTCGCACAACGGTACGTACGTCAACGGTCTGCCGATCGCCAAGGGCGGCTCACAGCTGCTCGGTCCCACCGACGTCGTGGGCGTCGGTCACTCGACGTTCCGGATCGTCGGTGACCGGCTCGAGGAGTTCGTCGACACCGGTGAGGTGTCCTTCTCCGCCCGTCATCTGACCGTCACGGTCGACGGCGGCAAGCAGATCCTCAAGGACGTCTCCTTCGGCGTCCCCGAGAAGTCGCTGATCGCGGTCATCGGCCCGTCCGGCTCCGGCAAGTCGACCCTGCTCAAGGCACTCACCGGCTATCGGCCCGCGGACCGGGGAGAGGTCCTCTACGACAACCGCAACCTCTACAAGCAGTTCGCCGAGCTGCGCCAGCGCATCGGTCTGGTTCCGCAGGACGACATCCTGCACAAGGAGCTGACCGTCAAGAAGGCCCTCAAGTACGCGGCCAAGCTCCGCTTCCCGGCCGACACCACGGCCGCCGAGCGTGACGCCCGTATCGACGAGGTGCTGCGCGAGCTGAAGCTGGACCCCCACAAGGAGAAGAAGGTCACCTCCCTCTCCGGAGGCCAGCGCAAGCGTGTCTCGGTGGCCCTGGAGCTGCTCACCAAGCCGTCGCTGATCTTCCTGGACGAGCCGACCTCCGGCCTCGACCCGGGCATGGACCGCGATGTCATGCAGCTGCTGCGCGGCCTGGCCGACGACGGCCGCACCGTCCTCGTCGTCACCCACTCGGTGGCCGAGCTGGCGAGCTGCGACAAGCTGCTGGTCATGGCGCCGGGCGGCTCGGTCGCCTACTTCGGTCCGCCCGAGGAGGCGCTGAACTTCTTCGGCTACGACACCTGGGCCGACGTGTTCTCCGCCTTCGAGAACTACCGTGACTACGACTGGGCGGGCCGCTGGAAGGGCTCGCAGCACTACCAGATGTACGCCGCGGACATCGACGCGGTCGCGCCGCAGTCCGTACAGGTGCCACAGATGCAGGCCATGCGGCCGCCGAAGCCGCAGAGCTGGATGTCGCAGTTCGTCACCCTGGTGCGGCGCTACATCTCGGTGATCGTCTCCGACAAGGGCTTCCTCGCCCTGATGGTGATCCTGCCGGCCGTTCTCGGCGCTGTCAGCCTGCTCATCGACGCGGACAAGGGCCTGCTGCCCAATCCGCCGAACCCGCAGACCGGCCGCATCATCCCGAACGGCACGGCCACCACGGTGCTGCTGATCCTCGCCGTGGGTGCCTGCTTCGCGGGCGCCGCGAACTCCGTACGTGAGCTGATCAAGGAACGGGTCATCTACGAGCGGGAGCGCGCCACCGGCCTGTCCCGCTCGGCGTACCTGATGTCGAAGGTGTTCGTGCTCGGCATGATCACCGTGCTCCAGGGCCTGCTGGTCGGTGTGATCGGCTTCTCCAGCCGGGAGCTCCCGGAGGAGGGCCTGGTCTTCGGCGGCTTCACGCTGCTGGAGCTCTCCGTGCCGATCATGGCGCTCGGTTTCACCTCGATGATGTTCGGCCTGATCATCTCCTCGCTGGTGAAGACCGCCGAGAAGACCATGCCGCTGCTGGTGATGTTCGCGATCATCCAGGTCGTCTTCACCGGCTGTCTGTTCGCGTTGCACGGTTCGATCGGCGTCAACCAGTTCTCGTTCCTGATGCCGTCGCGCTGGGCGGTCGCCGCCTCGGGCGCCACGCTGGACTTCAACAGGATCAGCCCGCCGGAGACGGCCGGGGACACCGATCCGCTGTGGGAGCACACGGTCGGGGCCTGGGTGATGGACATGGGCGCGCTGATCGTCCTCGGCGTGATCTGCGGCTTCTTCGTGGCCCGCTTCCTGCGCCGTCACGAGCCCGAGGTCATGCGCAAGTAATCCGCGCCGGACGGCTCCGAAGGGCGGCACCCCGTCAGGAGGGTGCCGCCCTTCGGCGTCTTCGGTTCGCGAGAAGAGGTCCGCGCCGACCTCAGTACGCGCTGTCGACGTTGTCCATGGTGCCGTACTTGTCGGCCGCGTAGTTGCAGGCGGCGGTGATGTTGGCCACTGGGTCGTAGATGTTCTTCGGGGTGCCCGGGACGTGGTAGGCGTCGAACGTCGGCGGGATCACCTGCAGCAGCCCCTTGGACGGGATGCCGTTCTGGGCGTTGACGTCCCAGAGGTTGATCGCCTTCGGGTTGCCGGACGACTCTCGCATGATGTTGCGGTGGATGCCGTCGTAGGAGCCGGGAATACCGCGCTTCTTCATGATGGCAAGCGACTCACGGATCCAGCCGTCCAGGGTGTTGCTGTAGGTCTTGGGAGCGGCCTTCTTCACCTCGACGCGCTCGGCGGCGCGGCTTGCGGGCTCCTTGACCTGGCGGGCCTTCTCGGCCTCGGCCTTCGCGGCGGCAGCGGCGGCCTTCTTCTCGGCGGTGGCCCGGGCCTCGGCCTCCTTCCTCGCCGCGATCCGCTCGACCTTGACGCTGGAACCGGCGAGCTGGTCGGTGACGCCGGCCTTGACGTCCTGGATCGGCTCGGTGCTGTACGCGACCTTCGCCGCGGGGGCGGCGGCCTCGGTCGTGGTGCTCGTCGACGCGTTGCTCGGAACGGCGGAGAACCCGATGGCGGCAGCACCGAGGGCGGCGACACCGGCGACGGCGAGCCTGTGGTGACGGGTCAGCGCACGACTATGGCCACGGGTCAGGATGTTCTTGGACATGCGGGACGGACCTCTTCGAATAGCGCGGAGGTCGCTCAACGTCCGGTGGGGACATGGTGCTTCCGGCACGAACGCCGAGGATCCGGGACCCACGGCGCTGAGCGACGCAGCCATTCTTAGCGGCCGCGAAAAGGCAGGGCAAAGGTGTGACGTACGAAGCCGGGTAGTGGATCCGGTATGGCAAAACGGGGCAGACGGTGCAATCTGTCCCGCTCGGATGGGCGTTATGCCTCTCCTACTCTGATTCGTACGTGATGTGCATCCTATGCCCGGCCTCACACCGGCCGCCCCTCGCTCTCACTCGAAGTTGCTGGAGCAATGCACTGTGTGAGGTGGTCCCGGTCACTGCGGAAGGATCAGGTGTACATCCCCGAACTCGTGCCAGAGATAGCGCCCGCGCAGCGCCTCCTCGTACCCCCGGTCGATCGCCGCCCGCCCCACGACCGCCTCCAGCATCAGCAGATGCGAGGCCTCCGGCTCGTGCAGCCCGGTCAGCAAGCCGTCCACCACCCGCACCCCCCGCTCCGGGGTCACCACCAGGCCGGTCCACCCCGCCCCGGCCCGCACCACCCCGTCCGCCCCGGCCGCCGACTCCACCGCCCGTACGGCCGTCGTCCCGACCGCGATCACCCGGCCGCCCCCCGCTCCTACGGCGCCGATCAGCCGCGACGACGCCTCCGGCACCCTGTACCGCTCCGGATACGGCGGCTCGTGCGCCTCTGCCGAGGCCACCCCCGTGTGCAGCGTCACCGGGGCGAACTGCACCCCGCGGCTCACCAGCTCCGCCACCATCCGCGCGGTGAACGGGCGCCCCGCACTCGGCATCTCCGCGCTCCCCGCCCCGTCCGGTGACGGCAGCGCGAACACCGTCTGGTACGCCGACAACGGCTGATCCCGCTCCGTATGGGCGTACCGGATGGCCCGCCCGTGCTCCCGCAGCAGCCCGAGCACGTCACACGACGCGCGCGCCCACCACAGCCGCTCACCCCGCGCGCTCAGCGGCTCTTCCAGCACCAGCCGCGCACCACCGACCAGCCGCACCTCCGTATCCGCGGGCGCCCCCGTGCGCGCACGCGTGGTGCCCCGCCCGTCGGGCTCCCGCAGCTCCACCGCCCAGCGGTCGTCGTCACCGCGCGTGGAGAAGTGCACCACCACGCGCGCGTGCCCGATCCACCCGCCGACGGCCGCCGCCAGCGTGGGCGAGGTGTTCACCACCAGCAGATCCCCGGCCCGCAGCAGCCGCGGCAACTCCACGAAGGCGTGATGCGACACCTCCGTACCCCGCGACACCAGCAGGCGCACCGAGTCCCGGTCGAGACCGGGCCCGCGCTGCTCCACCGGCACCCGCGCGGACAGCTCGTCCGGCACCCGGACCGCCAGCGTCACCGCCGCTCCTCCAGCAGCGTCGGAGCGCCGTAGCGACCGCTGGCCGGCCGCTCGTCCAGCAGCCGCAGGAACGCGGGCACCACACGGGCCGGCTCGGGCCGCGGACCGTCGTCGTCCGGTACGGCCGCCGCGTACAGGTCCGTAGCCATGTCGCCGGGATCGACCGCCCACACCCGCAGCTCCGGCTCCTCCTCCGCCAGCACCGCCGCCAGCTGGTCCAGACCCGCCTTGGACGCCCCGTACCCGCCCCAGGCCGGATAGGCCTCGGCGGCGGCGTCCGAGCTGACCACGACCACCGCGCCGGCAGGCGCGGCCCGCAGCAGCGGCAGTGCCTCCTGCACCATGCCCAGCGCCGCCACCAGGTTCACCTCCAGGGCCCGCCGCAGTCCCTCCAGCGGCAGCTCCTCCAGCCGGACGAGCGGCTCGGCGCCGAGCGCGCTGGCGTTGTGCACCAGCAGATCCACCCCGCCCAGCCGCCACGCCGCCGCCACCAGCTCCGCCCGGTGTCCGGCATCCGTGACGTCCCCCGGCAGCGCGGTCACGCGCGACCCGTACTCCGACACCAGGTCCGCCGCCTCCGCCAGCGGAACCGGCCCCCGTGCGTCCAGCACCAGGTCCCAGCCACGCTCCGCCAGCGCCAGGGCGAGCGCCTTCCCGAGCCCTCTCGAGGCCCCCGTGATGATCGCGACCGGCATGGCAACCGTCCCCTCGTCGTCGTCGACGCCGCGTGATCGGCGTGTGCCCAACGTAGGGACCGGCCCGCCGCCGTCGCCTCGGGCCGGGGACGCAGGGGCCCGGGTCCGTTCGCCCTACGCCGCCGTCCCCGGGTCCCTGGTCCTACACCCCGGACGTGGCGCGGGCCCTCGGACCTAGGTCCATCGCCCGGCGGACGGCCACCACCTGCCCGATCCCCGCTGTCACAGCCCGCCGGTACCGTGACGACATGAGCCACAGCCCTCGGTCCGGCCTCGCCGCGGTGAGCGCCGCGTTGCTGGCCATGAGCAGGCATCTCGAGGTGCGCGACGTCCTCAAGACGATCGTCGCCTCGGCCCGTGAACTGCTCGACGCGCAGTACGCCGCCCTCGGCGTGCCCGACGATCACGGCGGCTTCGCCCAGTTCGTGGTCGACGGCGTCAGCGACGACCAGTGGAAGGCCATCGGCCCTCTGCCGCGCCAGCACGGCATCCTCGCCGCGATGCTGAACGAGGCGACCCCGCAGCGCCTCGCCGACGTGCGCCGCGACCCGCGCTTCGAGGGCTGGCCCAGCGCCCACCCCGACCTGGCCGACTTCCTGGGCCTGCCCATTCGTGACGGCGACGAGGTCATCGGAGCCCTGTTCCTGGCCAACAAGCGTCGCGCCAAGCCGGAGGGCACCTGCGGCTTCACCGGGGACGACGAGGAACTGCTCGGCATCCTCGCCCAGCACGCCGCGATCGCCCTCACCAACGCCCGGCTCTACGAACGCAGCCGCGAGCTGACCATCGCCGAGGAACGCTCCCGCCTCGCCCACGAACTGCACGACGCCGTCAGCCAGAAACTCTTCTCCCTGCGGCTCACCGCCCAGGCCGCCACCCGCCTCGTCGACCGCGACCCGTCCCGTGCCAAGGGCGAACTCCAGCAGGTGGCCACCCTCGCCGCCGAGGCCGTCGAGGAACTGCGCGCGGCGGTCGTCGAACTGCGCCCCGCGGGCCTCGACGAGGACGGCCTGGTCGCCACGCTCCGCACGCAGGTACGGGTCCTCGACCGCGCCCACACCGCGCGGGTGACCTTCACCGGCCACGGCGTACGTGCCCTGCCCGCAGCCCAGGAGGAGGCGGTGCTGCGCGTCGCCCAGGAGGCCCTGCACAACGCCCTGCGGCATTCCGGGGGCGACCGCGTCGACGTCACCCTGGACCGCCGGGGCGGCGGGGCGGTCCTGCGGGTCAGTGACGACGGCAGCGGGTTCGACCCGCGTATCGTCCGCCGCGCGGGCCGCCATCTGGGCCTGGTCTCCATGCGGGACCGGGCGAGCGGGGCCGGCGGCAGGCTCACCGTGGAATCGGCGCCCGGCAAGGGCACCACGATCGAGATGGAGGTCCCCGGTGGCTGACGCAATCAAGGTGCTCCTGGTCGACGATCACCAAGTGGTACGCCGGGGTCTGCGCACCTTCCTCGAGGTGCAGGACGACATCGAGGTCGTCGGTGAGGCCGCCGACGGGGCCGGGGGAGTCGCCCTGGCGGGCGAACTGGGGCCCGACGTCATCCTCATGGACGTCAAGATGCCGGGCATGGACGGCGTCGACGCGCTGCGCAGGCTCCGTGAAATGGAGCATCCCGCGCGCGTGCTGATCGTCACCAGCTTCACCGAACAGCGCACGGTGGTCCCCGCCCTGCGCGCCGGCGCCGCCGGCTACGTGTACAAGGACATCGACCCCGACGCGCTCGCCGGAGCCATCCGCTCCGTGCACGCCGGGCACGTTCTCCTCCAGGCGGAGGTGGCCGGCGCGCTGCTGTCCCAGGAGGAGAGCGGAGCCGCCCCGGGGCGCGCCGGCTCCCTCACCGAACGGGAGCGGGAGGTGCTGAGTCTGATAGCGGACGGCCGGGCCAACCGGGAGATCGCCCGCGCCCTGGTGCTCTCGGAGAAGACCGTGAAGACCCACGTGTCGAACATTCTGATGAAGCTCGACCTGGCGGACCGCACCCAGGCCGCCCTGTGGGCCGTACGCCACGGCGTCAGCGGCTGACCCCGGACGCCTCCGGCCGGGCGGAGGGTTCCCCTCCGGTCCGAGATTCATACCGTAGTGGGAATGCCCCCGGATGGCCGTATCCATTGTCGGCGCCGGGCGTTCTCCAGCGCATGCTGCGGCGCCTGCCGCAGTCATCGCGAGGAGGGCTCGGAAAGTGAAGAACCTGAAGAAGGCAGCGGCCGTGACGATGGTGGCCGGTGGCCTGCTCGCCGCCGGCACCGGAATGGCCTCCGCCACCGACGGCAGCCACGCCGACGGCTCGGCCATGGGCTCCCCGGGCGTCGTCTCGGGCAACGTCATCCAGGTCCCGGTCGACGTCCCGGTCAACGTGTCCGGCAACAGTGTCAACGTCATCGGTCTGCTGAACCCGGCCTTCGGCAACACCGCCGTCAACCACTGACGCCGCCCAGCAAGAGCCCCGGCCGCCCGGCCCCCACCCAGGCGCCCGGGGCTCGGCACCACCCCGAACACCCCCAGCCACCCCTACCCCCGGCTCCCCGCAGGACCGCGTTCCCCGCGCTACCGCTCCCCGGCTCCCGCGGTACCGCTACCCCCCGCCCTTCGCGCTACCGCTACCCGGCTTCCCGCGCAGTACCGCTCCCGGCTCCCGCTCCCGACTTCCCGCGGTGCCGTTCCCCGCTCCCTCCGTTCCCCGCTCCCTCCGTTCCCCGCTCCCTCCGTTCCCCGCTCCCTCCGCTCCCCGCTCCCTCCGCTCCCCGCTCCCTCCGCTCCCCGCTCCCTCCGCTCCCCGCTCCCTCCGCTCCCCGCTCCCTCCGCTCCCCGCTCCCCCCGTTCCCCGCGGGCAGTCGTGCCGCTGGGGCGGCACGGGTGGGCGCGGCGGCACCCCGCAGGCGCCGGGCAGCGCGACTCACCCCCGGCCGACCCAAACGCCGGTCCACCCCGCAAGTCCGGGTCGCACAGGCCACCCCCCGACGCGCACCCGCACCCGCACCCGCACCCGCACTTTCACCCGCACCGGCCCCCGAGCCCAAAAACCTCACCCCACCCCCCGCTCCTCCACAACGGAGTTGTACGCGGCGACCACCGCCCGCCGAGCCGTCCGCTCCACCGGCCGCAACGCCCCCGCCCGCGCCGACATCTCCGACGCACTCACCGCACCCCCGTGCCCCACACCCCCCGCCAGCGAGACCAGCGCCCCCACCCGCTGCGCGAGCTCCAGCACCCGCACCGCCCGAGGCGGATACCCCGGCGCCAAGACCTCCCGCCCCCGCGAGGCCGACGCCCGCACCCGGTACGCATCGATCGCCGCCTCCGCCACCGGCCCCGACCCGGCCACGTCCAGTCGCGTCAGGACCTCGGTCGCCTCCCGCAACGCCTCCGCCAGCTCCCGTTCCGCCTCTCCGAGCGAGGGCACATCGGCCGGCGGCGCCTCCCACACCGGCAGACAGTGCCAGACGACCTCGACGTGCACATCACCGTCGGGTCCGGCCTCGTACACCTCCGGCACCAGCCCCAGCGCGACCCCGGAGCAGACCACCGCCTCCTCCGCCTCCAGCGCCCGCGCGTTGAACTCCGGCGGCCCGCTCAGCCCCAGTGGATGACCCGGCGCCGGCAGTGCCAGCCGCAGCCCGCTCACCCCGAGTGCCCGCAGCCGCCCCAGCGCCAGGGTGAGTCCCACGGGCGCGGACTCGTCCGGCAGCCCCTGCACCCGGTGCACCGCGTCCTCCGCCACGACGGCGAGCACGGCGTCGTCCGGCGAAACGAGTCCGGCAAGCAGGGCATTTCCCCAAGCGGCAAGGCGTCCAGAGCGAGGTTCCGAGAGCATGCGTACACCCTAGACAGGCCCAAGAACCGGACCGGAGGAATGTCCGGGTCGACCAGTGGCGTAGATTTCATGATGGGCTGCGCCCATGGGGGCGGCGGACCGACCCACAAGGCGTACGCGACAGCCGAGACAGGCCACACTGCAAGGGGAGACAACGCGCTCATGAGCGATGTTCTGGAGCTTCAGGACGTATCTGTGGTCCGTGAGGGCCGGGCTCTGGTGGACCAGGTCTCCTGGTCGGTCAAAGAGGGCGAGCGCTGGGTCATCCTGGGCCCCAATGGCGCGGGCAAGACCACCCTTCTGAACCTCGCGTCCAGCTACCTCTACCCCAGCAAGGGCACCGCCACCATCCTCGGCGAGACCCTCGGCAAACCCGGCACCGACGTCTTCGAGCTGCGTCCCCGCATCGGCATGGCAGGCATCGCCATGGCCGACAAACTGCCCAAGAAGCAGACCGTCCTGCAGACCGTGCTCACCGCCGCCTACGGCATGACCGCCGGCTGGCAGGAGGAGTACGAGGCCATCGACGAGCAGCGTGCCCGCGCCTTCCTCGACCGCCTCGGCATGTCCGAATACCTGGACCGTAAGTTCGGCACCCTCTCCGAGGGCGAGCGCAAGCGCACCCTCATCGCCCGCGCCCTGATGACCGACCCCGAACTGCTGCTCCTCGACGAGCCCGCCGCCGGCCTCGACCTCGGCGGCCGCGAGGACCTCGTACGCCGCCTCGGCCGTCTCGCCCGCGACCCGATCGCCCCCTCCATGATCATGGTCACCCACCATGTCGAGGAGATCGCCCCGGGCTTCACCCACGTCCTGATGATCCGTCAGGGCAAGGTCCTCGCAGCCGGCCCGCTGGAGCTCGAACTCACCTCCCGCAACCTCTCCCTCTGCTTCGGCCTCCCGCTCGTCGTCGAACAGGTCGGCGACCGATGGACCGCCCAGGGCCTCCCGATGGCCTGAACCCCACAAAGGATCAAACCCCGAAGCACCAAGCCGCGTTCAAACTGATCGGCGCCCTGTCGGCGACCGGGTGTGCGGTCCTACGATGGCCAGGTGGACATCGACGCATGGCTGTGGTGGCTGATCGGCGCGGCGGCACTCGGCATCGGGCTGGTGATCACCGCGATGCCGGAACTCGGCATGCTCGCGGTGGGCGCCGTCGCCGCGGCAGTGGTCTCCGGTATCTTCGGCGGCGGAGCCGTCGCCCAAGTCGCGGTCTTCGCCATCGTCTCGACCGCGCTCATCGCCGTCGTACGCCCCATCGCCAACAGACATCGTGCCCAGCGGCCCGAACTCGCCAGCGGCGTGGACGCCCTGAAGGGGAAACAGGCCGTCGTGCTGGAGCGCGTCGACGGATCCGGTGGCCGGATCAAGCTCGCCGGCGAGGTCTGGTCGGCACGCGCCCTCGACACGGGCAGTGTCTTCGAAGCGGGTCAGGAAGTGGACGTTGTGGACATCGAGGGAGCCACCGCCATCGTCATGTGACCCCGCACGAGACAACTGGGGTGAACAATCCCCCAGTTGCACCGATGGTCTGACAGACTCGACCAGCAAGATCTTCAACCGCGAGATCTGCCACAGGCACAAGATCTGCCGTAGGCGCCGAGGCTAAGAAGGGTTCGGGGAACCGACGATGGAACCGATCATCATCGTCCTGATCATCCTGGTGGTGTTGGTCTTCATCGCCCTGATCAAGACGATCCAAGTCATCCCACAGGCGAGCGCGGCCATTGTCGAGCGCTTCGGCCGCTACACGCGGACACTCAACGCGGGCCTCAACATCGTCGTGCCGTTCATCGACACCATCCGTAACCGCATCGACCTGCGCGAACAGGTCGTCCCCTTCCCGCCCCAGCCGGTGATCACCCAGGACAACCTGGTCGTCAACATCGACACCGTCATCTACTACCAGGTGACCGACGCACGGGCCGCCACCTACGAGGTCGCCAGCTACATCCAGGCCATCGAGCAGCTCACCGTCACCACCCTGCGCAACATCATCGGCGGCATGGACCTCGAACGGACCCTCACCTCCCGTGAGGAGATCAACGCGGCCCTGCGCGGCGTCCTCGACGAGGCCACCGGCAAGTGGGGCATCCGTGTCAACCGCGTCGAGCTCAAGGCCATCGAACCGCCCACCTCCATCCAGGACTCGATGGAGAAGCAGATGCGCGCCGACCGGGACAAGCGCGCCGCCATCCTCCAGGCCGAAGGCGTCCGGCAGTCCGAGATCCTGCGCGCCGAGGGCGAGAAGCAGTCCCAGATCCTGCGTGCCGAAGGTGAGGCCAAGGCAGCGGCCCTGCGCGCGGAGGGCGAGGCCCAGGCCGTCCGTACGGTCTTCGAGGCCATCCACGCCGGCGACCCGGACCAGAAGCTGCTCTCCTACCAATACCTCCAGATGCTCCCGAAGATCGCCGAAGGAGACGCCAACAAGCTCTGGATCGTCCCCAGTGAGATCGGCGACGCCCTCAAGGGTCTCTCCGGCGCGATGGGCAACTTCGGCGGGCTGGGCGGCAACGGCACCTCAGCTCCCAGCGTTCCGGCCCAGGAACGCCGCGAGAAGCCCTCCATCGACTGAAACCACTCAGGGGCGCGGGGAACTGCGCGGCCAACCACAGCGCACCCGCAGCCGGGTGATCCCCACGCCCCTACGGCGAAGCCCTTACGCCGCGTCCAACGCCAACCACTCGGGAAGCGCCTCGAACTCCGCGGAGCCCAGCGCCAACAGCATCGCATCGGCGGGCGTCGGCTCGAACGGCTTACGCAGCAACGGCATACCCGCCTGCTCAGGCGTCCGGTTCGCCTTCCGGTGGTTGTCCTCCGCACAGGACGCCACCGTGTTCAGCCATGTGTCCTGTCCGCCGTGTGACCTGGGTACCACGTGGTCCACGGTCGTAGCCCGCCGCCCGCAGTACGCGCACCGGTGCCGGTCCCGGACCAGAACACCCCGCCTCGACCACGGCGCTTGTCTTCGGAACGGCACCCTCACGTAGTGGCAGAGCCTGATCACCCGGGGCGCCGGTATGTCGACCGCGGCTCCACGCATCCGCAGTTCGGGGTGGGCCTGCTCGACGACGGCCTTGTCCTGAAGCACCAGAACGACGGCGCGGTTCAGCGTCACCGTCGACAACGGCTCGAAGCTCGCGTTCAGCACCAGCGTGTCCCGCATACCAGCCCACCTCCCGTGTGCACCGGCCCACCCCTCGGCGGACTGGGATCAACTCTGGCCGGGCACGCCGAGATGGACAACGCAATATCCACTGCTCCTGCGGGAGGTGACCCCCGCGACCCCCTCGGCAGAAAAATGCCCGCCCCTGATCAATTCCAAGACCAGGGGCGGGCAAACGCTCGATGAATGCTCGGGGCCGCTCAGGAGCCCGCGGGCACCTCGTACTCACCGATCAGATGGGCGCGGGCGATCGTGTGGAACCGCAGGTTGAAGCCCACGACGGCGGGAGAGACGTCCGCGTCCGGACCCAGCTTCTCCTGGTCCACGGCGTACACCGTGAACACATACCGGTGCGGCCCGTCCCCGGGCGGCGGCGCGGCCCCACCGAAATCCTTGCTGCCGTAGTCGTTGCGCACCTGTACGGCGCCCTCCGGCAGCCCTTCGAAGGAGCCGCTGCCCGCACCGGTCGGCAGCTCGGTCACCGAAGCCGGGATGTCGAACACCACCCAGTGCCAGAACCCGCTGCCCGTCGGGGCATCCGGGTCGTAGCAGGTCACGGCGAAGCTCTTGGTCTCCGACGGGAAGCCCTCCCACCGCAGGTGCGGTGAGGTGTTGCCGGCCGTGTGAACCTGAGCGTCCTTGAGCGCCGCCCCTTCCTTCACCTCGTCGCTCGTCACCGTGAACGACGGCACGGGCGGATGGAAGTCGTGGGGGAGCGGCCGCCGCTTGAGCTCGGGCACCTCGGTACCTCCTGATCGTCTTCGTCCAGTCGGAACCGAGCCTAGAACCAGTTGCGCTTGCTGCCGACCTCCGACAGCCACTGGTTGAGGTACGCCGTCCAGTCGGTCCCCTGGTAGTCGTTCAGCCCCACCTTGAAGGAACGGAAGGTGTCGCTGCCCTCGCTGAACAGACCCGGCTTCTTGTCCATCTCCAGCACGACGTCCATGGCCTGCTCGTCGGCCACGAAGCTCAGCTCGACCTGGTGCAGACCTCGGTACTGCTGCGGCGGGAAGAACTCGATCTCCTGGTAGAACGGCAGCTTCTGCCGGGTGCCACGGATGTGGCCGCGCTCCATGTCGGCGTTCTTGAAGCGGAAGCCCAGCTGGATGAACGCGTCCAGGATCGCCTTCTGCGCGGGCAGCGGGTGCACGTTGACCGGGTCCAGGTCGCCCGAGTCCACGGCCCGGGCGATCGCCAGCTCGGTGGTCACACCGATGTTCATCCCGCGCAGCGGCTGCCCGTCGATCATCGTGATCGGCGTCTCCCACGGAATCTCCAGCCCGAACTGCACGGCGTGCACCGCACCCGCCTGGAGCTCGAAGGCACCACCCAGCGACGACTTCGTGAACTCGATGTCCTGCTTGTACTCCTGGTCGCCGCTCTCGACCTCGACCTTGGCCTGCAGACCGACCGACAGACCTTCGATCTGCTGGTTCACGGACCCGCCCTCGATCCGCACCTCGCCCTGGACGACCCCGCCCGGAACGACGTTGACCTCGTGCAGCACCGTCTCGACCGAGGCCCCGCCGGCCCCCAGACTCGCCAGCAGCTTCTTGAACGCCATGACTCTCCCTCTGTCGCCCTGCTATCGCTTCTGTGCAAGGACCGCTGATCCCTAACAACGCGATCCGGCCGTGGCCGGTTCCGTCGACCCTCACCCTGGCAAGTGCGGCGCCCGGTGACCACCCCGTGGCACCGGCCGTCTCCAGTACCCTCGGACGGCATGATCGCGACCCCCGACCGTACGCCCCTGCCCAGGAACTTCCTTGACCGCCCCGCCATCGAGGTCGCCCCCGGCCACCTCGGCCGGAGCCTGGTCCGCGGCACCCCGGACAGTCCGGTCGCCCTACGCCCGACCGAGGCGGAGGCCTACATCACCCAGGCCATGTCGCGTCGGTCAGCATGAATCGTATGGATCTCGCTCACCCCGCTGAAGAAGTCGGCCTCAAGCTGCTCGGCGCCGTTCTCACCCACGAGACGCCCGAGGGAACCGTGAGCATCAGCATCACGGAGACCGAGGCGTACTCCGGTACGGCCGATCCCGCCTCCCACGCCTACCGGGGCAGGACACCCCGGAACGCCGTCATGTTCGGACCCGCGGGACACCTGTACGTCTACCGGTCTCACGGCCTCCACTGGTGCGCCAACATCGTCACCGGGGCAGACGGCATCGCATCGGCTGTCCTCATACGGGCCGGCCGGGTCATCGAAGGGGAAGACCTTGCGCGCGAGCGACGAGGGGACAAGGTCGACAGTCCACGTCTCGCGCGAGGTCCGGGAAACCTCTGCCAGGCGCTCGGCATCACGGCAGAGCACAACGGCACGGACGTGGTGGCAGGCGCCTCGGTCACGCTGTCCGAGGGTGAGCCCGTACCCGCCGCGCTCATCCGGGTCGGTCCCCGAGTGGGCGTGAGCAGAGCCCACGACTGGCAGCACCGCTTCTTCCTCGCCGGTGATCCAACGGTCTCGGCGTACCGACTGAGCCCGCGAGCCAAGCCGCCCGCCGGAGCCTGAGCCCCGTGCCGCGGGGTCGCCGAAGTTGACTCGACCTTGGAATGTGCGTAGTGTAGTCCGAGCCGCTTGAACCGGGTACGGCGATCGCCTGCAGCCGGAAGTGGCCAACCCACTACCTACGATCACCCTCAGCGGGGTCGAATGTGTCATGTCCGCATGACTGAATTCAGAACCGCAGTACTCGATTATGAATCGAGCGGGGGAATCGGTTAACGTAGTGAATGTCGAAAGGCCGACAGGCGAAAGCCGCGGGCCGACCGGCATAACCCGCCGACTGGGAATCAGGCCCGAAAGGATCTGATAGAGTCGGAAACACCGAAGGGAAGCGCCCGGAGGAAAGCCCGAGAGGGTGAGTACGAAGGAAGCGTCCGTTCCTTGAGAACTCAACA